>NZ_JBSFVY010000030.1:38889-118465 GCF_053592555.1 Streptomyces sp. NPDC002643
CCCGTGACCCGGGCGTGGCTGCCGGCGTCGGCGGAGGGCGTGGGGCGTCGGTGGAGGATGCCGGGTCGGAGGGGCCTACGGGTCGTCTTGCGGACACCGGTTCGGGGAGCCTTCGCCGTCGTCAGGCGGAGGGTGTGGCAGAGGGCTCGGGTCGGGCTCGTCCGGATGCGGGGTCTGATCGCTCCCGTGACCCGGGCGTGGCTGCCGGCGTCGGCGGAGGGCGTGGGGCGTCGGTGGAGGATGCCGGGTCGGAGGGGCCTACGGGTCGTCTTGCGGACCCGGGGTCGGGGAGCCTTCGCCGTCGTTACGCGGATGGTGGATCGGAAGGCTTGGGTCGGGCCCGCACGGATGCCGGGTCGGATGGTTCGGACCGCCTCCGTCCGGATGCCGGGCCTGATCGCTCCCGCCATCTCGGCGTGGATGGCAACGCCTGGGGAGGGCGTGAGGCGTCGGTGCGGGACGCCGGGCCGGATGACTCACGCCGCCCCAGTGCAGACGCCCGGCCTGATCACCCCTGTCCGGACGCCCGGCTTGATCACCCCCGCCCAGACCTCCGGTCTGATCACCCCCGCCCGGATGCCCAGCCCGGTCACTCCCGCCGGCACCCCGGTACGGACGCCGATGTCGACGGTGTGCGGGAGGTGTCGGTGCGTTGGACTGTGGCCGTGGAGGCTGTTTTCGCGGGGGCTCGGTGGCCCGTCGCGTACGGCGCTCTGGTGGAGCGGGTTCGGCGTCGGCTGCCCGACGCTCCGGTCGGGGCCGTCGAGGGGCTTGTGCTGGAACTCGTCGCTCTCGGCATGCTGTTGACGGACCTTCCGCCGTCGCCGGGGGAGTCGGACCCGTTGGCCCATGTGGTCGGCCGGCTGGCGGGCGTTCAGGCCGCGCGCGGCGCCGCCGACCCACGGCCGGGTGTCCCGGAGGCGTCCGGAGAGGCCGGGCGGCTCGTGGAGGTGGCCGAGGCGCTCGCCGCGTACGCCGCCTGTCCGCCCGGCGGGGGACTGGCCGCGCTGCGCGTCGCCGAGAGGCGTATGGGCGCCCTCGCGCACAGCACGCATCACCTGGCCGTCGACACCCTCCTGGACGCGGACATCGCCCTCCCGCACGCGGTCGCCGAGGAGGCGCGACGTGCCGCCGATCTGCTGTGGCGGCTCGGTCCACCCGTCACCGCCGCCGTGCGTCCCCTCGCCGCGTACCACCGTGACTTCCTCGAACGCCACGGCGTCGACCGTGCCGTACCGGTGTCCGAACTCCTCGACCCCGTGGGTGGGTTGGGCGCCCCGGCGCCTCAGGTGTCTCACCTGCCTCAGGTGCCTCAGGTGGCGGTCGTGTCCGGGCCGTTGAGCGACCGGGACCGTCTGCTGTCCGCCCTGGCCCACGAGGCGAACCTGCGAGGCGTCCAGGAGGTCGTGCTCAGCGATCGGGATCTCGATGTCCTGACCGATGACTCCGGTACTCCTCCCGCCTCGGCCGAGATGGTGTTCCAACTGCTGTCGCCGTCCGAGGAGGCGCTGCGCGACGGCGACTTCACCCTGGTCGCGTCCCCTCTCACCGGGACCTGGCCCGCCGGGGCCCTGTGGGCGCGTTTCGCCCACCTGATGCCCGACGCCGCGCGCCGTCTCGCCGGGGCCGCGCCCCTGGCGCTCACCGGAACGGCGGCGGCGGACCGTACGGTGATCCCGGCCCAGCTGTGCTTCCGGCCGCTCCTCGCCCGCGCGGGCAACGTCGTCCGCACCCCCGGCTGGCTCGAACACACCATCGCTCCCGGCACCTTCGGCGAAGGGCCCGACGCACGACGACTGACCCTGGACGACCTCGCTGTCGTCGGCGCCCCGGACCGGCTCCGGCTGGTCTCCCTGCGGCACGACGGGCGGGAGATCGCCGCGGGCACCTTCCACATGCTCGACACCGCCCGCCTCGCGCCCCCGCACGTACGACTGCTCCAGCTGCTGACCCTCGACGGCGTCCGGCCCCTGCTCGGCTGGGACTGGGGCCCGGCCCGCGACTGGCCCCAGCTGCCCGGCGTACGGCATGGGCGGACCGTGCTCTGCCGGGCCCGCCGACTGGTGCGCGACCCCGACGTCCTCGGCCCCGAAGTCCTCCACGGTGAAGCCGAGTTCACCCAGTGGTACCGCGCCCTGCGGGCCTGGCAACGCCGTTGGCGGGTGCCCGACCACGTCGAGGCCGGGACCGGCGACCACCGGCTGCCGCTCGACCTCTCCCGGCAGACGGACGCCAAACTGCTGCGCGAGGAACTGCGGCGTGACCCGGACACCGCGTTGTACGACAGGCCGGACCTGGGCGGGGGTGACAGGGGAAGCGGGGGTGCCGCCTCGCCTGGCTCACCCGGCACGGCCGGCCCGCCCAGTGGGTCCCACCGGCCCAGTACGGGCTGGCTCGTCGGCCCCCGTGGGAGTCATGTCGCCGAAGTCTCCGTACCCCTGCTGCGCCACGCCGCGGTCGGCGGTACGGGCCCTCGTGCGGCGGCGCGCCCACCGGTCCTCCTCCGCGCGGCCCCTCCCGGTGACGGTCTTCCGGGCGGGCCCTGGCTGTACGCCAAGCTGTACTGCCCGGGGGAGTCGCAGGACACCGTCCTCACCCGGTATCTGCCGGACCTGCTGGACGCCCTGCCGCCCGAGGTGGACCGCTGGTTCTACGTCCGCTACGCCGACCCTCGCCCGCATCTGCGACTACGGCTGCACGGCGAACCCCGTTCGCTGACCCGCGACGTGCTCCCCACGCTGCACGACCTGGCCGCCGACCTGCGGCGACAGGCGCTCGCCGACCGGCTGTCGCTGGACACCTACGAGCCCGAGACGGAACGGTACGGAGGCACGGCCGCGACCTTGGCGGCGGCGGAGCGGGTGTTCCACGCCGACAGCGTGGCGGCCCTCGTACAACTGCGTCTTCTGGACTCGGCGCGTCCGCCGGTCGACCCG
Source organism: Streptomyces sp. NPDC002643 (assembly GCF_053592555.1). Lineage (NCBI taxonomy): Bacteria > Bacillati > Actinomycetota > Actinomycetes > Kitasatosporales > Streptomycetaceae > Streptomyces > Streptomyces sp. NPDC002643. The sequence goes on from NZ_JBSFVY010000030.1 coordinate 41,826, forward strand.
CTGTTGCTGGCCGCCGCCGGTCGGGCGCATCTCGGCTGGCACCAGGTCCGGGGCGGGCCAAAGGAGCGGGCCCGGAGCCTGCTCGCCGTGGCGCCCCGTGACGCGGACCACCGTGTCTTCCGCGAGCGTCGCCGGGAGACGCTTCGGCTCGTGGACCCGTTCGGCGAGTTCGCCGCGTTGCGGGACGCCTCGTGGGCGGCGCCCCTCCTGGAGGCGTGGCGGGCGCGGGCGGACGCCGGGGCCGACTACCGGCGCGTGCTCGCGAACACATGGCCGGGCCCGGCACCCGAACGGGTCCCGGCCGAGTCGGCGGTGCTGGCCTCGCTGCTCCATATGCACCACAACCGGCTGGCCGCCGACCCGTCGCTGCTGCCGGAGGGGCAGGTGGCCGCCCTCGCCCGTGGCGCCGTCGAGGCCCATCTCGCGCGACGACAGGCAGGACGTGACCATGCCACGTGACCGAGTGACGTGACCGAGTCGCATGACCGAGTCACGTGATCGAGTCAGGTGACACGAATGAAGCGGCGCCTCCCGATGGGCGTCGTCGGACTCCCGGAAGGAACGGTGAGTGATGAAGAAGCAGCGTGGCCTTCTGGCCGCGTCCGTGACCGCCGCCTCGGTGCTGCTGAGCGCGGCGGTCGCCCAGCCGGTCACGTACGCGCGGGGGAACCCGGGGACCGATGGCCGGACCGTGGTGGTGCGCACCGACAAGGGGGCGGTGCGCGGCACGGTTTCCGCCGGGTACCGGATGTTCCAGGGCATCCCCTACGCGGGGCCGCCGACCGGTGAGCACCGGTGGGCCTCCCCGCGCCCCGCGCGCCCCTGGCGGGGAGTCAGGGACGCAACCCGGCCGGGACCGCTGTGCCCGCAGGTGCCCGCCCAGTACGGCGGCATCGCCAGCCTGGAGGAGGACTGCCTGGTCCTGAACGTCACCGCCCCGGACCGTCCCGCCCCACACCATCCCGCCCCGGACCGGTCGGCCTCGGTCCACTCGGCCTCCGACCGGTCCGCCTCGGCCTCTTCCGGTGCGGGCCGCAAGGCGCCGGTGCTGGTGTGGATTCACGGGGACGGCGCCATCGGCGGGGGCCAGTTCTTCGACGCCCGGCGGCTCGCGGACCGCGGGCTGGTGGTCGTCACCGTCAACTACCGGCTCGGGGTCTTCGGCGGCTTCGCCCACGACGGTCTGACCGGGTCGGGGACCTTCGGGCTGCAGGACCAGCAGGCCGCGCTGCGCTGGGTGGCGCGCAACGCGGCGGCCTTCGGCGGTGACCCCGGCAATGTCACCGTGGCCGGCTCCTCCTTCGGCGCCGCGTCCGTCGTCGGACACCTCGCCTCCCCCGCCGCCGAGGGCCTGTTCCACCGGGCGGTGCTCTCCAGCGGCGAGGGCATGATGGACATGCCGGCCGGGATGATGGGCCCCGAGGTGCCGGCGTACCGGTGGTACACCTGGCGCACCCTGCGTGAACTGCGCGACACCGGGCGGGACACGGCGGCCACGCTGGGCTGCGCGCACTCCGAGCCCGCCCGCGCGCTGCGCTGTCTGCGGGCGCTCCCGGTCAAGCGCATCCTCGACGTCCCCCATGTGATGAACGCCTTCCAGGCCTTCGCCTTCGGCGCGGGCGTGCTGCCCGAACTGCCGGAGAAGGCCCTGCGCAAGGGCCGGTTCCACCGGGTGCCCGTACTGTCCGGGGCCACCCGTGACGAGCACCGGCTGTTCGTCGGGCTGACCTGGGACGCGGTGGGCGACAAGCTCGGCGAGGAGGAGTACAAGGCGCTCGTCACGACCGCGTTCGGGCCGGAGCTGCGGTCCACCGTGCTCGCCGAGTACCCGGCCGCCGCCTTCCCCTCGCCCGCGCTCGCCTGGGCGACCCTGGTCACCGACCGTATGTGGGCACGCGGGACATACGCCCAGAACACCGCCCTGGGGCGCCATGTGCCCACGTACGCCTATGAGTTCGCCGACCCCGACGCGCCGATGTATCTGCCCGTGCCCGGCAAGGACTTCGACTTCGGCGCCTATCACGCCTCCGACACCCCGTACGTGTTCGAGGACGAGGCCGCGAGCAAGCTCTTCACTCCCGCCCAGGTGAGGCTCGCCGACGCCGTCACCGATCACTGGGCCGCCTTCGCCGCGACCGGCACACCCGAGCGGCGTGGGTCCGCTCCCTGGCCGGCGTTCGTGCCGGGCTCCCCGGCACCGCACACCCAGTCCCTGGCCCCCGACGCCATCGGCCCCGTCGACTACGCGAGGACCCACAACCTCGACTTCTGGCACCGGCTGCCTTGAGCCCCTCAGTTGCCGGACCGGACGGCCACCCCTCAGTCACCGAACTGGGCCGACGGGCCCTCAGCGGACCCGGTAATCGGCCTCCGGGGTCCGTACCGGGCGGCGGAGGAGGTAGACGCCCGCCGTGGAGACCAGGAGGGCCATGCAGGCGATGAAGGCCAGGCCCGCGCCCTCCAGGCCGATCCGTTCCGTCAGCAGGCCGACGCCGATGACCGGGAGCGAGATGCCCGTGTAGGCCACCACGAACAGGGTCGAGATCACGGCGGCCCGGCGGTCGGCGTCGGATGCCCGGGCCACTGCGGACAGCGCGCCCCGGAACGCCAGCCCCTGCCCCGCCCCGCCGACGAGCGCGCTCAGCACCACCAGCGACAGCCGGTCCCAGTGGAGCGCGCCCGCCAGCAGCGCCAGCCCGGCGAGGAGCGCGGCGCAGCCCAGGGGGAGGGAGCGGCCCACGCCGACGCGGCCCACGGCCAGTTGTCCGGCGGTCGAGGCGAAGAAGGCGAGGGCGACGACCAGGCCGCTCACCGCGTGGTCGCGCACATCCAGGGACTCGGCGAGAAAGGCCGGGCTCACCGAGGTGAACACCCCGAACAGGGCGAACCCCACGAAGGAGGCGACCGCCGCCGGGCCGAACACCGCCCGTACGCGCGGCGGCAGCGCGGGCCGCTCGGGCCGTACGGTGCTCAGCGGACGCCGCTCCCGCACGGTCTCCGGAAGCCGCAGCAGGACCGCCGCCGAGCAGGCCACCAGGGCGAGATGGACGACGAACGGCAGATACAGCGGCCAGGCGGCGTACTGGGCGAGCAGCCCGGCGAGGAGGGGGCCGCACCCGAGTCCGCCCATGTTCGCGGCGGTCGCCACGAACGTGGCCCGCGAGACACCGTCGGGCGGCGCCAGCTCCATCACGTACGCCGTCGCCGCGCCGGTGAACAGGCCTGCGGACAGCCCCGACAGCAGCCGCCCCGCGTACAGCCAGCCCAGCGCGGTGGCGCAGAGGAAGCAGAACGCGCTCGCGGCGGCGCAGCCGAGGCCCCACAGCAGGACGGGGCGTCTGCCGACGGCGTCGGAGGCGTTGCCGACGAGCAGCAGTACGCCGATGACTCCGACGGAGTAGACGGCGTAGACGACGGTGACCGTCAGCTCGGAGAAGCCGAACTTCTCCTGGTAGAGCGGGTAGAGGGGGGTCGGCAGGGTGGTACCGGCCATGCACACCGCGAAGACCGCCCCGGCGAGCAGACACCGACGCAGGCCTAGGTCTGGGCTTCGACCTTGGCCTCGGTCTCGGTCTCGGTCTCGGTGGTCACCGTCCATGTCGCCGACGGTAAACCGGCGTGGGGTGGCGTGCCGGGTTCAGGGGAGCGAGCCGTTCCCGGTGGCGGGGGTGCGTGGGGCGATCAGGCCCGTTTCGTAGGCCACCACCACCGCCTGGGCGCGGTCGCGTAGACGGAGTTTGGCGAGGATGCGGGCCACATGGGTCTTGATCGTGGCTTCGCTGAGGTGGAAGTGGGCGGCCAGTTCGGTGTTGCTGAGGCCGGTCGCCAGGGCGCGGAGGACCTCCAGTTCGCGGGGGGTGAGAGGGGAGAGGTCGCGGTGGAGGGCGGGGGACTCCGGGGCGGGGGAGACGAAGCGTTCGATGAGGCGACGGGTGATGGCCGGGGACAACAGGGCGTCGCCCGTGCGGGCCAGGCGTACGGCGGCCACCAGGTGTTCGGGGGTGACGTCCTTGAGGAGGAACCCGGTGGCGCCCGCCGTGAGGGCGGCGTAGACGTAACGGTCCAGGTCGAAGGTGGTGAGCATCAGCACCCGGGGTGGGGGCGGGGCCTGCTCGGGGCGCGGGTCCGTCAGGATGCGGCGGGTGGCTTCCAGGCCGTCCGTGCCGGGCATGCGGATGTCCATCAGGACCAGATCGGGGTGGGTGCGTTGGACCGCCTCGATCGCCTCCTCGCCGTTCGCCGCCTCCGCGACGACCTCGATCCCGTCGGCCGTAAGGATCATGTTGAAGCCGGTGCGGACCAGGGCCTGGTCGTCCGCGATTACCACCCGGGGCGCGTCCTCGGCCCGTTCCCTTCGGGCGTTCACGGCCGGTCCAGGGGGATGGTCGCCCGTACGCGGTAGCCGCCGGTCGGGCGGGGGCCGGTGTCGAGGGTGCCCCCGTAGACGGCGAGGCGTTCGCGCAGACCGAGCAGGCCCCGGCCGGAGCCGGTGTCGGCGGACGGGCGGGGGGTGCCGCCGGTGTCCGTCACCTCGATGCGTACGGCCTGCGGGGTGTGGTCGACCGTCACCCGTACCCGGGCGCCCGCCGCGTGCTTGACGGTGTTCGTCAGGGCCTCCTGCACCACGCGGTACGCGGCCAGGCCGGCGCCCGGCGGCAGGGGGACGGGGGTGCCGGTCACCGTCAGCTCCACCGGGACGCCGGTGTCGCGTACGCGGTCGGTGAGGGCGGGCAGTTGGTCGAGGCCGGGCTGGGGGGTCAGGTCCTGATCGTCCATGGGCATGGGCATGGGGGTGGACAGGGACGTGCCCGTGCCTGTCCCCATTCCCGTGTCCCTGTCCCTGTCGCTGCCCCTGTGCCCGTGGCCGTGCCCGTCGTGCGGGTTTCGGGCGAAGGGGTCGTCCTCGTCGGACATGGTCAACAGGCCCATCACATGGCGCAGTTCGGACATCGCCGTGCGGCCGCCCGCCTCGACGGCGAGCAGCGCCTCGCGGGCCCGGTCGGGCGCGGCGTCCATCACCTTGCGGGCCGCGCCCGCCTGGATCACCATCACGCTCACATTGTGGGTGACGACATCGTGCAACTCCCGTGCGATACGGGAACGTTCGCGGTCCACCGCCAGCCGGGTCGCCGTCTCCTGCTCGGTCTGGAGGGCGTGTACGCGCTGCTTCCAGACGTGGATCGCGTTGGCGCCGAGGCCCACGCCGAGCAGGATCAGGAAGGGGATCACGGCGGGGGTGACATCCGGGAGGTTCTCCTCCGGGAACGCGGCGATCAGGCCCGCGCCCACCACCAGGCTGGTGATCGCGCGGAGCCGGTACGGGCTGTAGACGGCGGCGCTGTACGCGGCGATCACACACGACAGGAACGTGTAGACCGTGGTGTCGCTCGCGCCGAGGCGCTGGTTGAACAGCAGGGTCGTCGCGATCACCGCCCAGAAGGCGGTCAGCGGGTGGCGGCGGCGTACGGCCAGGGGGAGCGCGGTCAGGGCGGCCAGGAGCAGCTGGGCGGGGTGGACCGGTTCGAGGGGTTCGAGCAGGTACACCGGTGGGGGCGCCGGCGGGCGCGGTAGCACTGAAGGATCGAGTGGGAGGGCGCTCGCTCCCGGCAGCGGTGCCGTCGTCGGCTCCGGCGGGGTGATCAGCAGGTCGGGAGGGATCGGGACCGCGCTCACGCCCTGGTGCAGTGCCGTGACCACCGTGCACGTGGCGAGGAGGACGGCGAGCACCGCGTCGGCCGTCCACATCCAGCGGGACGGGCGGGGCAGGGGGCTCGTGGCCCGCAGAAGCGAGAGCTGGGCGAGGCAGGCGGTCTTTCCTCGCCGCGCCAGGGCGCCGAGCCGCCCCCGCCGTATCAGGTCGGCGATCCTCCCTCGCCGTATCCGGTCGCCGAGCCCACTCCACCGTGGCGGCTCGGCGGCCCTCGCTGCCGGCTCCGCGCCCGCTGTCGGCTCCGCGCCAGCTGTTGTCTGTGCGCCTGTTGTCGTCTCCGCCCGTGCGGATCTCGTCGTTTCCGTCCCGTCCGTCCCGCCGCCGCCCATGGCCACAGTGTGGCAAGCGGCGTTCTGCGTCGGCATCCGTCCCGGTGAGGAGGCGGGCTCCCTCTCGCGCGTACATCTCAGGGATGACCCGTGGGCCGGGTCCGCCCTGTACGTCAGACGGGTTCGGCGTCGCGGGTGACGACCGTCGGCCCCGGCCTCCCTAGCGTCTTGGCGAACCGTCGACCACCGGCCAAGGGAGGCTTCGTGGCAAGGCCCACGAGCAGGAACGCGAGCACGAACACCGGAACGGGCACCGGAACTGGCACCGGCCCGGGCACTGGAACGAACACCGGCACGGCAGGCGATGCCGTCATCGACATCCGGGACGTCACGCGGGCGTACGGCGGTGAAGGGCCGCCGGCGCTCGACGGCGTCACGCTGAGCGTGCGGGCCGGGGAGGCGGTGAGCGTCATCGGTCCCTCGGGGAGCGGGAAGTCGACGTTGCTCAATCTCATCGCCGGGCTGGACCGGCCCGGGTCGGGGAGTGTGACGGTCGACGGGGTACGGGTGGACGCGCTGAGCGAGGCCGGGTCGGCCCGGTATCGGCGGGCGAAGGTCGGGATGGTCTTCCAGTTCTTCCATCTGCTGGACGATCTGACGGTCGCCGACAATGTGCAGCTGCCGGCGCGGCTCGCGGGGATGGGCCGGGGTGAGGCACGGCGACGGGCGGCGGAACTGCTGGGCCGCCTCGGCATCGACCGGCACTCCGGCGCGTACCCCGGGCGGCTGTCCGGCGGAGAACGCCAACGGGTCGCCGTCGCACGGGCGTTGATGAACCGTCCGGCCCTGCTGCTCGCCGACGAGCCGACCGGAGCCCTGGACACCGCCTCCGGCGACGACGTCCGCACCCTGCTCGGCGAGCTGAACGCCGCCGGGCAGACCATCGTCCTCGTCACCCACGACCTCCACCTCGCCGAGTCCTGCGCCACCCGAACCGTGGAACTGGTCGACGGCCGCATCACACGGGACACCCGTCACGGCACCGCAGGGGAGGGGGCCGCCTTGGGGGGTGGTGCGCGGACCGGTACAGGGGAAGGGGGATGGACCGGGGGCGGGGCCGGCCGCCGGGATGGCTTGACGAGGGGAGCCGGGGGCGGGGACGGCCGTTCGGGCGGCTTCGCGGGCGGAGCCTCGGGCCTCGGTGGTGTCGCCGGTGGTGGCGACGGCGAACCCGGAGGCCGCGGCGGCCGTCCCGATGGCTTCGCAAGGGGAAGCAACGGCGGTGTTGTGGGCGGGGCAGCGCCCGGCTCGGAGACCGGTGGTACGTCCGGGGCCTCGGGCGGAGCCCCCGATTCCGGTGGTCTCGCCGGTGGTGGCGACGGTGCCGCGGTGGTGGGGCGATGAGTGCGCTCGGGCGGGTGGTGCGGGCCGGGGTGGGGCGGCGGCGGGTGCAGACCGGGGTGATGGTGTTGACCACGCTCATGGCCGTCACCGCGTCGGTGCTGGCGGCCGGGCTGCTGGTCGCGGCGCGGGCGCCCTTCGACCGGGCCTTCGCCGAGCAGCACGGGGCCCATCTGTTGGGGCGGTTCGACGGTACGAGGGTGACGGCCGCGAAGCTCGCGAAGACCGCCGACGTGCCCGGCGTGACCGCCACCGCCGGGCCCTTCCTGACTCTTTCGGTACACCCCCGGACCGCTTCGGCCACGGACTTCGTGCCGGCCGGGATCGAACTGCCGCCGCTGACCGTCGTCGGCCGGGCGGACGCGGGCGGTGACGTCGACGAACTCGACCTGGTCGAGGGCGCATGGGCCACCCGGCCGGGCCAGATCGTCGTGGCCGACGGCCGCACACCCCTGCGGACGGGCGCCCGCCTGACCCTCCCCGACGCACCGGGCTCCCCGACCCTGACGGTGGTCGGCGTCGCCCGCTCGGTCACAGGTACCGCGGACGCCTGGGTCACCCCGGGCCAGGCCGAGGAGTTGGCCGCGGTGGACAAACAGCCGTCGTCGGCGCCGGACCCCAACTCGGCCTCCGCCCCCTCGGCCCCCTCCCACTCCTACGACATGCTCTACCGTCTCCAAGACGCCGGCACCGACTCCCAGGTGGACGCCGGTCGTTCGGCGGTCGCCGGCGCCGTGCCGGACGGGGCCATGACGGGCGCGCTGTCGTATCTGACGGTCAAGCAGGAGCGGACGGCTAACGCGATGGCGTTCGTGCCGTTCCTGGTGGCGTTCGGTGGGCTGGGGCTGTTTCTGTCGGTGCTGGTGATCGGGATCGTGGTCAGCGGGGCGGTGGGCGCCGCGACCCGGCGGATCGGGGTGCTGAAGTCGCTCGGGTTCACCCCGGCGCAGGTCGTACGGGCGTATGTGGCACAGGCGTTGATCCCGGCCGGCGTCGGCTGTGGGCTCGGGCTGGTGCTGGGCCACGTACTGAGCGTGCCGGTGCTGGACGAGGCCGGGGCGGCGCTCGGTTCGTCGGCGGCCTCGATACCGCTGTGGATCGATGTCCTGGTCGGCGGCGGCGCCCTGCTGCTGGTCGCGGGCGCGGCGCTGGTGCCCGCCTCGCGTGCCGGGCGGCTGCGCACCGTCGAGGCCATCGCCGTCGGGCGGACGCCACGGGCCGGGAGCGGGCGGCTGGTCCGGTGGGCGCGGCGGGCCCTGGCGCGGCTGCCGCTGCCGCGTGCCCTCGGGCTGGGGCTCGCGCAGCCGTTCGCCCGGCCGGGCCGTTCGGCGACCGTGGGCGCGGCGGTCGGCTTCGGCGCCGTGGCCGTCACCTTCGGTCTGGGACTCGCGCTGACACTGGGCGCGGTGCAGGAGAACCGGCTGCTCAACTCCGCGGGTGAGGTGGTCGTGGCGGCCGGCGGACGGCAGGGGCCGCCCGGTGCGGATGTCGTCCACGCGGGAGACGGCCGCAAGGAACCGATCGACCCGGAGGCCGTGGCCGCCGTCCTGCGGGCCCAGGAGGGCACCGCACGCTTCTACGGCACCGCCCAGACGGAGCTGAGCGCCTCGGGGATCACCGGGGCGACGACCGTCGTGGCGTACGAGGGCGACTCGGAGTGGGGCGCCCCCACGATGGTCGCCGGGAAGTGGATCGACGGGCCGGGGCAGGCCGTGGTCACCGCCCGGTTCCTCAAGACGGCCGGGATCGAGGTCGGGGACACGGTGACCCTCACCGAGGCGGGTCGGCGGGTCGACGTACGGATCGTCGGGGAGGCGTTCTTCACCGAGGGCGACGGCATGGAACTGCTCACCTCCACCGCCACCCTCGCCGAACTCGGGCCGGGGCAGGACGGGGCCCGGCCGGGCAGCTTCCACGTACGGACCGCCCCCGGCACGGACACCGCCCGCTACCTCGACTCCCTCAACACCGCGCTCGAAACCGCCGCTCCCGGCGCCTCCGCCCAGGCCGCCACCGCCGGCAACTCCAGTGTGCTGGTGGCCATGAACGCCCTGATCGGCATGCTCACCCTGATGCTGGTCGCGGTCGCGGGGCTCGGCGTCCTCAACACGGTCGTCCTCGACACCCGTGACCGCGTCCATGACCTCGGCGTCCTCAAGGCCCTCGGGATGACACCCCGCCAGACCGTCGCCATGGTGGTCACCTCGGTCGCCGGGATCGGACTGGTCGTGGGGCTCGTCGCCGTACCGCTCGGGATCGTGCTCCATCACGCCGTAACGCCGCTCATGGGCGACGCGGTCGGGCTGACCCTCCCGGACGCCTACATCACCGTGTACGACAGCCCACCGCTGCTGGCCTCGCTCGCCGCGGGCGGACTGCTGATCGCGGTGGCGGGCGCACTGCTCCCGGCGGGCTGGGCGGCCCGGACGAGCACGGCCACGGCGCTGCGCACGGAGTAATGGGAGTGAACGGAGCGAGGGGCGCCGTTCCCACACCTGCGGCCGTCTACGGCACCCGGAGGCTTCGTTGGTGCGTCGGCAGTGCCTGTTCCGCCCAGATCGTCTTGCCCGTCGACGTCTGGCGGGTGCCCCAGCCCTGGGTGACCTGGGCGACCATGTGCAGGCCCCGGCCGCCCTCGTCGAAGGCGCGGGCGCGGCGCAGATGGGGGGCCGTGCTGCTGGCGTCGGAGACCTCGCAGATCAGGGTGCGGCCGCGGATGAGGCGCAGGCCGATGGGGACGGCGCCGTAGCGGATCGCGTTGGTGACCAGCTCGCTGACGACGAGTTCGGTCACGAACGCGACCTCCTCCAGGCCCCAGAGCGCCAGTTGCCGCGAGGCCTCGGCGCGGGCGTCCGCGACGATCGCAGGGTCGGCGGGCAGCGACCAGGTGGCGACCTGGTCGGTGTGCAGTGCGCGGGTGCGGGCGAGGAGGAGGGCCACGTCGTCGGCGGGGGTCTCGGGCAGCAGCGACTTCAGGATGTGCTCGCAGGTGGTCTCCAGGGACGGCAGCAGTGAGGCCAGGGCCTCGCACAGGCGGTCGAGGCCGGCGCCGATGTCGTGGTCGCGGGCCTCGATCAGCCCGTCGGTGTAGAAGGCGAGCAGGCTGCCCTCCGGGAGCTCCACCTCCGTCGCCTCGAAGGGGAGGCCGCCGACCCCGAGCAGCGGGCCGGGGGAGAGTCGGATCACCTCGCACGAGCCGTCCGGGTACAGCACGACCGGCGGCGGATGCCCGGCGCTGGCGAGCGCGCACACCCTCGACACCGGGTCGTACACGGCGTACAGACAGGTCGCGCCGATCTCACCGGCGTACGGCATCTCCGCGTCGTCGGGGAGGGGCTCCTGGTAGTACGTCAGATGAGCGACCAGGTCGTCGAGATGGGTGAGCAGCTCGTCCGGCGGCAGATCGACGTCCGCGAGGGTGCGTACGGCTGTGCGCAGCCGCCCCATGGTGGCGGAGGCGTGCAGCCCGTGCCCGACCACATCGCCGACGACCAGCGCGACCCTCGTCCCGGACAGCGGCACCACGTCGAACCAGTCGCCGCCCACCCCGGCCCCCGAACCGGCCGGCAGATAGCGGAACGCCACCTCGACGGCCGCCTGCTCGGGCAGGTCGCGCGGCAGCAGACTGCGCTGGAGGGTCAGCGCGTTGGTGCGCTCGCGTGTGTAGCGGCGGGCGTTGTCCATCCCGACGGCCGCCCGGCCCGACAACTCCTGGGCGAGCACCAGATCATCCTGATCGAACGGCTTCGAACCGTTCCGGCGCGCGAAGAACACCACCCCCAGCGTGACCCCCCGGGCCCTGAGCGGCGTCGCCATCACCGAGTGGAACCCGAACTTCCGGACCCGGTCGATCCGGGTCCTGTCCTCCATGACCCACCGCCGGTAGTCCGGGTCGTCCTGCCCGCTGAGCAGCGGTTTCCCGGTGGCCAGCGCCCGCGCGGGCGGGGAGAACGGAGGGTAGGCGTCCAGGTCGCCCAGCCGTACCGCCGCCTCGGGCACCCCCTCGTACGTCGACTGGTGCGCGACCCTGCGCAGCGCCACCGCCGTGTCCAGCGGGCCGGGCGCAGGTTCCTGGCCGCGCAGTACGGAGTCCAGCAGATCCACGCTGACGAAGTCGGCGAGCCGGGGGATGACCATGTCGGCCAGTTCCTGCGCGGTGCGGGTCACGTTCAGGGTCGTGCCGATGCTGGTACCGGCCTCGTTCAGCAGCGCCAGCCGCTGCCGCGCCCAGTGCTCCTCGCTGCTGTCGAAGGTCGCCGTCCCCACCCCGCGCACCTCACCGGTCACCGGGTCCTTCACCGGCCACATCTCGGTGATCCACGCCTGCTGCCGAGAGGAAAGGGGCCCGGGCGCGGTCCGCTCATGACGCAGAGGTCGCCCTTCCACGGCCACACGTTCGACGAGAGGGAGGAGATCGGGGTCGGGGAGCGAGGGGGTTGGCGGGGCTGAGGCTGCCGACGGGCTCGGGTGAGCTGAGATGGCCACCCCCGGCGGCCCGCCCGGCCCACCGGATACGGCCGACCCGCCCGGCCTTCCCGGCTCACCCGGTCCGCCCGGCCTTCCCGGCTCACCCGGTCCGCTCGTCCTTCCCGGTTCGCTCGGCTCGCCCGGTTCGCTCGGCTCGGCCGGTCCGGCTGGCTCGCCCGGTCCGCCCAGTCCGCCGGGTCCGCCTGGTACTGCTGGTCTGGCCGGTCCGCTCGGCTCGGCCGGTTCGTATGGCTTGCCCGGTCCACCCGGTCCACCCGGTCCACCCGGTCCACCCGGTCCGCTTGGTCCACCCGGTCCGCTTGGCTCGACTGGTCCGCCCAGTCCGGCCGGTGCCCCCGGCTCGCCCGGTCTGCCCGGCCCGCTCGGCTCGCCTGGCTCACCCGGTCCGGCTGGCTCACCCAGCTCGGCCGGTCCGCCGGGTCCGCCCGGTACGGCCGGTTTGCTCGGTTCATCCGGCCCGCTCGGCCCGCTCGGCCCGCTCGGTGCGGCCGGGCTCGGACGCCAGCCGTGCGGCCCCTTCGTGTACGTGGACATGGCCAGCGGCGACTGCGCGTACGACCACTCCAGCAGAGGCAGCGGCGGTTCCTGACCAGCCTCGGGGGCCTCAGGGACTCCGGGGGCCTCGGCCGTGCGGGAGGGGGCCGGGACGGCGGTCACGACAAAGGACTGCACCCGTCCGTCGGCGTCCAGGGACGGGTACACGTGCAAGGTCACGGCGATCTCGCGCCCGCCCCGGTGCCGCAGGGTCGCCGGGCCGCTCCACTCCGGGGATCGCCGCAGGTCGGGCAGGGGGAATCCCTCGCCGTGGACGAACAGCCCGTCCACCGCACGCCCCACGACGGCCGCCGCGCGATGGCCCAGCAACCGATGGGCCCCTTCGCTCCAGCCCAGAACGACGCCCTCGGGGCTGACGGTGGCCGTGGCCGCGTCGACCGAGTACGTCGAGGCCGCGCGGGCGGCCGGGTCGGTCGGGCGAGCCGAGTCGGCCGGGTCGGCTGGGTCCGTCGGGTCAGGCGGGTCGGTCGGGTCGAGCGGGCAGGCCGAGTCCGTCGGGTCGGTCGGGTCCGCCGGATCGGCCGGGCGAGTCGGGTCGGTCGGGTGGGTCGGGTCCGCCGGATCGGCCGGGCGAGTCGGGTCGGTCGGGTGGGTCGGGTCCGCCGGATCGGCCGGGCGAGTCGGATCGGTCGGGTCAGGCGGGTCCGCCGGGCGAGTCGGGTCGGCCGGGTAGGTCGGGTGGGTCGGGTCGGCCGGGACCGTCGGGTCGGCCGGGTCCGTCGGGTCGGCCGGGTGGGTCGGGTCGGCCGGGTGGGTCGGGTCGACCGGGTCCGTCGAGTCGGTCGGGCGAGCCGGGCCAGACGGGTTGGCTGGGTCCGTCGGGTCGAGCGGGCGAGTCGGGTCGGTCGGGTCGGTCGGGTGAGCCGGGTCGACCGGGTCCGTTGGGTCAGGCGGGTGGGGCGAGTCAGGTGTGGGCGGCGTACGCGCACGGTGACCGGATGCGTACGGAGGTACCGGCCTTCTGGTGTCCATTCCCGCTCAATTCGGCGCCGGATGAGTGTCACTCGTAGTCCTCAGACTGCGCGCTGGGCCGGAAACGGACAACTCGGAACCGATCGGCCCGCTTCGGGCCCCGAAAGGGCCGGAACAACGCCCGCGCGGCCAATTTTGTACGTCCTCTTACCTTGCCTTGCTCTCTCTTGTTCCTCGCTTGTCCCAGCGCTGTTCGACGAGATCGAACAGTGGTGTTCGCAACCCAGTGGGTGGCCGAGCGCCACGACCAGTCGACCTCCGCGAGGTGGAACAAGCATGTCTTCCCGTGTCATACGTATGGCCGCGATAGCCGGAGTCACCGCTCTCAGTGTTCTGACGGTCACGTCCTGCGGCAGCGCGGACGACGACGCCGAACCGCAGGCCCGGGCGAACGCCTCCGCCTCGACCGAGGCCGGCGCCGACGACAGCAAGGCCGGGGAGAAGAAGGAGGACGCCCACTGGGGTTACGAGGGCGCCGACGGCCCCGCGAACTGGGCGACCCTCGCCGAGGACTTCGAGGCGTGCGAGGCCGGCAAGGAGCAGTCCCCGATCGACCTGAACGACGACACGGCCGTCGAGACACCGGTCGACAAGGCCGTCACCATCGACTACGAGCCCGTCACCGCCGAGCTGGTCAACAACGGCCACACCGTCCAGGCCAATGTCTCCGAGGGCAGCGCGATCGTCCTCGACGGCAAGACGTACGACCTCAAGCAGTTCCACTTCCACCTGCCGAGCGAGCACACCGAGGAGGGGGAGCACACCGCGATGGAGGTGCACTTCGTGCACGCCGACAAGAGCGGGGCGCTCGCCGTGGTGGGTGTGCTGATGGACGAGAACGACGAGGATGCCGCGGGGGCCGACGCGAAGAACGGGTCCGCCTTCGCCGATCTCTTCGCGAAGCTGCCGGCGGAAGAGGGCGCCACCGAGAAGATCACCAAGGCGTTCGACCTCACGAAGTTCCTGCCGGGCGACCGCGACCAGTACCGCTACGACGGCTCCCTCACCACCCCGCCCTGCACCGAGGGTGTCAAGTGGACCGTGCTGAAGGACTCCGTGCCGGTGGCGAAGGACGAGGTCGCCGCGTACAAGGACCTGTTCCCCGTGAGCAACCGGCCGACCCAGCCGGTGAACGACCGCGAGGTCACTGTCGTGGAGGACTGACCTCGCGGGTCGGGGACCGGGATGCCGGGGTGCCGGGGACTGCGTAGCGGAGTCCGCGGACCGGGGGTCCCGGCCCCGGCCGCGGGCGTCCCGCGCATGGGGATGCGCGGGACGCCCGTGTTTCGCGCGACTGCCGCCCGTCGCCATCCGCAGGCGTTGACCCGCCCTGGGCCGGTCAGCAGAATGGCGCGCATCCGGCTTGGGAGCGCTCTCAGACGACCTCCGGTCGCCCTCAAGTCCCGTACCTTCCAAGGGAGATCCATGACCGGCATGACCGGCGGGCAAGGCCCGGGGTTCAGTCGTCGTTCGCTGCTCGGCACCGGTCTCGGGGCCGGTCTCGGGGTCGCGGCGGCGCTCACCGCCATCGGTTCCGGCACGGCACGGGCCGCCGCCGGGCACCGCGGCGCGGCCGGCCTCAAGGGCGCGGACGCCGGGCGGCGCGCCCACGCGTTCCTCGGCGCCGCGATGGACGCGTACCCGGACCACGGCGACATCCGGCTGACGCAGAGCTACACCGACCAGGCGGGCCTGTTCAGCACGGCGTTCACGTACGACAACGCGCTGGCGGTGCTCGCGCATCTCGCGGTCGGCACCGAGGAGGGGCGCACGCGCGCGGTCGCGCTCGGGGACGCGCTGATCTACGCCCAGGAGCACGATCCGGCGTACGACGACGGCAGGTTGCGCCAGGCGTACAACGTGGGCCCCTATGTCTTCTTCGACGGCGTGCCGCAGCCGGACGGGTTCGTACGGGCGGACGGGACGGCCAATGTGGGGACCCAGTTCGGGTTCACGGGGACGGCCGTCGGGGACATGGCGTGGGCCGGGATCGCGCTGAGCGCGCTGGCCGGACGGACCGGGAAGCGGCGGTTCCTGGCCGCCGCCGTGCGGATCGGGGAGTGGATCGAGCGCACCGGCCGTACCGACGAGCCGCTCGGCGGCTACAAGTTCGGGGTGAACGGGGCCGACGAGAAGCTGCCGTTCACCTCGACCGAGCACAACACCGACCTCGTCTGCCTGTTCGGACGGCTCGCCCGGCTGACGGGGGAGCGGGTGTGGTGGGAGCGGCGGGCACGGGCCGAGGCGTTCGTGAAGGGAATGTGGGAGCCGGTCCAGGGCTCGTCCGGCGGCTTCTTCTACACCGGCACGAACGACGGCGTGAACATCAACAAGTCACCCGTCCCCGAGGACACCCAGACCTGGACCCACCTCGCCCTCGACTCCGGCCGCCATGCCCGCTCCCTGGACTGGGCCGCCGCCGAACTGGCCGTCCTCGACCACGCCGAGCGCCGCAACAGCACGGTCCCGGAGGGGCAGTCGTACGAGGGCGTGACCTTCAGCTCCGCGAGCCTCGTCGCGAACGAGGACGCGCCGATCGCCGAGTTCCAGCCGAACCCGGACCGCAACGGTGTCTGGTTCGAGGGCACGGCCCATCTCGCGCTCGCCTTCCGCCACCGCCGCGCGCGGGGCGACGAGTCCCGCGCCCGCCGTCTCCTCGACTCCGTCGAACGCGCCCAGGACCTGCTGGGCACCGGCCAGACCGTGGGCGGCAGGGCCCTGCCCGAACGCGCGGGCGTGGTCTCGGCGAGCAGCCCCCTCGACACGGGCTTCGGCTTCGGTTACTACCCGTACCGGCACACCGGGGCGACGGCGTGGTACCTGCTGGCGGCGACGCGGGCGAATCCACTGCGGGCATGAGCGACGGCTTGGCCAGGGGTCGCGGTCGGCGGCGACGGTGATCGCGGGCCAGCACCTGCCGGGCCCGGCGTCTCAGCCCGGCAGGGTCCAGCCGTCGGCGTAATCGCACAGCCGGTCCATGGCGGCCCGCTGCTCCGCCGGTGCGTACGAGGGGCGGGCCGACTCGTGGATGACGGCCTCCACCCAGCGCTGGTAGGGGCCGTCGGCCGCGATGAAGGGCGCCGCACGGGAGGTGCCGAGGTGGCTGTCGAGACGCAGGAGCGTGCCCATGACCACGGGTTGGTCGTAGTTGAGGTCGGTGCGCGGCAGGTAGCGGTTCAGATAGGCGGTGAGGATCTCGGCGTCCTCGTGGGTGCCGAAGCGGGCCAGGGCGAAGCAGTAGCCCAGCCCCGCGAACATGACTTCGCTGTCCAGCAGCATGTCCCCCAGGCGGGCCCGGTACGAGGTCCGCCTGGATATGCCGATCAGCCAGGCGGCGGTGAGACGGGGGCGCCAGCCGACGGAGAGCAGTCGGTCGAGATCCGCGTCCGTGATCGACGAGGCGTCGACGAGCAGGGGGTGCAGGAACCGCCTGCGGGTGGCCCCCTCGAATCGCAGGAACTGGCCACCCAGTTCCCCGTAGCGGCCGATGCTCCGCCGGGTGGCCCGTGGAAGGACATACCGCCGGACGGCGTTCCAGTAGGCGGTTTCGGCCGGCGTGCGATTCGGAGCTGCCATGCCCGAAGGGTAGGTGCGAGCCGGAGGCCCCTCGCGCGGCCGAGGGGAACCCCTCGCGCGGCCAAGGGGAATCGCCGTTCTGATCCCGGTTCTTGAGGAGTCCTTAAGTCGTCCTTGACGTGAACGACTAGCATCCCGGCAGTAATCGGTTGGTCGATGCGAGGGGGGCGTCGGTCGGGACGTACGGACATGGATGGGATGGGGTGGACGGCGTGATGGACGTGGCGCCCAGGGTCGCTGTCGCGGTGGTGACGATGGGGAATCGGCCCGCCGAGGTCGACGCCCTGCTCACCTCCGTGGCCAAGCAGGACATCGCCCCGGCCCGGATCGTGATCGTCGGCAACGGCTGCCCCCTGCCCGACTTCGGCGAACGCCTCGGCCTCCCCGGCGAGGTCACGCTCATCGAGGTCGACGAGAACCTCGGCTGCCCCGGCGGCCGCAATGTGGCCATAGAACGGCTGCGCGAGTTCGGTGACGTCGACGTGGTCGTCGAGCTGGACGACGACGGACTGCTCGTCGACGCCGATGTGCTGCGGCGCGTACGGGACTTGTACGCCGACGAGCCGCGGCTCGGGATCGTCGGGTTCCGGATCGCCGACGAGCACGGCGAGACCCAGCGGCGGCACGTACCGAGGCCCGGGGCCGCGGACCCGATGCGGGGCGGGCCGGTCACCGGGTTCCTCGGCGGTGGACACGCCCTCTCCATGGAGATGCTCGGCGAAACCGGGGACTGGCCCTCCGAGTTCTTCTTCGCCCACGAGGAGATCGACCTGGCGTGGCGGGCGATCGACGCCGGGTGGACCGTGCGCTACGCCCCCGAACTCCTCCTCCAGCACCCGAAGACCTCACCCGCCCGGCACGCCATCTACTACCGCGTCAACGCCCGCAACCGCGTCTGGCTGGTCCGCCGCCGGCTGCCCCTGCCGCTCATCCCCGTCCACCTGGGGATCTGGGTGCTCATCACGCTGCTGCGGGCCCGCTCGACGGGCGGACTGCGGGCGTGGTTCGGCGGATTCATGGAGGGCTGGCGCGCATCGGGCGGCGAGCGACGGCCGATGCGCTGGCGCACGGTGTGGCAGCTGACGCGGCTCGGCCGCCCGCCGGTTCTGTGAGGATCGCGGCGCGTCGACGCACACGAGTGCCCCGGTCGTTCACCCCCGCCGACCGGAGCACTCGTGTGTGCGATCGCGGACCCGGCAGCGGCGGCGGCGCTCCCCCGAGCTACGCGTTCCGCGTGCGCCGTCGGCGCCGGTTCCGATGAAGTGATCACATCAGGTCGCGCCAACGGATCGCTAACATGAGCCCAACGGTCCCACCGGGGCCGTACGGGAGCCGTGAGGAAGCCGGCCGCGGGGCCGGTGCGAGTCGTCAGGGGGAGCGGCCCGGTAGGACGACGTGCGGGAAGGCAGCGTACGGACGCGATGCGGCACGGGCTGCGGTTCGGACTGCTGGGTCCGCCGGTTCTGTACGACGCCGGGAGCGAGGGCGACGACAGTGTGGCCGGCGCCGGTGTCGCCAAGGGGGCCGTTCGGCCGGTCGGCAGTGGCAAGGTGCGTGCCCTGTTCGTGGCGCTGTTGCTCGAACCCGGGCGGATCGTCTCGGTCGACGCGCTGAAGGACGTGCTGTGGGACGCGGCTCCTCCACCGTCCGCGCAGGCGTCGCTGCAGAACCACGTGACCCGGCTGCGCAGACTGCTGGACGACCCCGACCGGCTGCGCGCGATCCCGCCGGGCTACCAACTGCGCGTACGCGAGGGCGAGTTGGACGTCCGGGTCTTCGACGCCCACACCACCGCCGCGCGTACGGCCCACGCCGAACGCGACTGGTCCCGTACGGTCCACGAGACCACCGCCGCGCTCGCACTCTGGCGCGGCACCCCCCTCTCCGGCCTGCCCGTCTCCGACTTCGGCGCCCAGGCGTTCGTCCAACGACTGGAGGAGGCCCGGCTGTTGCTCCTGGAGTGGCGGTACGACGCGGAACTCCACCTGGCGGAGGAGACAGGGCGGGGACCGGGGGGCGGCCCCGCCCAAGCCGACACGCTCGCCGCGCTGGCCCCCGAGCTGGCCGCGCTGGTGGCCGAACACCCGCTCCGCGAGGCCTTCCACCGCCTGCTCATGCTGGCCCTCCACCGCACCGGCCGCCAGGCGGAGGCCCTGGCCGTCCACCGCGACCTCCGCGCCCGCCTCCTGGACGAACTGGGCGTGGAACCGGGCCCGGCGGTACGCGAGGCCCACTTGGAGATCCTCCGCGAGCCGGAACCGGAGCCCATCCCAGCCGCCGAGCAGCTTCGCCCGGCCCAACTCCCGCCTCCTCCTGCCCATTTCACAGGCCGCCACGAGGTACTCGTGGAGCTACGCCAAGTACTAGACGTGGCCCAGCTGCACACAGGGGCGCGGGGAACTGCGCGATCAACCACAACGAACCCGCACCCGCCAAACAACAGTTCCCCCCGAGCTATGAGGCGCCCGGCCTCCCCGAAGGGAAAGCGCACCGTAACCGTACTCAGCGGCATGGCCGGCGTAGGCAAAAGCGCCCTCGCCCTCCACCTCGCCCACGAACTCTCCGACCACTTCCCCGACGGCCAGCTCTACGTCAACCTCCACGGCGCCACCCCGGGCATGACCCCCCTCACCCCGGCCCAGGCCCTGGCCTCCCTCCTACGCGACCTCGGAACCGACCCCCGCCGTATCCCCGAACACCCGGACGAGGCCGCCGCACTGCTCCGCTCCACCCTCGCGCCGACCCGCACCCTGATGGTGCTGGACGACGCCGCCAACGCCGCCCAGGTACGCCCGCTGCTGCCGGCCGGCGCCGGGTGCGCGGTGATCGTGACGAGCCGTTCGCCGCTGGCCGCGCTGGACGGGGCCCACCGCTTCCCGCTGGCCCCGCTGTCGGACGACGAGAGCGCGGAGCTGCTGCGGGCCGCGTCGGGGCGTGCGGCCGGGCTGGACGCCACGCATCCCCTCGTCGCACTCACCGGCAGGCTTCCGCTGGCCCTCCGGGTCGTCGCGGCCCGCCTCGCCGCCCGGCGCGCCCTCACCCCGGACGCGCTGGCCGGGCAACTGGCCGCCACGGAAGGGAGGTTGCACCACCTCGAATACGACGACCTGAGCGTGCGCCGCTCCCTCGCCGTCGCCCACGAGGCGCTCCGCGCCTCCGACCGCACGGCCGACCGCGACGCCGCCCACGCCCTCCGCCTCATCGGCGCCCTGGACCTGCCCGCCTACGGCGCCCCCCTCCTCGCCCGCCTCACCGGTACCGACGACCTCCGCACCGAGGCCGCCCTCGACCGCCTCGTCGACGTGGCCCTCCTGGAGGAGACCACGTACGGCCGCTACGTCCCTCACGACCTCGTCCGCCACTTCGCCCGGGAACTCGCGGGCGGCTCGGCCGGGGCCACCGAGACCACGGGGACCGTTGAACGGGCTCTGCGCTGGTATGCGGCGCGAGCCCGGCAGAGTCTGCTCGTCATGCTCCCGCCCGGCTACGAACGCGACGAGCGGCTTCGTACCACAGCGACAGAGGCACCCCAGGGCATCCCCTCCTCCGACCCGCCCTTCGCCTCCACCGAGGAGGCCTTCGCCTGGGGTGACCGTGAGCTGCCCAATATCGTGGCCCTCGTGGAGCGGCGCGCCCGCGACCACGGCGCCCGGACGGCCGCGTACGTACCCGCTCTCGTCCGCCACCTCTTCCCCTACCTCCACCGCACCGGCCGGCTGGCCGAGCTGGATGTGCTGGGGCGGCTGGCGCTGGAGGTGGCGCGGGCGCTCGGGGACGACGAGGCGGAGGCGTTCGCCCTGACCGACCGGGCGGGGCTGCACTTCATGTCCGGCCGGGCGGCGGAGGCACTCGACCTCAACGAGCAGGGCCTCACCCTGTGGCGGAAGCTCGGCGTGGTGTCGTGCGTACGGCGCTGCCTCAACAACCGGGGTCTCGTACTGGAGAGCCTCGGCCGCTACGAGGAGAGCGAGGAGACACTGCGGCAGAGCCTCGAACTCTCCCGCCAACTCGGCGACCCCTACGGCGAGGCCGTGACCTTCAGCCATCTCGGCAATCTGGCCAAGCACACCGACGCCCGCGCCGCCATCGCCCACCACGAACGCAGCCTCGCCCTCGGCGAGATCGCGGACAGCGTCGTCGTACGGCACACCGCGCACTGCAACATCGGCTACGCCCGGCTCCGCCTCGGTGAACCGGCCGCCGCCGTGCACAGTTTCGAGCAGAGCCTGCGGGTCCTCGGCGACGACGAGGACTGGCAGGGCGAGTCCAAGACGCGTCTCGGCCTCGTACGGGCCCTGCGGAAGCTGGCGAGAACCGACCGCGCCGACCGCGAGTGCGCCGTCCTCCTCGCCCTCGCCGAACGCCGGGCCGACCAGTACGTGGCCGGCCTCGCCCGGCACCAACGAGGTCTCCTCCTCCACGCCCGGGGCCGAAAGGAAGAGGCCCACGAAGAGTGGCGGCGAGCCCTGTCCGTCCTGGACGGCACGGCTTCCCCGGTGACCGGAGAACTCCGCCGACTGCTCGACGGGGCGTCCTGAACCCTCACTTGGCATCGGCATAGCACTCCACCACCGCCGTGGTGAACGGCAGCCGTACCGGTGTCTCGCCGAAGGTGAGGCGGGCCGACAGCTCGGACGCCTCGCGGATGGCGGCGACCACGGCATCGGCCTCGTGCTCCGGGCAGTGCACGATCACCTCGTCGTGCTGGAAGAAGACCAGCTCGGCGGACATGCCGGCGAGGGCGCGGCGCAGGGCGGCGAGGAGGAGCAGCGTCCAGTCGGCGGCGCTGCCCTGGACCACGAAGTTACGGGTGAAACGGCCTCGCGCGCGGGAGTTGGCGGAGGCGTACCCGGGCACCCACTCGCTCCCCTGCCCCTGCTGCCGGTCTCCGGGGTCGTCGGCCTCGGCCTGGGGGAGGCCGGCCTCCTCGGTGGCGTCGTCGGAGCCCCCGGCCGCCGGTGGGCACGTACGGCCGAGCCAGGTCCGTACGAGCCGCCCCTCCTCACCCGCGCGGGCCGCGTCGTCGACGTACCGCACGGCCTTGGGGAAGCGGCGGCGCAGTGCGGCGAGGTTCTTGAGGCCGTCCCCGGAGGTCTGCCCGTAGACGGCACCCAGTACGGCGAGTTTGGCCTGGTCGCGGTCGCCGGAGAAGGCGCGGTCGGAGACGGACTGGTAGAGATCGGTGCCGCGTCCGGCGACCTCCATGAGGCCGGGGTCGCGGGAGATGGCGGCCAGCACGCGGGGTTCCATCTGGTCGGCGTCGGCGACGACCAGCCGCCAGCCGGGGTCGGCGACACAGGCCCGGCGGATCACCTTGGGGATCTGCAGGGCGCCCCCGCCGTTGGTGACCCAGCGGCCGGTGACCGTGCCGCCCGCGAGGAACTCGGGCCGGAAACGCCCGTCCCGCACCCAGTCCTGCAGCCAGGACCAGCCATGGGCGACCCAGATGCGATACAGCCGCTTGTATTCCAGGAGGGGCTTCACGGCGGGGTGGTCGATGCCCTCGATCTCCCAGCGCCGGGTGGAGCGGACCCTGATCCCGGCCTGGGCGAAGGCCTTGATGACATCGGCGGGCAGATCGGGCCGCACCCGGCGCCCGAAGGCGTGCGACACCTCGTCGGCCAGCTCGGCGAGTCGGCGTGGCTCACCGCCGCCCGCGTACCGCTCGCCGAGCAGTTCGGTGAGGACCTCGCGGTGGACGTCCGCGCGCCAGGGCAGTCCCGCGCGGTTCATCTCGGCGGCGACGAGCATCCCGGCGGACTCGGCCGCCGTCAGCAGCCGCATCCGCTCCGGGTGGGCCGTGGCGTCAAGCCGCCGCTGCTGGTCGGCGTACACCTCCACGAGGTCGGTGAGCGGAACGTGGACGGGCCGGGGCTCGAAGAGGGAGGGCTGGGCCCCGGGGTCGGCGGACCGCAGGGGCGGGTCCGGCGGCACCGCCGTGTCCCGGAGCCGGGCGAGGGCGGCGGCAGCGGAACGAGGTTCACCGAGCCGCCCCTCATGCCCCAGCAACAGGCTCTCGGCGGCCTCGACGTCATAGCACCGCTCCACGTGGATGCCCGCGGCGAGCAGAACGGGGTACACCTCGGCGGTGGCCCGCCACACCCACCGCCCCACACCCGGCCGCCGCCGCACGGCCGTCGCGAGATCCGCCTCCCGCTCCACCGGCCCTGCGGGCAGCCCGTCCCGGCCGAGGGCGACGACCTCCACGCCACCGTCCTCGGCCGCCGCGAGAGCCCAGCGGTCGGTCATGGGGCGAGTGTGGCACCACCCACTGACAACGCCCCATGACCAGCGGATTTCCGGCTCGGGGAGTGCGCTGCCCGTCACTTGGGGAGCGCTCTGCGGGGAACGTGAGGGCGAGGCCCCGTTACGCCCCGCCCTCCCCCTCCTGCCCCTCCGTCAGCGCCCGCAGGGCCTCCGCCACGTTGGCCTCGGTGGTGTCCTTGCGTACGCCCAGGCCGCTGAGTACGCCCTCTCCGTTCTCGAACTCCAGGAGGGCGAGGAGGAGGTGTTCGGTGCCGACGTAGTTGTGGCCGAGGCGCAGGGCCTCGCGGAAGGTGAGTTCGAGGACCTTCTTGGAGTCGGAGCCGTAGGGGATCAGCTCGGGCACCTTGTCGACGGCCGGGGGCAGTGCGGCGGTCGCGGCCTGGCGTACGGCGTCGAGCGTCACCCCTTGCGCGACGATCGCCTTGGCCGCCAGCCCCTCGGGCTCCGCGAGCAGCCCGAGGACCAGATGCGTCGGGACGCCCTCGCCGTTCCGCGCGGACGCCGCCTCGTTGTGCGCGGCCATGATCACGTTGCGGGCCCGGGGCGTGTACCGGCTGAAGCCCCCCTGGTCGGGGTCGATGTCCGCCTCGGCCTTGGTCACGAATCGCTTCTGGGCCGCCTGCCGGGTCACCCCCATGCTCTTGCCGATGTCCGTCCAGGACGCGCCCGAGCGCCGCGCCTGGTCCACGAAGTGGCCGATCAGATGGTCGGCCACATCACCCAGGTGGTCCGCGGCGAGTACCGCGTCCTGGAGTTGGTCGAGTGGTTCCGGATGGATCTTCTTGATGGCTTCGATGAGGTCGTCGAGACGCACGGAAGCCGTGACTCGTGGGTTGGCCGTCATATGTCAACCGTAGGTTGACACCCCCGGGGTGTCAACCTCGGGTTGACAAGTGGGCTCACTTCGGCGAGACCGCCAACCGCACCGCCAGCCCCGCGAACACGGTCCCCGTGAAGACGTTCAGCCCACGGGCCACCCGGCGGCTGCGCCGCAGCAGGAGGGAGAGCCGGCCGGAGAGCAGCCCGATGGCGCCGTCCCACAGGAGGCCCATCACCACGATCGTGACGCCGAGCAGCAGGAACTGCCCCCGCACATGCCCGAGGGACGGGTCCACGAACTGTGGCAGGAACGCCACGTTGAAGAGGATCACCTTGGGGTTGAGCAGATTGGTCACGGCGCCCTGCCAGAAGGCCCGCCGCAGCCCGCGCCGCCGCCGGGCGGAGGCCCCGACGAGAGTGCTCGGCCCATCGAGACCGTCGTCGCCCTCACCCGGCACCGACCGGTCCCGGAACGCCTTCACCGCGAGGTAGAGCAGATACGCGGCCCCCAGCCACCGCAGCACGTAGTAGAGCACCGGCAACGTCTCGAACAGCGCCGAAAGCCCCAGTGTCGCGGCCACCGAGTGCACCAGCATCGCGCTCGCCACACCTGCCGCGGCCATCACCCCGGCCGCCGGCCCGCCCCGCCCGCCGACGGCCACGATGAACATCATGTCGGGCCCCGGAGTCACACAGAGAGCGAAAGCCGCGACGAGAAACGCCAAGTAGAGAGAAGTGTCGACCATGCGCTTGATGCTGGGTGCTCGGCACAGCGCCGGGCGACAGGTTTTCTGAAGAAGCAGGGCGCAGCCCGCTTCTTCAGGGGTGCGGGGCTGTATCGATTTGCGGCTCCGCCGCGTGGGCGCGACCAGCCACGACGGACCCGCAGTCGCACCCCGTCAGTTCCCCCCACCCCTTAGGCGCCCCAACCCCTCAACCCCCAACCCAGCCACAATCCCAGCAACCACCGCACACCCCCCGACACAAACCCCCACCACCCCCCACGGCACAGCCACCCCCACCGGCGCCGACAGCATCCCCAACGCCCCGGCCAGCGCCCCGAGGTTCACCACCCCCACGGCCACCCCCAACCCCGCCCCCACGGCCACGCCGACCACCGCCTCGCCCACCACAACCACCAGCACCTGCCCCCGCGTCGCCCCGGCCAGCCGCAGCGACCGCAACTCGCCGCCCCGCGCCGCCGTGGCCATCAACAACGTCCCGGCCAACGAAATCCCCGTATACACAAGGGCGATCCCCAGCACCACGAACAACCCGAGCCGGGTCTGCGTCCCGGCCCCGGGCCGCCGCGCGGCGAGCCACTCCTCCGCGGCCCACACCCTCCCCTCACCCACGGCCGCCCGCAGCGCCCCCGCGACGGCACCCCGATCCTCGGCACGCTCCACCCGCACCTCACCCCGGTCCACCACACCCCCACCCGCGTTGGCGGCGGTCACATACACCCCGTTGTCCCCGGTCCCCCGAGCGAGCACGGCCACGATCCGCAACCGCACCGGCCGCCCGTCCCCGAGCCACACCGACACCCACTCACCGACCTCGTGCCGCTCCCACTCCTCGTTCACGACGATCGAACGGTCATCGAGATCACGTATGTCACCGTCGACCACCGGCAGCCGCGACACGGCGGCGAACGCCTCCACATCACCCACCGCCCGCCCCTCGGACCGCACCAGCGCGGTCCCCTCCTCCTTCACGAACACGGCGGTGGAAGCCGACCAGGAGACCCACACCGCCCCCGTACCGCCCACACCCTGGACGCCGTCCACCCCACCCGACTCCTCCCCGGTGACCACGAACTGCGCCCCGGTCCGCCGCTCCGCCTCGCCCGCCTTCGCCGAGGCCACCGTCTGGGCGGACCCCAGCAGCGAACCGGCCAGCGCGACGGTCACCAGCACGGGCGCGGCGACGGCGGCGGTCCGTCGTACGGAGGTCGCCGCGTTCTCACGGATGAGCAACCCGGCCGCCCCGGGCAGAGCCGCCCCCACCAGCCGTACGAAGGGCCGCACCACCACCGGTGCCAGCGCCGCCACGGCCGTGATCAGCACCATCGGCTGCGTCGTGTACGTCTTCCGCTTCAACAGCTCGGCCGGCTCGGCCCCCACCTTCCAGGCCAGCAGCCCGAGCCCGCCCACCAGCAGAGCGCCCCCGATCACCCGGCGCGACCTCGGCAGCACCCCCGTGTCCACCGACGCCTCCCGCAACGCCTCGACGGGCCCGATCCGCCCGGCCCGCCGTGCCGCGACCCACGCCCCGGCGAACGCCACCGCCACCCCCGTCCCGAACGCCACCCCGTACGGCCACACCACCGCGTCCGGCACCGCGAACCACGACGGCGCCACCCCACCGTCCACCAACTCCCGTACGAGCAGAGGCGCCCCCCACGCCCCCAGCGCACAACCGGCGACCGACGCGACGGCCCCCACCGCCAGCGCCTCACCCAGCAACAGCCTCCGCACCTGCCCGGGCGTCGCCCCCGCCATCCGCAGCAGCCCGAACTCCCGCCGCCGCAGCGCCACCACGAAGGCGAACGTCGACGCCGTCACGAACACCGACACGAACCCGGTGACCCCCGCGGCCGTACCCAGCAGCGAGTTGACGGCGACGAGCGCCTCCTCGTCCCGCTCGTACGACGGATCGACCCGCCGCCGATCGTCCCCGGTCAACACCCGCGCCCGATCCCCGACGACGCCCCGCACCTCCTCGACGGGAGCGTCCACCCCGACGGCGTCCGCACCGACACCGGCCGCACCGCCCGCGCCCCGAGCGGCGGCGCGCTCGTCCGTCCGTACCGGCCCCAGCTCCCGCAACTCGGCGATCAGCCCCGCGTCCACAGGATGTGGACGCGCGAGCTTCTTGGACACGAGTGTGGTGCCCGATCCCCGCTCGACCTCCACCGTCAGCGTGTCGATGCCCGCCACCACGACGGGCGACGAGGGGAACCGCTCCGGCGCACGCGCCGGCGGATCGAGGGAGGCCGCGAGCCCCAGCCCCATGGCGGTCATCACCCCGACCCCCAACGCGACCGCGACGAACGCCCCGAGCAACGCGGCCCACCGGGTCCGCAACGACGACAACGTCAGCACGACACCCTCCCCGCCACCTCGGCCGACGCCCTGGCCGCCACCGCTCCGCCGAGGGCCGGGCCAACTCCCCGTTCACCCGCCCGTCCACGAGGAAGATCACCCGATCGGCGTACGAGGCGGCCACCGGGTCATGGGTGACCATGACCGTGGTCTGCCCCTCCCCGTCCACCAACTCCCGGAGCAGGCACAGCACTTCACGGCTGGTGGTGGTGTCGAGGGCGCCGGTGGGTTCGTCGCCGAAGAGCACGGCGGGGCGGGTGATCAGGGCGCGGGCGAGAGCGACCCGTTGCTGCTGGCCGCCGGAGAGCCGGTCCGGCCGATGCCCGGCACGTTCGGCGAGCCCCACCCGGCCGAGCGCCTCGCGCACCGCACCCCGGGAGGGCCGCCGCCCGGCGAGGCGGAGCGGAAGGGCGACGTTCTGGGCGGCGGTGAGGGAGGGCAGCAGATTGAAGGCCTGGAACACGAACCCGATCCGCTCCCGCCGCAGCAGCGTCAGCCTCCGCTCACTCATCCCACCCAGCTCGACCCCGTCGACGCTCACCGTCCCGCCCGACGGCCGGTCCAGCCCCGCCGCACACTGCAACAACGTCGACTTCCCCGACCCCGAGGGCCCCATGACGGCGGTGAAACTCCCCCTCGCGAAGTCGAGATCCACCCCGTCGAGGGCGACGACCTCCCCGTACGACCGCCGCAGCCCCCGCACCCGCACGGCCGCCCGTCCGGAGGCCTCTTCCGTTTCCATCCCTGTCGTGACCATGCCCCCAGCCAACCGCCGAGGGCGCTCCCGCACACGACCACCAGAGGGTGTCCCGGGGGTATGCCCAGCCCTACCCACCTGCCCCGGACCTGCCAAGGGGCGGGCCCCCGCCCCATGACACGATCGAGGACGTGAGCAGCACCAGCGGTAGCAGCGGTACGCCCCCCACAGTCGACCGTGCCTTCGAAGCGGCCCTCTACGCCGACACCGACGACGCCCTCGACACGGGCGCCTCGCTGCTGGCCGCCGACCCGGACGCCGACCCGGAAGTCGCCCGGCGGGGGCGGGAGTTCGTCGCGGGGGCCTGGCGGCGCGGCTGGCAGCCCGCCGACGTCGTACGGTTCGTGCGGCGCGAGCTGGACGACGCACACGTAGCCCTGGTCGCGAGGCTCATCACCGACGAGCACGGCGCCAGGGGCGGCGACGCCCAGGGCACACCACCGCCGAGCCCCCGCTGGTCCACCCAGCTCGACGAGATCAGGACCCTGGCCGGTGGTGACGCCGAACGCTCATCAACCCCCCAACCCGACCGCTTCTCCCAGGCCACCACCACCCTCCAGCTCTACCGCCTCCTCCTCCGCCTCCCCACCCTCGAACCCCTCGACCGCCCCCACGGCACCCCCACGGCCCCGCACGGCGGCGGCCACCCCGAGTCCCGCATGCTCACCCGTATCCGCGCGCTGCTGGCGAAGGCGGAGGCGACCGGCTTCCCCCAGGAGGCGGAGGCGCTCAGCGCGAAGGCACAGGAGCTGATGGCCCGGCACAGCATCGACGAGGCGCTGCTCGCCGCCCGTACGCACGCCAAGGACGCCCCAAGCGCCTGCCGTATCGGCGTCGACGCGCCCTACGAGACGGCGAAGGCCGTACTCCTCGACGCGGTCGCCCGGGCCAACCGCTGCGAGGCCGTCTGGAACGAACCCCTCGGCTTCTCCACGGTCGTCGGTTTCGAGGCCGACCTGGAAGCGGTCGAACTCCTCTACACCTCCCTCCTCGTCCAGGCGACCACCGCCATGACGAAGGCGGAGGCCGCACAGCGCAAGGGTGGCCGCAAGCGCACCAAGACCTTCCGGCAGTCCTTCCTCGCCGCCTACGCCCACCGCATGGGCGACCGCCTGGCCGAGGTCGCCGAAGCCCAGGTCGCGGAGAAGCGGACCGGGACCGGGACCGGCGCGGGCGCCGAGGACGCGACGGCCGACCTGCTCCCCGTACTCGCCGCTCGCGACGTCGCCGTACGGGACCAGTTCACGCGGATGTTCCCGGACACGGTCACCACCCGCGTCCGGGGCGTCAGCGACGCGGCCGGCTGGCACCAGGGCGCGGCAGCGGCGGACCGGGCGCAGGTCAGGGCCCGCCCCCGGCTGCCGTAGCCCGCGATGGATCAGTCCCCGTGATCAGTCCGCGTGATCAGTCTCCGGCCGGCAGGAACGGCCCCACCGTCGCATCCAACTCGTCCTCGGACTTGATCGCGACCTCGGGGTCGGGCCACTCGAAGCTCTTGACCTCGCTGTTGCCGGGCAGGGTGACCTTCAGCGAGTCCACCGCCGCCCCCTTCGCCGTGTCGCCCGCGACCCCGCGCACATACGAGATCGAGAAGGTCGCCGTCCCCGCCGCCTCCAGCTTCAGCTCGGCGTCCTCCGCGGCACCGTCCTGCGGCTGGAGCTTCCAGAAGGTGTCACCGGCGGCCAGTTCGACAGCGGGGATGCCCTTCAGCACGCAGGCGGCGTCGCCGCTGTTGGTGACCGTCACCGGCACGGCACCCTCGTCCCCGGCGGCCGGCGCGGCACTGCTGGGCCCGACCTCGATGCCGACGTCCGCAGTCGTACAGACGGCGACGGAGCCGCTCGTGTTCTTGCCGGAGTCGGCCTCGCCCGAACCACCCCCGTCCCCGTCGTCGCCGCCCCCACTGCAGGCGGTGAGCGTGAGGGCAGCGAGCAGAGCGGCGGCGGTGGCGATGGATGCGGTGCGCATGGAGTGTGTTCCCGGGGAGTTCATGGCCGCGGTCGCGGCCGAGGGGTGGGGGCGTGCACAGGGGGTGTGCACATACGGGCCGCGGCACCCGCAGGTCCCGCGGCCCGTACAACAAATGATCTACGACCCGGGGGTCGCCGTAGGCAGATCCGTCGGCAGGCCCGACGGGAGCGCGCCCTCGGTCTTCTGGAAGGTCTCCTTGCCGACGTCACCCTCCCAGGTGATCGTGAGCGACTTGGCGGTGACGGAGTCGACCATGCCGACGGTGCGGTCCTTGCTGCCGTCGGTGCACTTGAGGCCCAGCATCCGCATGTTCGCCTCGTCGGTCACCTTGCCGCTGCACACCGAGGTGCCCGCGAAGACCGCCGCCTCGGCGCCGTTGACGAACAGGGCGACCGGCTGGCCGTCGGTGGTGGCGAGCCAGTTGCCCTGCAGTTCGGTCTCGGCGCCGGAGGAGCCCCCGGTGCCGCCGTCGCCGTTCCCGCTGTCCGACGTCGCCGACGGGGCGGCCGACTCCTTGGCCTCGGTGCCGCCGTCGTCACTGCTGCACCCGGTCAGCGCGAGCGCGACCGTCAGCCCGGCCGCCACGGCCACGACCCGCACGCCCCGCCTGGCGGAGCCCGCCCTCGTCAGGGTCCTAGCCGTCTTCGCCGTAGTCACTGGAGCTCTCCCAAAGGTCTGGCCGGATGCGGTCGCCGCAACGACAGCCGCAAGCTACCAGCCCTCGCTGGGCGCCCCCAGTGACCCTCACCCCCTCACTCGCACTCCTCCTCGCCCTCCACACCTCCTCTACCGGGCTCTACCAGGACGACTTCCGCACCCCCGGCAGATACCCGGCGTGCGCCTGCTCCCGCAGACTCACCCGGGAGAGCCCGAACGTCCGGAAGTAGCCGCGAGGCCGCCCGTCCACCTGATCCCGATTCCGTACGCGCGTGGCGCTGGCGTCACGCGGCTGACGGTCCAACTCCCGCCGGGCGGCGGCCCGTTCGGCGTCGGTGGTGGACGGCCGCCGGATGATCTCCTTCAGCTCGGCCCGCCGCTCGGCGTACCGGGCGACGATCTCCTGCCGCTTCTCGTTCTTCGCGATCTTGCTCTTCTTCGCCATCAGACCCGCACCCCCCGAGCGCGGATACGGGAGACGGCGGCCTCGACGCCGATCTGGTCCACGGTCTTGATCCCCTTGGCGCTGAGCCGGAGCCGTACATACCGGTTCTCGCTCGGCAGCCAGTACCGCTTCGACTGGATGTTCGGGTCGAACCGCCGGGACGTACGCCGGTGGGAGTGCGAGATGCGATGGCCGAAGCCGGGCTGGGCGCCGGTCAGCATGCAGTGGGCGGACAAGGGTGATGCACCTCTCTCGGTCGAGTGATGTAAATGGAATTCATTTTCAGTAAGGTACCAGGCATGGCACGCAACGAACTCCGCCCGGTCATCAAGCTCCGGTCCACGGCCGGCACCGGCTACACCTACGTCACCCGCAAGAACCGCCGGAACGACCCGGACCGGCTGACGCTGCGCAAGTACGACCCGATGGCGGGCCGCCACGTCGACTTCCGAGAGGAGCGCTGACCGACGATGAAGAAGGACATCCACCCCTCCTACGGCCCGGTCGTCTTCCGTGACCGTGCCGCGAACCACGCCTTCCTCACCCGCTCGACGATGACGAGCGAGAAGACCATCGAGTGGGAGGACGGCAACACGTACCCCGTGGTCGACGTCGAGATCTCGAACGTCAGCCACCCCTTCTACACGGGCACCGCGCGCGTGCTGGACACGGCGGGCCGCGTGGAGAAGTTCGAGAAGCGGTACGGCGCCGGGAAGAAGCGGGGCTGACGGACGTGACCAAGCTGTCTGTCGCGATCGTCGGCGGTCTGCACGCCGATGCCCGGCGGGCCGCCGTCGAGGCGCTGCTCGCCGGGGTCCCGGGCAGCGTCGCGCTGCACCACGACCTGTCGACCGCCACCGACGGCAAGGTCGTACGGACGATACGGGACACCGCGGGCCCCATCTCGACCGGCGAGGCCCCCCTCGTCAACGACTGCGCCTGCTGCGCCCTGCGCGAGGACCTGGTCCCCGAACTGGAACGCCTGGCGGACGCGGGCCTCACCCGCCTCGCCGTCGTCGAACTCTGGGACTCGGTCGAACCGAAGGCCATGGCCGAGGTGATCGCCGCGAGCGGCCTCCACCTCACCTCGGTCATCACCGCCGTCGACCCGGCCCTCCTCCTCCCCTACCTGGGCAACGGCGACGACCTCGCCGAAGCGGGCCTGGCCGCCGCCCCCACCGACCAGCGCACCGTCGCCGACACCTTCGCCCGCCAACTGGAGTACGCCCCGATCCTGGCCGTACTGGACTCGAAGGATGCGGACGAGGAGGACAGGGCGTTGCTGGCCCAACTCCACCCGACGGCGAGAAGGGTGCCCATTGAGGCCCCGCAGGACAGCGACTCGGCGGAGGCGTGGTCGGCCTGGTTCGAGGCACGCGAGCAAGAAGAGGCCGACAACTCTGCGATCAACTCGGGCAAGTCTTCGGAAGAGGCCACGGGCACGATGGTCAGGGGCGCGGGGAACTGCGCGACCAGCCACAACACACCCGCACCCGACAACGCACCCCACCCCCCACGGCGCGCCCTCGCAATCGCGGCCTTCTCCGGTTTCGACGTAGAAGCAGCCGCCGCAGCCCAACACCCTGCCTCCGCCCTACTCCCCACCGAGGCCGACGAAAACGGCGTAGCCACCCTCGTGTGGCACGCAACCCGCCCGTTCCACCCCGAACGCCTCTACGCAGCCCTCGAAGACCTCTGCTGCGCCGCAGCCCGCAGCAGAGGCCGCTTCTGGCTGGCCGAACGCCCCGACACCCTTCTGCACTGGGACGCGGCAGGCGGCGCCCTGTGCGTGGAGTCGGTCGGCCCCTGGCTGGCCTCGCTCCCGGACGCGGCCTGGGACCTGGTCCCGCCGATCCGCCGGGCCGCGGCCGCCCTCGACTGGCACCCGGAACACGGCGACCGCTGCCAGCACCTCGTCTTCACCTCACCCGGCCTGGACCGCGACGGACTCGAACGGCTCCTGGAGTCCTGTCTGCTCACCGACGCCGAGTACGCCGCGGGCCGCGACGCCTGGGAACGGCTGCCGCGCCCCTTCGACACCTTCCTGGAGGTCTGACCCATGGCCCGCAAACCCGAGCGCAAGCCCGCCAAGTCCCGCCCGAACCCGCTGGACCAGGCCGGGATCACATACATCGACTACAAGGACACCGATCTCCTGCGGCGCTTCATCTCCGACCGGGGCAAGATCCGCAGCCGCCGGGTGACCCGCGTCTCCGCCCAGCAGCAGCGCCAGTTGGCCCGCGCCATCAAGAACGCCCGGGAGATGGCCCTCCTGCCGTACTCCACCCGCTGAACCCACCCTCGGCGGCACCGCGACGCATCGCGGACCGCCACCCCCCACCCGGCCCCGGGGAGGACCCACCACCTCCCCGGGGCCGTTCGTTTTTCGCCAATCTCGGGGCGGGCCGTGCCACCGTGCCGCGCCCGATGGAACACAAACGGCGCCTCATACGTCTCTCCAGTACCCGTCAAGGGTGTCCCAAGGGCCGTAATCGAGGGACCACGCCTCGTGCACGTGCATCTGCTCATGCATACGCATTTGCATCCGCCCATGCATCGGCACGTGAACAAAGCTATGATCCGGGGCAGTTGACCTTCGCATCACTGGCCACACCAGAGCCGAAGCACACCAAGGCACACCACTGCACCACCCGGGGAGCGACCTGTGGACCACGACGTGTACGGCGTGGAGTACGTGTACAACGACGTGTACAACGGCATGGCCGCGACGGAGCTCACCGAGCTCCACGCGGTGGCCTGGCAGAAGAGCCGGCACAGCAATTCGCAGGGGAGCTGCGTGGAGTTCGCGCGGCTGCCCGGCGGTGCCGTGGCCGTGCGCAACTCCCGCTTCCCGGACGGCCCGGCGCTCGTCTACACCCGTGCCGAGATAGAGGCCATGCTGCTGGGCGTCAAGGACGGCGAGTTCGACCACCTGGTCGTATAACGCCTGCTCGGGGGCGGGACGTTGGCGATGTGACACGCGTAGAACCGTGGCGCGGAAAAGCACCGCGGTGCGTCATCGGGAAGACCGCCCGCCGTTCACGTTCATGGGCGGCACCTGGAACAGCGCCCACACCACCTTGCCGTTGAGCGCTCCGGTCAGCGGATGCCAGCCCCAGCCGTCCGCGAACGACTCCACCAGGAACAGTCCGCGCCCCGACTCCGCCGAGCAGTCGTCCGAGTCGCGCGCGACCGGGGTGTCATGACTGGGGTCGCGCACCGCGCACACCAGCCGCTCGGTCCAGCGCATCAGATGCAGCCGGACGGGAGGGTCCTGGTCGGCGATATGACAGTCGGGGGCGGGCAGGCCGTGCCGCAGCGCGTTGGTGACGAGTTCGGAGACCACGAGACAGATGTCGTCGAAGCGGTCGCCCATGTGCCACTGGTCGAGGGTGCCCCGGGTGAACTGTCTTGCCTCGCGCACCGCTTCATAGCGGGGCGGCAGCGCGCAGGACGCGGCGTTGGACACGGTCGCGGGATCAAGTGGCGGAAGTCCCTGCCGTAAGGGTTCGAGCATGGTCGATCCATTCGTCCCCATGCGAGGCACTCCCCGTGATCGATCGCGGTCGTTGCGAGACAACAGCGGTGACGCGGGACCATGGTTTCCGATGCGTACGGCAGATGCAAGGGCAGATGCACGTGCACGCGCCCGAAATGGACCCGACCATACCGCTTCCTGGATATTTCTTCTGCCAGCTTGTTTCGACTTGCGAGGTGTCACCTGTCAAATCCCTGGCGGCTTCCTGTGATTCCCGCCCGCCACCCATGCCGCCACCCCTCCCGTCACTCCTGTCTCATCCCTCGAATACTTTCCATTTCTGTAACCGGACGAGTGCGGATCGGAGTGCTTTAGTGGCAGACTGCGGCACTTGAAGAAGGTTGGGGAGGCTGGACGAACGTGGGCGCCGGTGAATCGGGTGGGTCGGTGGTGAGGCGGATGCTGCTGGGCTCGCATCTCAGGCGGTTGCGCGAGGCGCAGGGCATCACCCGGGAGAAGGCCGGGTACGCCATCCGCGCCTCCGAGTCGAAGATCAGTCGTATGGAGCTGGGCCGGGTCAGCTTCAAGTCCCGTGACGTGGAGGATCTGTTGACCCTCTACGGCGTCACCGACGAGGCCGAGCGCACCTCACTGCTCTCCCTTGTCAAGGAGGCCAACGCCGCCGGCTGGTGGCACAGCTACTCGGACGTCCTGCCCAGCTGGTTCCCCACCTACGTCGGCCTGGAGGCTGCCGCCCACCTCATCCGCTCCTACGAGGTCCAGTTCGTCCACGGCCTGCTGCAGACCGAAGCGTACGCGCACGCCGTCGTCGCCCGGGGCATGAAGGGCGCGAGCGCGGCCGAGATCGACAAGCGGGTCGCCGTACGCATGGAGCGCCAGAAGTATCTGGTCGCCGAGAGCGCCCCCGAGTTCCACTGCGTCCTCGACGAGGCCGCCCTCCGCCGCCCCTACGGGGACCGGGAAGTGATGCGGGGTCAGCTCCAGCATCTGATCGAGATCTCCGAGCGGCCGAACGTACGGCTCCAGGTCATGCCCTTCGGCTTCGGCGGCCACTCCGGAGAGAGCGGCGCCTTCACCGTGCTCAGCTTCGCGGAGTCCGACCTCTCCGACGTCGTCTATCTCGAACAGCTCACCAGCGCCCTGTACTTGGACAAGTGCGAGGACGTCGCCCAGTACGGGCGCGCGCTGAAGCAGCTCCAGGACGACAGCCCGTCCCCGGCGGAGAGCCGCGACCTGCTGCGGGGACTGCTGCAGCTGTCCTGAGAACTCACCGCGTGCCTGAGAGTCTTCACAGAGTCTCCCGAGTAGCTCTCCAACTCCCCTTACCCACAAGTACGATGACGTGTGATCAATCTTGATCGATGCCGACTGATTGAGGATCATATGTCGTCCTACTTCACCGATCTGGCCCGTCAGTACATCGGCGGTGAGTGGCGCCAGGGCTCCGGCTCCTGGGACATCATCGACTTCAACCCGTACGACGACGAGAAGCTGGCGTCGATCACGATCGCCACGGTCGACGAGGTGGACGAGGCCTACAAGGCCGCCGAGGCCGCCCAGAAGGAATGGGCCGAGGTCAACGCCTACGCCAGGCGGGCCGTCTTCGAGAAGGCGCTGCGCGTGATCGAGGAGCGCGAGCAGGAGATCACCGAGGTGATCATCGCCGAACTCGGCGGCACCCGTGTCAAGGCGGGCTTCGAGCTGCATCTCGCCAAGGAGTTCCTGCGCGAATCGATTCAGCTGGCGCTGCGCCCCGAGGGCCGGATCATCCCATCGCCGATCGACGGCAAGGAGAACCGCCTCTACCGCGTCCCGGTCGGTGTCGTGGGCGTCATCAGCCCCTTCAACTTCCCGTTCCTGCTCTCCATCAAGTCGGTCGCCCCGGCGCTCGCCCTCGGCAACGGTGTCGTCCTCAAGCCGCACCAGAACACCCCGATCGCGGGCGGCACCCTGGTCGCGAAGATCTTCGAGGAGGCGGGCCTGCCGGGCGGTCTGCTGAACGTCGTCGTCACCGACATAGCCGAGATAGGCGACGCCTTCATCGAGCACCCCGTCCCCAAGCTGATCTCCTTCACCGGCTCCGACAAGGTCGGCCGCCATGTCGCCACCGTCGCCGCCTCCCATTTCAAGCGGTCGATCCTCGAACTCGGCGGCAACAGCGCGCTGGTGGTCCTCGACGACGCCGACATCGACTACGCGGTCGACGCCGCCGTCTTCTCCCGGTACGTCCACCAGGGCCAGGTCTGCATGGCCGCCAACCGGGTCCTGGTCGACCGCTCGATCCAGGCCGAGTTCACCGAGAAGTTCGTCGCCAAGGTGAAGACCCTGAAGGTCGGCGACCCGCGCGACCCCCAGACGGTCATCGGCCCGGTCATCAACTC
Source organism: Streptomyces sp. NPDC002643 (assembly GCF_053592555.1). NCBI lineage: Bacteria > Bacillati > Actinomycetota > Actinomycetes > Kitasatosporales > Streptomycetaceae > Streptomyces > Streptomyces sp. NPDC002643. The sequence continues at coordinate 78,697 of NZ_JBSFVY010000030.1, forward strand.
CTCCCAGGCGGACGCCCTCTCGGCCGTCGTCGACCAGGCGCTGACCGAGGGCGCCACGGCCCTGCTCCGTGGTACCACCACCGACAACCTCGTCGAGCCGTCCGTCCTCACCGACGTCCCCGCCGACTCCGCCCTCCTCCACCAGGAGGTCTTCGGCCCGGTCGTCTTCCTCGTCCCCTTCGACGGGGAGGCGGAGGCCGTCCGTATCGTCAACGACACCCCGTACGGCCTCAGCGGCGCCGTCCACACCGGCGACATCGAGCGCGGCGTCGCCTTCGCCAAGCAGATCGACACCGGGATGTTCCACGTCAACGACGGCACCGTCCACGACGAGCCCCTCGTCCCCTTCGGCGGCGAGAAGCACTCCGGTATCGGCCGCCTCAACGGCGAGACCACGGTCGACGCCTTCACCACCCAGAAGTGGATCTCGATCCAGCACGGCCGCAGCTTCTTCCCGTTCTGACGGCGCCGACCTGCGGTTCCTTCCCCTTCCGAGGGTGCCGATGCACGACTTTCGACCTGTCCGGCAGTAGACATGCATCTAGCTGTACAGTAGGTGCATGTCTCCTACCTATCCGATCGCTGAGGCGCGGGGCAAGCTCGGTGAACTCGCCCGTCGAGCCGCCCAGCACGAGCACATCACCCTGACGGATCGCGGGATTCCTGCCGCTGTCCTCATCTCTCCCGCAGAGCTGGAGGATCTTGAGGATGCCCTCGCCCTCGCCCGGCTGGAGCGTGACCGCGCTCTTGGGCGTACCGAGACCCCCATACCGCACGACGAGGCCCGCCGCGCCCTTCTCGAAGCGGCGGGGAGGAGCGAGTGACCTGGAAGGTCGTGTGGGAACCGGCGGCTCTCAACGCAGCCGTCGGGCACCTCAAGGACGATCCGGACAGCGTGGACACACTGCTGCGCGCCACTGACCAACTCGCCGAGGACGAGCGCCCTGAAGGCTCCCGGGCCTGGGGTGCCGCACATCGCCGCCTTTATCACGGCTCTTGGCGCGTCCCGTACCGCCTCGACCCGGATGCGCGCACCCTCCACATCGAGCACGTGGGTCGTACGGGTGCCTGACCGGTCGGGCACCCTGGCGTCGTCGTCCTAGGGCACCGCAGAGGAGCCGGGGCTGACCCCGGCTCCCACGCGCCCCCGCCCTACCCTGTCCCCATGTCAGCGATCCGTCTTCTCGTGCTAGGTGCCGTCCGCCAGCACGGGCGGGCCCACGGCTACCAGGTACGCAACGACCTGGAGTACTGGGGCGCGCACGAGTGGTCCAACGCCAAGCCCGGCTCGATCTACCACGCCCTGAAGCAGATGGCGAAACAGGGACTGCTCCACGCGCACGAGGTCGCCCCCTCCACGGCCGGCGGCCCGCCCCGCACCGAGTACGAGATCACGGCGCGGGGCGAGAAGGAGTACCTCAAGCTCGTCCGGGAGTCCCTCACCGCCTACGACCAGAAGCCGGACGTGCTCACCGCCGCGCTGGGCTCCATGGTCGCGCTCGGCCGCGAGGAAGTCCTCGAACTCCTTCAGGAACGGGTACGCCGCATCGGGGAGTGGCGCAAGTCCGTCACCGAGTACTACACGCCCGAGGAGGGCCCCGCCCAGCTCGGCCACATCGGCGAGATCATGAACTTCTGGGTCCACTCCGCCGACACCGGCGCCGACTGGACCCGGGGCCTCATCGAACGCATCCGCGCCGGCGCCTACACCTTCGCCGGAGAGGGCGAACCGTTCATCGGCGTCCTGCGGGAGGGCGAGGAGAACCCGTACGCGACGGGGGAGCGGCACCCGGAGGACAGCCGCTGACGGGGCCCGCCCGGCCTTGGCGAGGGAAGCCGGTCGCCGCGTCTCAGTGATGGAACCCGGTCGCCGCGTCCTTGTCCCGGGTGTACGGACGCGGCTGCCGCCGCAGCTCCGGCAGCAGCCGGCCCAGGTCCTCCACGAACAGCTCGGCGAGGTCGGCGGAGAAGCCGTTGCGGCAGACCACCCTCAGCACCGACAGGTCCCGCCGGTTCTCCGGGAAGGTGTACGCCGGTACCAGCCACCCGCTCTCGCGCAGCCGCCGGGACACGTCGAAGACGTCGTAGGCGGTGATGTCGTCGGCGGTGGTGAAGGCGAACACCGGCAGCTCGTCACCCCGGGTGAGCAGCCGGAAGTCGCCCAGTTTCCCGATGCGTTCGGCGAGCCCCAGCGCGACATCGCGGGTGGTCCGCTGGACGGCCCGGAAACCCTCGCGGCCCAGCCGGAGGAAGGTGTAGTACTGCGCGACGACCTGGGCGCCCGGACGGGAGAAGTTGAGCGCGAAGGTGGGCATGTCGCCGCCGAGATAGTTGACCCGGAAGACCAGCTCCTCCGGCAACTCCTCGGCGGACCGCCACAGCGCCCAGCCGACCCCCGGATACACCAGGCCGTACTTGTGCCCGGAGGTGTTGATCGACACCACCCTCGGCAGCCGGAAGTCCCACACGAGGTCCTCGTCGAGGAAGGGCGCGACCATGGCGCCGGACGCGCCGTCGACATGAACGGGGATGTCCAGCCCGGTGCGTTCCCGGAGCGCGTCGAGGGCGGCGCACAGCTCGGCGATCGGCTCGTACGACCCGTCGAAGGTGGACCCGAGGACGCCCACGACCCCGATGGTGTTCTCGTCGCACAGCGCGGCGGCGGCCTCGGGATCGAGATGGAACCGGTCGCCCTCCATGGGCACCTGCCGGGCCTCCACCTCCCAGAAATTGCAGAACTTGTCCCAGCAGACCTGGACGTTGACGCCCATGACGAGATTGGGCCGCGCCTCGGCCGAGGGATAGCGGTCGGCGTTCTTCCCGGCCCACCGCCGCTTGAGGGCCATCCCGGCGAGCATGCACGCCTCGCTGGACCCGGTGGTCGAGCAGCCGACGGCGGCGGCCGGGTCCGGCGCGTTCCACAGATCGGCCAGCATCGCCACACAGCGCCGCTCCAGCTCGGCGGTGCGCGGATACTCGTCCTTGTCAATCATGTTCTTGTCCCGGCACTCGTCCATCAGCACCCTGGCCTGCGGTTCCATCCAGGTGGAGACGAAGGTGGCGAGGTTGAGCCGGGAGTTGCCGTCGAGCATCAGCTCGTCATGGACCAGCTGATACGCCGCCGAGGGCGCCAGCGGCCCGTCCGGCAGCCGGTGCCTGGGCGGGGCCTCGGCCATCCCGCCGACCGGATTGGCCTCGCCGTAGAAGGGGTTGACGGAGAGCCGATGCCGGCCGCCGCGCCCCGCCCCGGAGTCCCGTGCGGCGTCGGGCGCGATGCCGTCCCATCGATGCAGTGGCATGCCTTTGACGGTAGGACCGACACCGGGGACACGCCATCGCACATGGCGAAAGGAGTCGGTGAGAAAGTCGAATCGGCGAGAGAGGCCCTTCGCACGGCTCGCACCCCCGCGAGGGGCCACGCGTCTCCGCTTGCACCTCACGCGGCGTGAGGGCCCAGCCTGGAGCGCGTACCGACAAAGGGAAACGGGGAGCGGAACATGAGCTACACCGTGGGACAGGTCGCCGGATTCACCGGGATCACGGTGCGCACCCTGCACCACTACGACGAGATCGGCCTGCTCGTACCGAGTGAACGCACCCACGCGGGCCACCGCCGCTACGGCGACGACGATCTCGACCGGCTCCAGCAGATCCTGTTCTACCGAGAGCTCGGCTTCCCCCTCGACGAGGTCGCGACCCTGCTCGACGACCCGGCAGCGGAACCGCAAGAACACCTGCGCCGCCAGCACGACCTGCTGACCGCCCGGATCGAGAAGCTGCAGAAGATGGCCGCGGCCGTGGAACACGCCATGGAGGCACGCACGATGGGCATCAACCTCACACCCGAGGAGAGGTTCGAGGTGTTCGGGGACAAGGACCCCGAGCAGTACGCGGAGGAGGCCGAGCAGCGCTGGGGCGGCACGGAGGCGTACGCCGAGTCGCAGCGCCGGGTCGCCACGTACACCAAGGAGGACTGGAAGCGCATCCAGGCCGCGGTCGACGACTGGGGCGAGCGGTACGCGGCCCTCGTGGCCGCCGGCGAGCGGCCGTCCGGCGAGGCGGCCATGGATCTCGCCGAGGAGCACCGGCAGCACATCAGCCGGTACTACTTCGAGGTCCCGTACGAGACGCACCGCTGCTTCGGCGAGATGTACGTCTCCGACGAGCGCTTCAAGGCGTTCTACGACGCGATGCGCCCCGGCCTCGCCGAGCACCTGAGGGACGCGATCCTCGCGAACGCCGACCGCCACACCTCCTGACCGTAGGGCGGACCGGACCCCACGCCCCGCGGCCGGCCGCACAGCTTGGTCCAAGGGGGCGCACAGTGCACTCTGGAGGAGTTGATGGAACCTAGGGGGGTGACCATGCGTTGATAGCGTTGGTCACCCCTTTGGGCCCTTGCCCAAGGCCCTCATTTCTCTCACCCCCAGGAGCCCGGAACCGTGACGACACTCGCCCTCGGACCGAGCTGGCTGGACCCGGACTATCTGCTCGACTCGTTCGGCATCTGGGGCCTGCTCCTGATCGTGTTCGCCGAGTCCGGTCTGTTCTTCGGGTTCTTCCTGCCCGGTGACTCGCTGCTGTTCACGGCCGGCATGCTGATCACCGCCAAGACGCTGGACTTCCCGCTGTGGCTGGCGATCGTGCTGATCTGCGTCTCCGCGATCCTGGGTGACCAGGCGGGCTATATGTTCGGCAAGAAGGTCGGCCCCGCCCTGTTCAAGCGGCCGGACTCCCGCTTCTTCAAGCAGGAGAACGTCACCAAGGCCCATGAGTTCTTCGAGAAGCACGGCCCGAAGTCCCTGATCCTGGCCCGCTTCGTACCGATCGTGCGGACGTTCACCCCGATCATCGCGGGCGTCAGCGGTATGCGGTACCGCACGTTCCTCACGTTCAACATCATCGGCGGCGTCCTCTGGGGCGCGGGCGTCACCCTCCTCGGCTCCTGGCTCGGTCAGATCGCGTTCGTCCGCAAGAACATCGAGGCGATGCTGATCCTGATCGTCCTGCTCTCGGTGCTCCCGATCATCATCGAGTTCTGGAGGGCGAGGAAGGCCAAGAAGAACCAACCGGAGCCCCCGGCCGCCGACTTCCCGCCGACGACCACCCCGACGATGGACGACGCGACGACCCAACTCCGCCGCATCCCGTCGTCGGACGAGCCCCAGCAGTACGACCAGCAGCAGCCGTACGACGCCCAGTACGGCCACCAGCAGGACTACGGCTACCAGCAGCCGTACGCCCAGCAGTACCCGAGCCAGCACCAGTACCCCCAGGACCAGGGCGGTTACCAAGGCCAGGGCCAGAACTATCCGCAGTACTGAGCGCCCAATAGCTCGGGGGAACTGGATTGTTGGCGGCTGCGGGTCCGTCGTGGTCGCTCGCGCAGTTCCCCGCGCCCCTAAAGACAGGGGCTGCGCCCCTGAGATGGGGCCGTAGCCCCCTCAAGGGGCGCGGGGAACTGCGCGACCAGCCACAACCAACCCGCAGCCGCCCAACCACCCAGCGACCCACCCCAGTAGGCACCCGGCGCTAGAAGCCTCGCGTCCGCTTCGCGGCTTTACGGCCGGCCCGCGCAGCGCCCGGCAAGAACAACCGGAACAATTCCGACCCCAGGTTCACCCCAATGGCAATGGCCATGGCCAAAGCCGCCGCCTTGGTCAGCGAGACAAGCCCCGCATCCACATCGTTCTGCGCGAACGCCAACAACCCGAAATAGGTCGCCGACCCTGGCAACAGGGGCCCCACCGCCGCCGTCGTATAGGGCAACGCGGAAGCGAACCGATACCGCGACAACAACTGCCCGAACAGCCCCACCACCCCCGCCGCGGCGGCCGTGGAGACCACCGGCGAGATACCGCCGGCGTAATGCATGGCCCCGTAAACGGCCCACGCCACACCCCCGTTGAGGGTCACGACCAGCACGGTGGACCGTTCCTGCTGAAGCAGTACGGCGAAGGTCAGCGACAGCAGCATCGACGCGACGAGCTGCCACACGGGCCGTTCGATGTCCCCGAGCGCCGCGTCGGGATTGAGCTCGGCCCCCAACTGCACACCGAAATAGAGAACCAGCAGCACCCCCACCACGATCCCCACGAACAGATACATCACCTCCAACAGCCGTGCGGAGGCGGTGATGTAGAACCCGGTCAGCCCGTCCTGGACGGCGGCCACGAGCGCCCGCCCGGGCAGCAGGGCGAAGAGCCCACCGGTGATGACGGCGGAAGCCGCGACATCGACGTCCGCGACGGTGAGCGCGACCCCGATCGCGGCCGGAGGCATCGCCGCCACCAGGAACTGGTAGAACTCCGGCAGCCCCCGCCCCGAGCACACCCACGCCAGCCGGTCGCCGAGCATCGCGCCGATCGCGGCGGCGAGAAAGACGACCCCGCCACCCCCGACGAGCACGGACGCGGCCCCCGCGAGCAGCCCGCTGGAAGCGGTGAGCACCCACCCGGGATACGGATGCCGATTGCGCCGTATCTCGGCGAGCCTGCCGTACGACTCCTCCAGCGAGATCGCCGTCTCCGGATCACTGAGGTCGTCCACCAGCCGGAACACGGCCGCCAGCCGTGTGTAGTCGGTCGCCCGCCGCCGTACGATCCGCGACGCGGTGACCGGGTCGTCCACGAGCGACGGCTGGTAGGTGATCGACAGCTGGGTGAAGGTGACGGTCGGCTCGCAGCGGTCCAGCCCGTACGACCGGCACACGGCGAACATGGCGGCCTCCACGTCCTCGGCGCCCTCCCCGCCGGCGAGCAGCAGTTCGCCGATGCGCAGGGCCAGGTCGAGGACGCGCGCCACGGCGGGCCCCTGCTCGCCCTGCTCCCGGGGCGGCTCGGGCGCGGGCCGCTCGGCCACCGGCATCCGCAGCATCGTGCGCATCCGGTCCTGCCAGGGCACGTCCTTCGCCAGTGTGACGGCCGGTATCCCACCGGCCGGCGTGAACGCGGGCGGCGCGTCCTTCGTCCGGTACGTACGCGGCGTGCCGAACGCCGAACCCTCCGGCTCCCCGGCCACCGGCTCCGGCGGCACCAGCCCTTTCGGCAGCGCGAACTCGGAGGTCGTCTGGGACTCGGACTCCGCGGCGGCGGCCGGTACGTCCAGCCCGGCCGGGATCGCGAACTCCGAGGTCACCGACGACTCGCCGTCGACCCCCGATCCGGTGCCCGGCCCGTGCCCCGCCCCCGGCGCGATGCTCACCGGTTCGAAGGCCGCGCTTGCCTCGTCCGACACGGGCTTGCGATCGTCTTCCACCGGTTCGCGGACTTCGTCCACCGGTTCGCTGTCGTCCTCCACCGGCCTGCGGTCGTCCTCGGGCTCCGTCTCTCCCACTCCGCCGCGCTCCCTGTACGACACAACTGGGTACGCCTCAGTATGCGTACCGCTACACCCTGATACGTACACATACGCGAACGGGCCGTGCGACCCTCAAGGGATCGCACGGCCCGTTCGCGTCAAAAACCCTCAACGGCCCGAGGCCGGGCGTTCAGTGACCGCCCTGCTCCTTGAACCGCTTGTACGACTTCTCGACCTCGGCCTCGGCGTCGGCACGGCCCACCCAGTCGGCGCCCTCGACGGACTTGCCGGGCTCCAGGTCCTTGTAGACCTCGAAGAAGTGCTGGATCTCCAGACGGTCGAACTCCGACACGTGGTGGATGTCACGCAGGTGCTCCACACGCGGGTCGGTGGCCGGGACGCACAGCAGCTTGTCGTCGCCGCCGGCCTCGTCCGTCATCCGGAACATACCGATCGCACGGCACTTGATCAGACAGCCCGGGAAGGTCGGCTCGTCCAGGATGACCAGCGCGTCCAGCGGGTCGCCGTCCTCGCCGAGGGTGTTCTCGACGAAGCCGTAGTCGGTCGGGTAGGCGGTCGAGGTGAAGAGACGACGGTCCAGGCGGATTCGACCGGTCTCGTGGTCCACCTCGTACTTGTTGCGCGAACCCTTCGGGATCTCGATCGTGACGTCGAACTCCACCGGTGGCTCCTCCATGATCAACACATAGTTCTGGTGGTTAAGTGTCCCTCACGCTGGTGTGTGATCGCGAAAGGGGCTGGTGGTCGTGGCTGAGCCGAGGGTCTGGCGGGCCGCGAGACCGCATGTGATGCGGGTCGCGCGCGCCGTGAAACCGGGCGTCGTGCGCGTGACGCACGCCGTGCGACCCCACGCCGCGCGCGTCGCCCAGGCCGTGAAACCCGGTGTCGTACGCGCCACGAGCGCCGTCACGGCGCGCTCTTCGCAGCTCGCGAGGAGCACGAAGAAGCTCACGACGACCCAGCTCACCGCCGGTGCGGCCACCTTGGGGCTGGTGCTCTCGGCCGGCGCGATCACCGTCGCCGGACCCTGGGACTCGTCCGGTCAGCGTACGGCCGAGCGCGAATGGGCCGCACAGCGGGGTGGCGGAGGTGGCGCAGATCACGGACGTAATTCCGATACGTCGTCCGGTACGTCGGCGGGGGCGCCCAAGCCCGCCCCGAGCGCCTCCTCCGTCCTGTCCGGCCTCGACGGCACCAAGTCCACCGGAGCGGCCCCCGCCGCCGAAACCCTCGCCGCCGTCCTCGACCCCCTCCTCGGCTCCCCGGCCCTCGGCCCGCACCCCGTGGCCGCCGTGGTCGACGTCGCCACCGGCGAACCCCTCTACGCCAAGGGCGCCGACGAACCGGTTCCCCCGGCCTCCACCACCAAGATCGCCACCGCCGCCGCGGTCCTCTCGGCCGCAGGTCCGGACCACCGGATTCAGACCCGTACGGTCCTGGAGCCCGACTCCGCCGAGGTCGTCCTGGTCGGCGGCGGCGACCCCACGCTCACCGCCCGCGAGGACACCGACGGCAACGCCGACCTGCGCACCCTGGCCGAAGAGACGGCCGCGGCCCTCACCGAGGACCACCTGAACGAGATCACCCTCGCCTACGACACCTCCCTCTACGAGGGCCCCGAACTCCACACCATCGGGGTCGACCCCAACATCGCCCTGGTCACCCCCCTGATGGTCGACGAGGCCCGAGTCGACGACTCCACCAGCGGCACCGCGACCCGCGCCCCCGACCCGGCGGCCGACGCCACCACGAAATTCGCGGACCTCCTGGAGGACCAGGGCATCAGGACGACCGTGAAGGGCCCCAAGAAGGCGACGAAGGCCTCGAAGGAACTCGCCTCGGTCTCCTCCCCGCCCCTCTCCGCCCTCGTCGAGCGCATGCTCACCAACAGCGACAACGACATCGCCGAGGCCCTCGCCCGCCAGGTCGCGATCGCGACGGACGAACCGGCGAGCTTCGAAGGCGGCGCGGCGGCGATCGCCAAACAACTGAAGACCCTGGAACTCCCCCTGGACGGCGTCGAGTTCGTCGACGGCAGCGGCCTCAGCCGGGACAACAGACTCACGGCGAAACTCCTCACCACCCTCCTGACCAAGTCCGCCTCCCCCGCCCACCCCGAACTCCGCCCCGCCCTCACCGGCCTCCCCGTAGCGGGCTTCACCGGCACCCTCACGTCCCGCTATACCCCGGAGTCCGGGGGAACGGGCACGGTCCGAGCAAAGACGGGCACCCTGACGGGCGTAAACACGCTGGCGGGCACGGTGGTGGACGCAGACGGCCACCTCCTCACCTTCGCCCTCCTGGCGACGGATACCACAAGCAAGGACGCGGCCCAGACGGCCCTGGACAAGGCGGCATCGGCTTTGGCGACATGCGGCTGCCGCTGAGCGGGCGATGAAAGCACTGGGGCGCAGCCCCGTGCTTTCAGGGGCGCGGCACTGTGTCGATTTGCGGCTCCGCCGCGTGGGCGCGACAAGCCCCCACCCACCCGCACCCAAAAACGCACCCGCAACCACCCCCCACCTCACCGCCTGCCCCAAGCGGCAGCGCTCCCGTACGGTTGAACACATGACTCGCATCGGTGGAGCCGAGATGGTCGACTGGAATCTCGCGGTGGCGACCGCGACCCGGCTGGTACGGCCGGGCCCGGAGGTGAGCCGCGACGAGGCCCGGTCCATCGTCGCCGAGCTCCGCCGACACGCGAAGGCGTCCGAGGAACACGTACGCGCGTTCACGCGCATGCTCCCCGACACGGCCGACGACACCCCCGTGCTGGTCGTCGACCGCCCCGGCTGGGTCCGGGCCAATGTGGCCGGTTTCCGCGAACTGCTGAAACCGCTGCTGGAGAAGATGCAGGAACGTCGCAGCGCCACCCCGGGCGGGGCCGTACTGGGCGCGGTGGGCGGCAAGGTCACCGGCGTGGAGCTGGGGATGCTGCTGTCGTTCCTGTCGTCGCGGGTCCTCGGCCAGTACGAGACGTTCGCTCCGGCGACCCGGGACCTCCCGGCCGGGGAGAACGGCGGCGGCCGGCTGTTGCTGGTCGCGCCGAACATCGTCCATGTGGAGCGCGAACTCGACGTGGAGCCCCATGACTTCCGGCTCTGGGTCTGTCTGCACGAGGAGACGCACCGCACGCAGTTCACGGCGGTGCCCTGGCTGCGGGACCACCTGGAGGGCGAAATCCAGTCGTTCCTGCAGGAGACCGACGTCGACCCGATGACCTTCCTGGAACGCATCAGAGAGGCCGCCCAGTCACTCGCGGGTGGCCGACCGGAGGGCGAGGTGGGCGACGACGGTCACTCGATCGTGGAGTTGGTGCAGACACCCGCCCAGCGGGAGATCCTCGGCCGCCTCACCGCGGTCATGTCCCTCCTGGAGGGCCACGCCGACTTCGTGATGGACGGTGTGGGTCCGTCGGTCGTGCCGTCGGTCGGCGAGATCCGCGAGAAGTTCCAGCAGCGCCGCCAGAAGGGGGCCTCCCGACTGGACCTCGCCCTGCGCAAGCTGCTGGGTTTGGATGCCAAACTGAGGCAGTACCGGGACGGGGAGCGGTTCGTACGGGCGGTCGTCGAACAGGTCGGCATGGACGGCTTCAACCGCGTGTGGACCTCCCCGAACACCCTGCCGACCAAGACGGAGATCGCCAAACCGGCGGACTGGGTCGCGCGGGTGCATCGCAAGGCCGAGTCGTGAGCCGCGCGCGAGCGTGGTGAACGAATCCGGCCGACGGCAGGCGAACGCTCCACCAATCACCCGTCCGAGGGACCGTGAGCGAGGGGTAGGCGTGCAATGCTCGGGGAACGGCCCGGTTCTGTCACCATCTACACACTCTGAGTGACCGACCTCGGGCTCACCCCCCGACAATTTCATGAAGGGAACCGGACATGGGTCCCCACCCCGCGGTCGCGGCGATACGCCTGGCGGTCCGCCGCGTACTCCACGACATCCTCACCGAACACCACACGAACACCACCCGTCGCACGCCCGCCTACGCGACCCCCGGCACGCCCCTCGTCACAGGCGCACAACCGGAGCCCGCGCCCCTCACGGCCGTACCCCCCGCGGCCGTGCCCTCAGGGAGCAGCTTCGCCGGACAGACGGTCGGGGACCCCGGGGCCGACGGAACCGCCGTACACGAGCGGCCTTTCGCGCCGCTCGTGCTCGTCGCGTGCTCCGGTGGCGCCGACTCCATGGCGCTCGCCTCCGCCCTCGCCTTCGAGGCGCCCAAGCTCGGCATCCGCGCCGGCGGCATCACCGTCGACCACGGACTCCAGCCGGGCTCCGACCTGCGCGCCGAGGAAGTCGTCCTGCGCCTGAGGGAACTCGGCCTGGACCCGGTCGAGTCCGTCGCCGTGACCGTCGGCCGTGACGGCGGCCCCGAGGCCGCCGCCCGCGACGCCCGCTACGCCGCCCTGGACGCCGCCCTCGAACGCCACGGCGCCGACGCCCTGTTGCTCGGCCACACCCGCGACGACCAAGCCGAAACCGTCCTGCTCGGCCTCGCCCGCGGCTCCGGCATCCGCTCCCTGTCCGGTATGGCCGCGGTCTCGGGGGCCGGCGGCCGCTACCGGCGCCCCTTCCTCGGACTCGACCGGCAGACCGCCCGCAAGGCCTGCATGGTCCAGTCCCTCCCCGTCTGGGACGACCCCCACAACACCGACCCCGCCTACACCCGTTCCCGGCTCCGGCACGAAGGACTGCCCGCCCTGGAGAAGGCGCTCGGCAAGGGCGTCGTCGAGGCCCTCGCCCGTACGGCTCAGCTCTCCCGTGACGACGCCGACGCCCTCGACACCTGGGCCCGCCAGGCCGAGCCCGCCGTCCGGGACGCCTCGGGCCTCCTGGAGTGCGCGAAGCTCTACGCCCTCCCGCCGGCCGTACGCCGCCGCATCCTGCGCCGCGCCGCCATCGAGGCCGGTGCGCCGGCCGGTTCGCTCTTCGCCCGGCACATCGAGGAAGTCGACCGGCTCATCACCGGCTGGCGCGGCCAGGGGGCCATCAATCTCCCCGGCCGGGTCCTCGCCCAGCGGCAGGGTGGCAGACTGGTGATTCGGCAAGGCTGAAACCGGACCCCCGGCGGGGCCCCTCACAAGGGCCCCGAGCCCCCTCGCAGGGGGTCGGGCGCCCCGGACGGCCCTGGGACGACCGACCGAAAGTGATGCGGGTGGACGCGAACGACATGGGTGCCGACCTCAAAGAGGTGCTCATCACCAAGGAAGAGATCGACGCGAAGCTGGCCGAGCTGGCCGCGAAGATCGACGCGGAGTACGAGGGCAAGGACCTGCTCATCGTCGGAGTCCTCAAGGGCGCCGTCATGGTGATGGCGGATCTGGCCCGGGCGCTGTCCACCCCGGTCACCATGGACTGGATGGCCGTGTCCTCCTACGGCGCGGGCACCCAGTCCTCCGGTGTGGTGCGCATCCTCAAGGACCTCGACACCGACATCAAGGGCAAGCACGTCCTGATCGTCGAGGACATCATCGACTCCGGCCTCACCCTCTCCTGGCTGATCTCCAACCTCGGCTCCCGCGAGCCCGAGTCCCTGAGGATCTGCACCCTGCTGCGCAAGCCCGACGCCGCCAAGGTCGCCATCGACGTGGAATGGGTCGGCTTCGACATCCCCAACGAGTTCGTCGTCGGCTACGGCCTCGACTACGCCGAGAAGTACCGCAACCTCCCGTTCGTCGGTACGCTCGCGCCCCACGTCTACGGCGGCTGAAACGCCCATGTGACGAGGTGGGTGCCGTCCTCGTCACAAGGACGGGCCAGTCTTCTCAAGACGCTCGGGAACCCCAGCGGGTTCCGCGCCGTTGGAGCATGCGAGGACGGGCTCGCCCCGGCCCGGGGCCGCTCCCATGCGGCTTCGGGTGACAAAGCTGGGGTACCGTCCGAAGAACAGTCTTTATCAAACTCACTATGGCAGGAGGGACGGGGCGGCACCGCTCCGTATGGATGGACGTGAAGCGATACTTCCGTGGGCCGGTCATGTGGATCGTGCTGGCCGTCCTTGCCGTGGTCGTGTTGATGCAGGTCGTCGGCTCGTCCGGCGGCTACAAGACGGTGGACACGGGCCAGGTCGTCCAGGCGATCAATGACAACAAGGTCCAAGAGGCCAAGCTGACCACCGGCGAAGAGCAGACCATCAAGGTCCAGCTCAAGGAAGGTCAGAAGATCGAGGGCAGCTCGAAGATCCAGGCGAGCTACATCGGCGACCAGGGCGTCACCCTCGCGAACACCCTGCAGGACAAGTACCAGAACAAGCAGATCCCCGACGGCTACACGGTCTCCCCGACCAAGCAGAACGCTTTCGTCGGCATCCTGCTGTCGCTGCTCCCCTTCGTCCTCATCGTGGTCGTCTTCCTGTTCCTGATGAACCAGATGCAGGGCGGCGGCTCCCGGGTGATGAACTTCGGGAAGTCCAAGGCCAAGCTCATCACCAAGGACACCCCGAAGACCACGTTCGCGGATGTCGCGGGCGCGGACGAGGCGGTCGAGGAGCTCCACGAGATCAAGGAGTTCCTCCAGGAGCCCGCGAAGTTCCAGGCCGTCGGCGCCAAGATCCCCAAGGGTGTGCTGCTCTACGGCCCGCCCGGTACGGGCAAGACGCTCCTCGCGCGCGCCGTCGCCGGTGAGGCCGGGGTGCCCTTCTACTCGATCTCCGGTTCCGACTTCGTCGAGATGTTCGTCGGTGTCGGTGCCTCCCGAGTGCGTGACCTCTTCGAGCAGGCCAAGGCGAACGCCCCGGCGATCGTCTTCGTCGACGAGATCGACGCGGTCGGCCGCCACCGCGGCGCCGGCCTCGGCGGCGGTCACGACGAGCGCGAGCAGACGCTGAACCAGCTCCTCGTCGAGATGGACGGCTTCGACGTCAAGGGCGGTGTGATCCTCATCGCCGCGACGAACCGGCCCGACATCCTCGACCCGGCGCTGCTGCGCCCCGGCCGCTTCGACCGGCAGATCGCCGTCGACCGCCCGGACATGCAGGGCCGTCTGGAGATCCTCAAGGTCCACCAGAAGGGCAAGCCGGTCGCGCCCGACGTCGACCTGTCCGCCGTCGCCCGCCGTACCCCCGGTATGACGGGTGCCGATCTGTCCAACGTCCTGAACGAGGCCGCCCTCCTGACGGCCCGCAGCGACAAGAAGCTGATCGACAACCAGATGCTGGACGAGGCGATCGACCGCGTGGTCGCGGGCCCGCAGAAGCGGACCCGGATCATGTCGGACAAGGAGAAGAAGATCACCGCGTACCACGAGGGCGGTCACGCCCTGGTCGCGGCGGCCTCGCCGAACTCCGACCCGGTCCACAAGATCACGATCCTGTCCCGTGGCCGCGCCCTCGGCTACACCATGGTCCTGCCGGACGAGGACAAGTACTCGACCACCCGCAACGAGATGCTCGACCAGCTCGGCTACATGCTGGGCGGTCGCGCCGCCGAGGAACTGGTCTTCCACGACCCGACCACCGGCGCCGCGAACGACATCGAGAAGGCCACCAACCTGGCCCGCGCGATGGTCACCCAGTACGGCATGACCGAGCGTCTCGGCGCCATCAAGTTCGGCGGCGACAACACCGAGCCGTTCCTCGGACGTGAGATGGCCCACCAGCGCGACTACTCGGAAGAGGTCGCCGCGCTCGTGGACGAAGAGGTCAAGAAGCTCATCGAGAACGCGCACAACGAAGCCTGGGAGATCCTGGTCGAGAACCGCGACGTCCTCGACAACCTGGTGCTTCAGCTGCTGGAGAAGGAGACGCTGGGCAAGGAGGAGATCGCCGAGATCTTCGCCCCCATCGTCAAGCGTCCGCCCCGGCCCGCCTGGACCGGCTCCTCCCGCCGCACCCCCTCCACCCGTCCGCCGGTGCTCTCCCCGAAGGAGCTCGCACTGACGAACGGCGCCAATGGCGCGACCCCGGCGATCACGGCCGCCGTCGACGCCGTACCGGAGGAGCGTCCGGAGAGCTGACGCCCACCGGGTGAGAACGGGCCACCGCCGAGCCCCGGCTCCCGGCCCACGGCCTTCTCACCAGGCCCGGAATGGATGCCGTGCCCCCCTGGTTCTAGCCTGGGGGGCGCGGCATTTCGTATGGCCGGACGTCCGACGCGTAATCCGTACGCGTCGCAGACACAGGAGCGAGGCACCACATGACCGACCCCGTGACGCTGGACGGCGAGGGAACGATCGGCGAGTTCGACGAGAAGCGCGCCGAGAACGCCATTCGGGAACTGCTGATCGCGGTCGGCGAGGACCCCGACCGGGAGGGCCTCAGGGAGACGCCGGGGCGGGTGGCCCGGGCGTACAGGGAGATCTTCGCGGGGCTGTGGCAGCGGCCGGAGGATGTGCTGACCACGACGTTCGACATCGGGCACGACGAGATGGTGCTGGTGAAGGACATCGAGGTCTACAGCACTTGTGAGCATCATCTGGTCCCGTTCAGAGGGGTCGCTCACGTCGGCTACATCCCGTCCACCACCGGCAAGATCACCGGGTTGTCCAAGCTGGCGCGGCTCGTGGACGTCTTTGCCCGTCGGCCGCAGGTGCAGGAACGCCTCACCACGCAGATCGCCGACTCGCTGATGCAGATCCTGGAGCCGCGTGGCGTGATCGTGGTCGTGGAGTGCGAGCACATGTGCATGTCGATGCGGGGCATCCGCAAGCCCGGCGCGAAGACCATCACGTCGGCGGTGCGGGGACAGTTGAGGGACGCGGCGACCCGGAACGAGGCGATGAGCCTCATCATGGCCCGCTGACCGTCATGGTCCACTGATCGCCGCCCACGGCCGGTGGGGCGGATCGCGCCGCCCCATCGGGGCCCTACGCTGGACACATGAGCAACCAGAACCAGCGCGGCCGGGTGGCCGGATTGCCCGCATGGGACCGTTGCGCGGTCATGGGCGTCGTCAATGTCACCCCGGACTCGTTCTCCGACGGGGGCCGCTGGTTCGACACCACGGCGGCGGTCAAGCACGGTCTGCAGTTGGCCGGTGAGGGCGCGGACCTCGTGGACGTCGGCGGTGAGTCGACCCGTCCCGGCGCCACCCGCGTCGACGAGGCGGAGGAACTTGAGCGGGTCATCCCCGTGGTGAAGGGCCTCGCCGCCGAGGGCGTCACCGTCTCCGTGGACACCATGCGCGCCTCGGTCGCCGAGCGGGCCCTCGCGGCCGGCGCCACCCTCGTCAACGACGTCAGCGGCGGCCTCGCCGACCCCGCGATGATCCCGGTCGTCGCCGACGCGGGCGCCCCCTTCGTCGTCATGCACTGGCGCGGCTTCCACGAGGGCGCCAACATCAAGGGCGTCTACGAGGACGTCGTCTCCGAGGTCGTGAACGAACTCCACGCGCGCGTGGAGGCCGTACTGGAGGGCGGTGTCGCGGCGGACCGTATCGTCGTCGACCCGGGTCTCGGCTTCTCCAAGGGCGCCGAGCACGATCTCGCCCTCCTCGCCCACCTCGACCGGCTGCACGGTCTCGGCCACCCACTGCTGGTCGCCGCCTCCCGCAAGCGGTTCCTCGGCCGGGTCCTCGCCGGACCGGAGGGCTCCCCGCCGCCCGCGCGGGAACGCGACGCCGCCACGGCCGCCGTGTCGGCCCTCGCCGCACAGCAGGGCGTCTGGGCGGTGCGGGTGCACGAGGTGCGCGCCACCGCCGACGCCGTCCGAGTCGCCCGCGCGATCGAAGGAGCCCGGGAGCGTTGAGTTCCGCCCACACCGACGTCGAACAGGTCGAACTCGCCAACACCGCCTTCTACGAGGCGATGGAGCAGGGCGACTTCGAGACGCTTTCCTCGCTCTGGCTGAGCCCCTCCGACCTGGGCGTCGACGAGACGTACCACGACCCGGCGGACGCCGGCGTGATCTCCTGTGTGCACCCCGGCTGGCCGGTCCTCACCGGGCGCGGGGAGGTGCTGCGGTCGTATGCGCTGATCATGGCGAACACCGACTACATCCAGTTCTTCCTCACCGACGTCCATGTCTCGGTGACCGGGGACACCGCCCTCGTGACCTGCACCGAGAACATCCTCAGCGGTGGTCCGTCGCCGGACGGCGGGGACGGGCTGGGGCCGCTCGTGGGGCAGCTGGTCGTGGCGACGAATGTGTTCCGGCGCACCTCCGACGGCTGGAAGGTCTGGTCGCACCACGGTTCCCCCGTATTGACCGAATCCGATGACGAGGACGGTGAGGACTCCGCTCCCTGAGTGGGTAGGCGGAGTGCGCGGGACGTGACGGGAAACACGAGTTCGGGGGTTTGCGTGGCCTCCGGCCGGTGAGCTGCTGGGTGCCAGAGGGAAAACGCCTGGTGAACCCGGGTCGTACAGGACCCGGGAGCGGGCTTTCGCGCGTGGGCGCTGTCAGTGCCCGCAGGTAGATTCGAAAGAACCGCCCGACGATTGCAGGAGTGATTCGCGTGGATCGTGTCGCGCTGCGCGGCCTGAGGGCCCGTGGGTACCACGGTGTGTTCGAGCACGAACGCGAGGAGGGCCAGACCTTCGTCGTGGATCTGACGCTGGGCCTGGACACCCGACCCGCCGCAGCCGCGGACGATCTGGCGAGGACCGTGCACTACGGGATCGTGGCGGAGGAGGTCGTGGCCATCGTCGAGGGCGAGCCGGTCAACCTCATAGAGACGCTCGCCGAGCGCATCGCCCAGGCGTGCCTGAAGCACGACGGGGTCCAGGAGGTCGAGGTCAGCGTGCACAAGCCGAACGCGCCGATCACGGTCCCCTTCGACGACGTGACCGTCACGATCACCCGGAGCCGAGTATGACCGTGTTCTTCACCGAGGGTCAGAGCGACCCGACCGTACAGCCGGTGCCCGCCTCCGTGGTGGAGAGGGTCGACGCCGCCGACACCACCCTGCAGAACCCCCGCCGGGCCGTCATCTCCCTGGGCTCCAACCTGGGCAATCGCCTGGAGAACCTCCAGGGCGCCGTCGACGCGCTGGAGGACACCCCGGGCGTCCGCGTCAAGGCGGTGTCGCCGGTGTACGAGACCGAGCCCTGGGGAGTGGCCCCGGGCAGCCAGCCCAGCTACTTCAACGCGGTCGTCGTCCTCAAGACCACCCTGCCCCCGTCGTCCCTGCTGGAGCGCGCCCAGGCCGTCGAGGAGGCCTTCCACCGGGTCCGGGACGAGCGCTGGGGGCCGCGCACACTCGACGTGGACATCGTGGCGTACGCCGAAGAGGTCTCCGACGACCCCGTACTGACCCTGCCCCATCCGCGCGCGCACGAGCGGGCGTTCGTCCTCGCGCCCTGGTACGACGTCGAGCCCGAGGCGCAGCTCCCCGGGCGCGGCGCCGTCGCCCAGCTGCTCGCCGGAGTCACCCGTGAGGGTGTGTCCGCCCGCGCCGACCTGGAACTCCAGCTGCCCGCGTAGTCGTTAAGGTCTACCGGGTCGGGGTCGTCGCCGGACATCTCCGAAGCGCTCGCGGAGTGCTTCCGGACCGCGTTCGTGAAGCGTGTGGACGACAAGCTCGTGGGCGACCGCCGCACCCGTAGGGACCGGATCGTCAGGCGCATCGAAGGGGCATCGTGAAAGAGCTGCGGATCAGGACGCTTGCCGTGGTGTTCGTCCTGGCCGGGTTGCTGTCCTGGGCGGGTGCCCGGCTGTGGAATGCGGTGGGGACCCTGCCCAGCGTGCCGCTGGCCGCGCCCATCGTGCTGGCGCTGATCGCCACCGTCCTCACGGCCACGGCCCTGTCGATCCGAGGCCGTCTCAAGGCCCAGCGGGAGCGCCGCCCCGACGCCAAGGGCGTGGACCCGCTGATGGCCGCCCGCGCGGTCGTCTTCGGTCAGGCCAGCGCCCTGGTGGCCTCGCTCGTCGCCGGGATCTACGGCGGCGTCGGCGCCTTCCTCCTGGAGTACCTGGACGTCCCGGCCCGCCGCGACCAGGCCATCTACGCCGGCTTCTCCGTCGTCGCGGGCATCGGCGTCATAGTGGCCGCCCTCTTCCTGGAGCGTGTCTGCAAGCTCCCGGAGGACGACGACAACCACGGCAACGGCGGCGCGGCGCGGGCGGCGTAGACCCGAGGTGTGCGCGGGCCGGCGTCCGGGCAGTGCGCGGGTCGGCTTCCCGGCTGTGCACCGGCCGGCTTTCGGGCTGTGAGCGGGTCGGCGTCCGGGCTGTGCGCGGCGGTGTGGCTCCGCGACGTGATCGGCCCGAGCGGGAGCCCCTGGCACGGGGGTTGGAGGGGGGCTCTCGCTCGGGCCCGTTCCTGGGTGGCGGCCGGGTCAGGCCGCGTGGGCGCCTCTTTCGTTCAAGGGGCGGTCCGTCAGGGCGTGGACGCACGGGGCCGGGGTCTTGGAACGGCGGCGCAGGGCGTGGGGGAGGGCCAGGTTGACGAAGCCCTCGGCCTGCATGGCGGCGAGGCCGATGCGGGGAAGGTCGCGGGAGGCGGCGTAGACGACGAAGCGGGGTTCCCAGCGGGGGCGGAACTTGGCGTTGAACTTGTACAGCGACTCGATCTGGAACCAGCGGGAGAGGAAGACCAGCAGCCCGCGCCAGGCGCGCAGCACGGGTCCGGCGCCGATCTTCTCACCCCGGGCCAGGGCCGAGCGGAACATCGCGAAGTTCAGGGAGACACGGTCGACGCCGAGGCGGGGGGCGGCCTGGAGGGCGGCGACGATGAGGAGTTCGTTCATGCCGGGGTCGGCGGACCGGTCGCGGCGCATCAGGTCCAGGGAGGCGCCGTTCGGGCCCCAGGGGACGAAGTGGAGTACGGCCTTCAGGTCGCCGTACGGGCCCGGGACCTCGTCGCTCCTGTGGGCGGTGGCGATGAGGCAGTCGCCGTCGGCCGGGTCGCCGATGCGGCCGAGCGCCATGGAGAAGCCGCGTTCGGTGTCGGTGCCCCGCCAGTCCTCGGCGGCGCGGCGAATCCGGTCGAGCTCCGCCTCGCCCAGATCACGGACGCGCCGTACCCGGGTTTCGTAACCCAGCCGCTCGATGCGCTTCACCATCTGACGCACGTTGCGCATCGCACGTCCGGCGAGGGAGAAATCCACGACATCCACCACCGCCTCGTCCCCCAGTTCGAGGGCGTCGAGGCCGGTCTCCCGGGTCCACACCTCGGCGCCCGTCTCCGAGCAGCCCATCACGGCGGGGGTCCAGGAGTGGGCCTTGGCCTCGTCCATGAAGCGTTCGATGGCGCCGGGCCAGGCCTCGACATCGCCGATCGGATCGCCGCTGGCCAGCATCACCCCGTGCACGACGCGATACGTCACCGCCGCCTTGCCGCTGGGGGAGAACACCACCGCCTTGTCGCGGCGGAGGGCGAAGTGGCCGAGGGAGTCCCGGGCGCCGTGCTTGGTGAGCAGGGCGCGCAGCCGCTCCTCGTCGTCCTCGGTCAGCCGGGCCGCCGGATGCTCGGGGCGGAAGGCCAGATAGACGGTGGTGATGGCGGTCAGCAGACCGAGGGCGCCCAGGGAGAAGGCCACCGTCCAGGAGGTGGTGCCGGTGTAGCCGATCGGGCCCTCGACACCGAACAGGCCGTAGATGACGTGTTCGAGACGGTCGGCCAGGCTGGGGTCGCCGATCATCTCCCGTGAGTGGGCGTTGACCACGACCAGTCCGAGGAGGATCGAACCGGTGCCCATCAGCATGAAGTTGGCGAGCGCCCGCCAGCGGCTGTGCGGGTCGGGCAGCGCGCGGAACTCGTCGCGGTGGCGCACCAGCGGGATCAGCAGCGCCAGCGAGATCAGTACGCCGATCAGCGAGTGGCGGTAGGTGAACTGGGCGAGTGCCCCTGCGGGCAGCAGCACCACGGCCGCGCGCCAAGCCCGCCGTTTGCGCCGGCGCAGGCCGTGGGCGAGCAGAAGCAGCAGGACGCCCGCGCTCAGCGACAGGGCCGCCGCGAACGGGCCGAACGAGCCCGGCAGCACCTCCGCCAGCGTGTGCATACGGCTGCGCCGGAAGCGGGGGAAGACACCCGCCGCGACATCGACGAGCCCGACGAACGCACAGGCCCGGGCCATCAGCGCCGGTACGGCCTCGGGGCGCGGCCCGCGCAGTACGCCCCGCAGCGCGCCGCGCACCACGCCATCGGCGCGCCGGAGCGCACTCGACGGGTGCGGGCTCGACGAACGAGTCTGCGTTCGGCTCGATGCCTGAGCCCCCGTTCGGCTCGATCGATCCGGAACCTCGCCCGACATTTCCCCATCTGTCCTGACAGACATCGCATCCCGTAGTTCCGCGAGAGACCTTGGACCCGGCGCCTTTTCCGGCATCCGGCGATATTGCGCCCTCTAGGACGGTGGCTTCGCGAGCGAGGTTCACTCTCCATCGGAAAGCTGAACCAAAGGGCAGGGAAAGACAGGGAAATGCCGGGAACCCCGCAGACCACGGGGCACCTCCGGCGGCTCCTGCGGGGGCCGGGACGACGGGGCAGAGGGCTGACCGATGGGGCTGACGAGCGACAAGGTGCTGGCGTTGGCGGTGTTGTCCGCCGTGCTGCTGTTCATCGGCACGGTGTGGCTGTGGCCGAAGCTGGCCCGGAGCGGGTGGAGGGCCGTCGGCGGGCGGATCGGGGCGCTGCTCGCGACCCAGCTGGCCCTGTTCGCGTCGATCGGCCTCGTCGCCAACCAGGCGTTCGGGTTCTACGCCGGCTGGGCCGACCTCTTCGGCCAGGAGACCGGGCAGGGCGTCGTCGTCGACCACGACGGCGGCGCCGACACCGGGGGACCGCTCAAGGTCGTCGACACCCAGGAGGTGAACGTGCCGGGCGGCGCCCGCCCCCGGACCGGCGGCCAGATCCAGAAGGTCGAGATCGTGGGCCGTACCTCACGGATCGCCGCCCCCGCGTATGTGTATCTGCCGCCCGAGTACTTCCAGCCTCGGTACCGCACCCGCACTTTCCCCGCGGCGGTCGTCCTCACCGGTTATCCCGGCACCGCCGAGGCCCTCATCAAGGGGCTGCACTATCCGCAGACGGCCCACAAGCTGGCCCGGAACGGTGAGGCCCAGCCGATGATCCTCGTCATGCTGCGGCCGACCGTGGCGCCGCCGCGCGACACCGAGTGCGTGGACATTCCCGGTGGCCCGCGGACGGAGACGTTCTTCGCCGAGGATCTTCCCGACGCCGTCGGCCATCACTACAGGGTCGGGAGGGAACCCGGTAGTTGGGGCATCATCGGCGACTCCACCGGCGGCTACTGCGCACTGAAACTGGCCATGCACCACCCCAGGACCTATGCCGCCGGTGCGGGACTCTCGGCGTATTACCGAGCGCCGATCGACGCGACGACGGGCGATCTCTTCCACGGGAACAAGACGCTACGGAACGAGGCCGATCTCTTCTGGTACCTCAAGCACCGCCCGGCACCCGACACCTCATTGCTGGTCACCAGCAGCAAGCAGGGGGAGACCAACTACAAGGCCACGCTGAAGTTCATCGAGTCGGTGAAGAAGAAGCAGCCGACCCGGATCTCGTCGATCATCCTCGACAGCGGCGGCCACAACTTCAACACATGGCGCCGGGAGATTCCCGCGACGCTGCAGTGGATCAGCGGACGGTTGAGCGATCGGTGAGAGGGATGTCGGGGGGCCGGTGAGTACCGGTGTCGGGCGACCGATGAGGCCGATGAAGAGTGAGCGGCGAGGGCGATGGTGAGTACGGGCGGCAATTCTCGGGAATTCCCCGGCCGGAAAGAGCGCGAAGTGGCCAACACCTATCTGGAATGCCGGAAGTTGATCCAGCGGAGGAGTCACCGGTGGGCGCATTGGTGCCGGGGTGGTGAGGGAGCTTGGGAAGGCGTGTGAGAGCTTGGGCGGCGGCTGAGTTTTTACCGCCCGGGGCACCATCATTCGCCTACGCGCGGTAAGTTTCTGGCCATGCCACGTGGACGTCACCGCCATTCACCACCTCTGCACAGGCTGCTGCCCCCCACGGCGATCGCGGGCGTCTCGCTCGTCTGCGCCCTCGGGCCCTGGGTCTTCGCCGAGCAGGCGGTGCTCCGGGTCAGCGCCGCCGTCGCCGCGGCGACGGCGGCCGTGGGCGCCGCCGTGATGCGCCGTTGGGACGTCGAGGCCGGCAAACGCGTCGCCGACCTCACGCGCGCGCGTGCGAGCGACGAGTGGCGCCACGAGGAGAAGGTCGCCGAACTGGAGACCGACCTTGAGGAGTCCCGCGAGCTGCGCACCAAGCTGGAGCACAAGCTGCGCGCCAAGCGGGCCGAGTTGGCGAACCTCCGCAACGAGCACGCGGCGCTGCTGCGCCGGTACGCCACGGCCGAGACCGAGCGGGCCAGCGCGCTGGAGGGCCGCCGCCTGCTGGAGATCGAGACGGCCGCCCCCGGCGAGGGGCGGGCCTTGGCGGCCGGTTCCTCCGGTGCGGGTACGGCCGGTACGGCGGGTGCCGTGGCCGGGGCCGGTACGTTCGCCCAGGCCACGCCGGTGCCGCCGCAGGGGGTTCCCGTGCCGGGGGCGCCTTGGGGGGCTCGGGGGAGCGCCGCGGGTACGGGCGCCGGGGCGGTACGGATGTCGGAAAGTGGGGCTGTGGCTGTCCCCGGTGCCGACGGTGACGTGACCGAAGAGGGCGAAGAGGTCGAGAAGTCCGTGGAGGCCGAGGAGACCGAGGGCGGCGGGAAGGCGGCGGTCGGGGTGTTCTCACCGGCCGGGTCCTCGCTGTTCCTCCGGGCCAACTCGGCGTTGGAGCGGATCATCACCCAGCGGGCGGCTGTGCGGGAGGCGGAGGAGCGGGAGGCCGACGCCGGTGCCGAGAGTGCGGTTGACGTCGAGAGCGACGCCGTCGGCGTAGAGGCTGAAGAGGGCGACGCGGCTGCCGAGTCCGAGGTCGAGGCGGAGGCCGCCGAAGAGGAGGCCGAGGTCGAGGCGGAGGCCATGGGGCAGTCCGACCGGCAGGCGGGCGACGCCGCTGGTGACGAGTCCGCCGAGGCGGGCGCGTCCAAGGACGGTTCGCCCAAGGACGGTTCGGGCAAGGGCGGTTCGCCCAAGGACGGTTCGCCCAAGGACGGTTCGCCCAAGGACGGTTCGCCCAAGGACGGTTCGGGCAAGGGCGGTTCGCCCGAGGGGGACCCGGACGGGCCGACGGGTGGGGGGTCCCGCCAGGGGCGTCCCAACGAGGCCGATGCCGAGCAGGCGCCGGTGCCGGTGGTCGCCGTCGAGGAGAGCGACCCGGCGAAGACGGCCGCCGACGCCGACCGGCACGAGAAGGCGACCGCCGCCGAGCCGCTGCCGACGGGACCGGTTCCGGCGCCGTCGGTGACCGCTCGTGCGGAGGCCGTCGGGTCGGAGGCCGTCGGTTCGGAGGCCGTCGGTTCGGAGGCCGTTGGGACTGAGACCCGTGTGACCGAGGCCGGTGGGGCGGAAGTTCCCGCTGCCGAGGGGCCGCTTCCGGGGTCGGCCGGGCTGCCGGTCGTACGGCCTGCGGGGCACTTCACCGTGCCGACCGCCGTGGCCGTCGTTCCGGCGGTGCCGCAGCGGCGGGCCGCCGTCGAGGGCGGCTTCGACTTCTTCGGTACGAACAAGGAGTCCTACGCGATCGCGGACGTGCAGAACGAGGACCTCGCCGACGTGGTCGGTCAGGAGGCCCTCGCCCTGCACAAGGCCGAGTCCGAGGCGGAGTTCAAGCGGGTCGACGAGGCGTCGCGCGGTATCGGCCAGGTCATCGACCTGACGGCCCACGACGAGACGGAGCAGATCGATCTGAAGGGCCTGCGTACCGCGGCGTCCTAGCGATCGCCGCGTGCCCTGTGCGACCGCCGGGCGCGTTGTGGCGATCGCCGGGCGCCCAAGAGCTCGGTCGGTCCAGTGGGCGGGCGGCTGCGGCTCGTTCGTGGTTGCTCGCGCCCACGCGGCGGAGCCGCATATCGACACAGCCCCGCGCCCCTTTTGGGGCTGCGCCCCTTCACGATCGCGACGGTTCGGCCATCCACCGGTCCGGCCCCGCCTCCCGGCGCCCCGTCCGGGACCGCTCCGCCTGCGCCCGCAGCAGCTCCGCCGCCTCCTCGGCGTCCCGTAGCCGCGCCGTCACCGTCTTGTTGGCCCCGGTGTCCACCCGCACATCGGCGACGCGCTTGAACCGCTCCCAGGGCCCCTGCGACAGCCGTACGCTCTGGACCTTGGCGTGCGGTACGAGGTCCAGTCGGCGCCGCAGCAGACCGTGCCGGGCCGCGAACACCTTGTCGTCGACGGCGAGTCCGTGCCCCTTCCACCACAGCGGGACGCACCAACGGGCCCGCCCCGGCGGTCGTACGAGCGCCGACGCGTCCGGCACCGTCACGCCGGGCAGCACCCGCGCTATCACCGACTCGGCGATCTCGCGCGGAGCGACCGGTACGAGCACGGAGTTCGTGGAGCCCGCCACGTCCAGCTCCACCCGGACCCATCGGCGGCGCCGCCACAGCAACGGCTCGACGATCCGTACGGTCTGGACGCGGCCCGGCGGCACCGTCTCGTGCGTACGGTCGAGGAGACCGCGGTCGATGCGGAGGCCGTCCGGCGACTCGGCCACCGTCCAGTCGTACTCCCCGACGAACCGGCCCACGGTGCTCGCCCCGGCCGCGCCGATCAGCGGCAGCGCGGTCGCGAGGACCGTCCACACGCTCTCCGTCGCGATCCACAGCACGGACGGGACGACGATCGCGGCCATGAGCATTCCCCAGGTGCCGCCGGTGAGGATCAGGGAGACGGCGAGTACGCCGCCGGGGACCTTCAGCAGTTGGCGGGCCGGGGCCTCGCCGACCTCGTGTGCGGTCTCGGGGGCGAAACCGGCGGCGCGGGCGAGGAGTTCGGCCCGCAGGGCGCGGGCGTGGGCCTCGCCGAGATAGGCCAGCTCGTCCTTGTTGTCGGTGCCGACGACATCGAGTTTGAGTTTGGCGACGCCCGCGATCCGGGCCAGCAGGGGGCGCGTGATGTCGATGGCCTGGATGCGTTCGAGGCGGATGTGCGCGGTGCGGCGGAAGACGAGGCCGGTACGGATGCGCAGTTCGTTGTCCGTCACCGCGAAGTGGGTGAACCACCAGGTCAGAAAGCCGTACAGGCCGGCCGC
Organism: Streptomyces sp. NPDC002643; assembly: GCF_053592555.1. Taxonomy (NCBI): domain Bacteria; kingdom Bacillati; phylum Actinomycetota; class Actinomycetes; order Kitasatosporales; family Streptomycetaceae; genus Streptomyces; species Streptomyces sp. NPDC002643. Next base: position 105,009 of record NZ_JBSFVY010000030.1, read on the forward strand.
CGGCACCAGCACCGCCAGCCCGATCAGCAGCGTGGAGGTGTCGAGCCGGGTCAGATGCCGCTGAGCCCCGTCCGGATCGTGCGCCGCCCACCCGATCAACACGGCCACCGGCGCCCAGGCCCGCCGAAAAGGAGTCACGGGGTGCAGCCGCTGCTCGGCGACCGCCGCGGGGGTCGTGGAGTCCCCGGCCGACCCCGGCTCGGCGACCGTGTCCCCGTTGTCCTGTACGGCGTCGTCCCCGGTGTCCCGTGCCGGCATGTCACAGTCCTGCCGATCGGGCCTCGCCCAGTTCGGTGAGGTGGTCGCGGAGGCGTTCGGCCTCGGCGGGGTCGAGGCCGGGGATACGGGCGTCCGTGGCGGCAGCGGCGGTGTGCAGCTGCACGCTCGCCAGCCCGAAGTGCCGCTCGACGGGCCCGGAGGTCACCTCGACCAACTGCATCCGGCCGTACGGCACGACGGTCTCCTCACGCCACAGCACCCCCCGGCTGATCAACAGGTCGTCGGCCCGTTCGGCGTACCGCCAGGAACGCCAGTTGCGCCCCAGCATCGGCCAGCCCCACAGCAGCAGACCCAGCGGCAGCAGAGCGAAGAGCGCCCACACCGGCCCGGCCAGCCGGCCCGGCAGCACGCCGGCGGCCACGGTGATCGGCCCCAGCCACACCACCAGCAGCAGCCGCCTCATCCGCAACAGCCCCGGCGGCAACCCGATCCACGTCGGCTCACCGTCCACGCGCTCACCGTCCGCGCCCCCGGCGCCGCCCACGCCCCCGGCGCCGTCCTCGCTGCCTTCCAAGGTCCCCGTCTCCATTCCGCCAGCGTACGTAGGACAGACTGTGTTCATGACTCCCCCGACGGAGACCAGAGAGACGACGATCGGTGTCGGCGGCGCCGCCGAGAGCACGGACATGGTGCTGAACATCGGCCCGCAGCATCCGTCCACCCATGGTGTGCTGCGGCTGCGGCTCGTCCTGGACGGCGAGCGGATCACCAGCGCGGAGCCGGTGATCGGCTATATGCACCGGGGCGCGGAGAAGCTCTTCGAGGCGCGTGACTACCGCCAGATCATCATGCTCGCCAACCGTCACGACTGGCTCTCCGCGTTCTCCAACGAACTGGGCGTCGTCCTCGGTGTCGAACGCATGCTCGGCATGGAGGTCCCCGAGCGCGCTGTCTGGATGCGTACGCTCCTCGCCGAGCTGAATCGCGTCCTGAACCACCTGATGTTCCTCGGCTCGTACCCCCTGGAACTCGGCGGCATCACCCCCGTCTTCTACGCGTTCCGGGAGCGCGAGGAACTGCAGAACGTCATGGAGGAGATCTCCGGCGGACGCATGCACTACATGTTCAACCGCGTCGGCGGCCTCAAGGAGGACCTCCCGGCCGGCTGGACCGCACGCGCGCGTGCCGCCGTCTTTGACGTCCGCTCCCGTATGGGCGTCTTCGACGACCTCGTCCTCGGCAACGAGATCTTCCGCGGCCGGACGCGGAACGTGGGCGTCCTCGCCCCCGAGACCGTGCACGCGTACGGGGTGAGCGGCCCCATCGCCCGCGCCTCCGGTGTCGACTTCGACCTGCGGCGCGACGAGCCGTACCTCGCGTACGGCGAACTCCAGGACGTCCTCAAGGTCGTCACCCGGCAGGAGGGCGACTGCCTCGCCCGCTTCGAGTGCCTCCTGGAGCAGACCCACAACTCCCTCGCGCTCGCCGACGCCTGCCTCGACCGCCTGGCCGACCTCCCGCCCGGCCCCGTCAACCAGCGCCTCCCCAAGGTCCTCAAGGCCCCCGAGGGACATACGTACGCCTGGACCGAGAACCCCCTCGGCATCAACGGCTACTACCTCGTCAGCAAGGGCGAGAAGACCCCGTACCGCCTCAAGCTCCGCTCGGCCTCCTACAACAACATCCAGGCCCTCACCGAACTCCTCCCGGGCACGCTGGTCGCCGACATGGTGGCCATCCTCGGCTCGCTGTTCTTCGTGGTGGGGGACATCGACAAGTAGGCGTCGACAAGTAGGCGTCGACAAGTAGGCGTCGACATGTAGGTGTCGGCTCACGTCCCGAGTGGGTTTGGAATTCCAACCGGCTGCATCAGCCAGCCGAAGTCGCCCAGACCGCCGGACGCGGTCAGCTCGGCGGCCTCGCCCGCACCCGCCAGGGCCCGTACGTACGCCGTGGGGTCGGCGCTCGCCAGGGAGAGCGGGGGACGGGCTCCGGTGACCCCCAGGGCACGCAGGGCCTCCCGCTGGGTCAGCAGCCGGGCACCCGGCAGCTTCGGCGCCTCCAGACACGCGTCCAGCGCCACATGCGCGGTGATGTCGCAGGACCCGTCCGGCACCGGCGCCGTCTCCCGCCCCTCCCGGAACCCGGTGAGCGTCCCGAAGGGCGGCCGTCCCCCGGCGAGGTGCGCGTAGTCGACGGCGACGGCGAGCCCCCGCTCGACACCGGCCACAGCACCGGCCCAGGCCCGATCACGAGACACCCCGATCTCGGCCCGCAACCCCTCCTCCGCACCCAAGGGCCACCACCGCCCCAGCCACTCCGCCTCCACCCCACCGACGGGCTCCCCGAGCCGTTCGGCGCCGTCCTCCCGTACGAGGACGAGGCGAGCCACACCCGCCGAGTCGACCTCCACGACCTCGACAGGCACGTTGTCGAGCCATTCGTTGGCGAAGAGGAGCCCGGTGATGGCCGAGGGCGGCTCGCCCATCCACTCGATCCGGTCGTCGAGTCCGTCAGGCCGTTCGGCGATCTCAACGGCATACGCGCGCGTGCGGTCGCCCACGTCAGCGGGAAGGGTCGCGAGCACTCCGCTCACCAGCTCCCCCCGCCCGGCCCCCATGTCCACGAACGCCAGCTCGTCCGGATGCCCCAAGGCTTCGTCGACCCGAGACAACAACCGGGCAACGGCCCCGGCGAAGAGCGAGGACGCGTGCACGGAGGTCCGAAAGTGTCCGGCGGGCCCTTCAGACCGTCGATAAAACCCGTGGACCCCATAGAGCGCCTCTTCGGCCGCCGCCAGCCAAGGCCGCGCCCCGATAGGGGCGCGGGGCTGTGACATATGCGGCTCCGCCGCGTGGGCGCGATCAACCACAACGGACCCGCAGTCGCACACGGACATCTCCCCCCGAGCTCCTAGGCGATCCATCACAACGCCAGGCTAAGCGGAGCGCCACGCCTCCACCTTGGGGAGTACGTGCCCCGCCCACGGATCGACCCTCCGGTTGACCCCGGCACACGGCCCCCTTCCCTACGCTGGGTTACGTGCAGCGCCTCTATGACTTCCTCCGCAGGCATCCGACATGGGTCGACGGCTTCTGGGCCGTCGTCCTGCTCGGCATGTCCCTGGTGGGCGGCACGGTCGACCCGGACTACGCGTCGGACGTGAACGAAGCCGCGATCGTGACGATCACGTCGATGCTCTGCCTGGTGGTCGCCCTGCGGCGCCGCTTCCCCGAGAAGATGCTGGTCCTCGCCGCCGTGGCGGGCGTCCTGCAACTGGCCCTCGACGTACCGAGGATGCCGGCCGACTTCGCGATGCTGGTGATCATCTACACGGTCGCGGCGAACGGCGCCCGCTGGGCCTCCCGGCTCGCCCTGGCCGGCGCCCTGGCCGCGGCGTCACTGGCGCAGATGCGCTGGTACGAGGAGCGGGTGAGCATCCTGGGCAACGCGGCGCTCGCGGTCGTGCTGACCGTGCCGTTCGTCCTCGCCTGGGTGCTGGGCGACTCGCTGCGCACCCGGCGCGCGTACTTCGCGCAGCTGGAGGAGCGCGCCGCCCGGCTGGAGAGGGAGCGCGAGGCGCAGGCCAAGGTGGCCGTCGCCGCCGAGCGCGCCCGGATCGCCCGTGAGCTGCACGATGTCGTCGCGCACAACGTCTCGGTGATGGTCGTCCAGGCCGACGGCGCCGCCTACGTTCTCGACGCCGCCCCGGACCAGGCGAAGAAGGCCCTGGAGACCATCTCGTCCACCGGCCGGCAGGCCCTCGCCGAGATGCGCCGCCTCCTCGGCGTCCTGCGCACCGGCGAGCACAAGGAGGTCGGGGAGTACGTTCCGCAGCCGGACGTGGAGCAGATCGACGACCTCGTCGAACAGTGCCGTGTCGCCGGGCTGCCCGTCGACTTCAAGGTCGAGGGCACCCCGCGCCCGCTGCCCAGCGGGGTCGAGCTGACGGCGTACCGCATCGTCCAGGAGGCGCTCACCAACACCCGCAAGCACGGCGGCCCGAACACCGGCGCCAGCGTCCGGCTGGTCTACTTCGACGACGGCCTCGGTCTGCTCGTCGAGGACGACGGCAAGGGCGCACCCCATGAGCTGTACGAGGAGGGCGGCGCCGACGGGCAGGGGCACGGGCTCATCGGGATGCGGGAGCGGGTCGGTATGGTCGGCGGCACGCTGGACGCGGGCCCCCGCCCCGGCGGCGGCTTCCGGATCAGCGCCCTGCTGCCCCTGAAACCCGCACACTGACCCGGTCATGTCACTCACTGACACCTGTAACGCCCACAACACCCGCAACGCCCGCAACCGCCACAGCGCCCATAGCGACCAAGGCGCCCGCAACGGACATGCCGGCCGTCGTGCCGGACACGGAAGAGGACCCCGATGGCGATCCGCGTAATGCTCGTCGACGACCAGGTGCTGCTGCGCACCGGGTTCCGGATGGTGCTGGCGGCTCAGCCGGACATGGAGGTCGTGGCGGAGGCGGGCGACGGTGTCGAGGCCCTCCAGGTGGTGCGGTCGACGGAGGTCGATGTCGTCCTGATGGACGTCCGTATGCCGAAGCTGGACGGTGTCGAGGCCACGCGTCGCATCTGCGCCGAGCCGAACCCGCCGAAGGTGCTGATCCTGACCACGTTCGACCTCGACGAGTACGCCTTCTCGGGGCTGAAGGCGGGCGCCTCCGGCTTCATGCTCAAGGACGTGCCGCCCGGTGAGCTGCTGGCCGCGATCCGTTCCGTGCACAGCGGTGACGCCGTCGTGGCCCCTTCCACCACCCGGCGGCTCCTCGACCGGTTCGCCCCGATGCTGCCGGGCACCGCGGCCGAGCCCCGGCACAAGGAGCTGGAGCGGCTCACCGAACGCGAGCGCGAGGTCATGATCCTCGTCGCCCAAGGGCTCTCCAACGGCGAGATCGCCGCCCGCCTCGTCCTCTCCGAGGCGACCGTGAAGACCCACGTCGGCCGCATCCTGACCAAGCTGGGCCTGCGCGACCGCGTCCAGGTGGTCGTGCTGGCGTACGAGACGGGGCTGGTACGGGCGGGCGGGCAGGGCTGAGGCCCCACCCCGGCCTACCGCAGCACCCCCTCCAGGAAGTCGCTGCCCAGCCGGGCCACCACCGTCACGTCCAGCTGGTGCAGCACGTACCGGCCGCGTCGGCGGGTGGTGAGCAGGCCCGCCCTCTTCAGGACGGCCAGATGCCGGGATATCTCCGGTGGCGTCATGCCGAGCATCTGGGCCAGCTCGCCCGTGGTGTACGCGCTGCGGGCGAGGTTGCGGCACAGGCGCATCCGGACGGGGTGGGACAGGGCGGTCATCCGCAGGGCGAGCTGCTCGACCGAGGGCGGGGCGACGGGGTCGGCGGCGGCCACCGGGTACTGGATCACCGGCTGCCAGCCGTAGCGGTGCAGCACGGCGAGGTGGGGGCGGCCGAGGCTGGTGGGGATCAGCAGCAGTCCGCCGTCCGCCGTGGTCGTACGGCCCTCGGACAGCTTGTCCACGATGATCCACGCCCCGGCCTCGTCCAGGGCCATGGCGGGGGAGACGGCGGCCAGCGCCTCCGCGAGGCCCTTGTGCCGCAACACCTCGGTCTTGTGGCGGGCGTCCGCCGCGAGCGGGTGACTCAGCCGGGACCAGGTCTCGGCGAAGAACGCCTCGTCGCAATCCTCCAGGAACTGCCGCAGCCAGGCCCGTGTCCCCGGCGGGTCCGCCAGCAGCCGCCGGGCGAACCGCACCTGCCGCGGCCCGCGCGCGGCGGCCAGCTCCAGGGCACGCCGCCGCATCTCCGGGTCGGACAGCGGACCGGGCCGCCGCGAGTCGTACGCGTACCCCGGGGAGCAGACGAACTCCAGGCCCGCGTCCACGAACTGGTCGTCCGTCAACTTGTCCAGCAGGTCCAGTTCATCGGCGAGCGTCGCCCCCGGCCGCGTGTCCCGCCCGGGGATGCCGGCGAACGGCATGAACAGGTCCGAGAACGTCGTACGCCACAGGAAGTCCGCCTCGCACATCCGATCGGCCACGTGGGCGTCCAGCCGGGCCGTCACCCCCGTGACCCACCCCTGGAGCCCCGGATGATGCCCCGGCTCGGCCAGCACATGCAGGGCCATGCCGAGCTCGGCCAACGGCGAGGGCGCGACCGCCACACTCTCCCGCCGCAGCCCCGAGACATCGATCCGCACGCTCATGGACCCATGGTGCACTCGACCACTGACAACGCCCCCTACCCGTCGGCCTTCTGTGGCCCTTCCGCCTCCGGTCCTTCCTCCGTCGCCACCTGGCCCACTCGTGCCACGAACTCCGCCACCGCCTTCTTCACGTCCTCGGCTGTCCACTCCAACCCGGCGGCGCGGACCTCCAGTTCGGTGACGGCCAGCCCCGGCCCGCCCAGATCCCAGGGTCGGGCGAAGAGTGAAGTCCCGGTCTCCTCGGCCAGGCAGACCGCCGCCTCCGCGACGACGTCGACGTCGTAGGGGAGCCAGAGCTGGAACTCGTTGGTGTGCGGTTCCTCGGGGTGGACCCGGGCCCAGGGGACGCCCGCCGCCGCGAAGCCCTCCCGGAGCGCGGCGGCGATCACGCGCGCGTGGCGGACGTATGCGGGAAGCCGGGGCAGTTCGCGGTCCAGGCCGATCAGCGCGGACAGGGCCGTGGGGAACTGCTGGAAGAGCTGGCCGCCGTAGCGGTGCCGCCAGGCCTTCGCCTCGTCGATCAGGGCCCGGGGACCGGCGATCGCGGCCCCGCCGTACGCGTCCAGGGACTTGTAGTACGAGACATAGACGCTGTCCGCGAGGCCCGCGATCTCGTCGACGGGGCGGCCGAAATGGGTGGCAGACTCCCACAACCGGGCCCCGTCGAAGTGCACCACGGCCTCACGCGCGCGTGCCGCCTCGGTGACCTCCACCAGCTCGTCCCAGGACGGCAGCACGAAACCGGCCTCCCTGAGGGGCAGTTCCAGCATCAGGGCACCGAAGGGCTCGTCGAGGTCGCGCACCTCGTCGGCGGTCGGCATCCGGGGCTCGCCGGTCAGCCGGACCGGCCGCAGACCGCTGACCTGGCTGAAGGCATGCCGCTCGTACATCTCGGGGTGGCAGAGCGCGTGCAGCGCGACGGCCGGGTTCCCGGTACGGCCCGCCCAGCAGCGCAGCGCCACCTGCTGGGCCATCGTGCCGGTCGGGAAGAACGCGGCGGCCTCCATGCCGAGCAGCGCGGCGGTCCGCTCCTCCAGCGTCTCGACGATCCCGTTGCCGTACATGTCCGCCGGCTCGTCCAGGTCGTACACGTCCCCGGCCGCCTCCAGCAGCGCCAGCCGCTCACGGACCGTCGCCAGCGCACTCGTCCGCGACAACACCCGCTCCGCCGCCCGGTGCGCGGCCCGACGCCGTCCGTAGCGGGCCGCGGCCGCCGACTCCTCGACGGCGGACTCCCCGCCCCCGGAAAGCGGTTGCTCGTCCGTCGTTCCCGCTGCCTTCTCCGCTGTATCGGTCATCCCCGGATCATCCCGCGCCCCGTGTCCCCCGGCACGGGTTTTTCATACTGGCCGTACGGGCGTGACCTGCGGACTCTTCCCGCGCCCACCCACAGCCTGTGGACAACCGATCGACCCTCGAACCAATCGCGTTAACATGACGAGAAATCGTCCGGTACCCAGAGCGGACTGGAACGGGAAGGCCACCACCGAGTGAGTACATTCCAGCAACCAGAGCCGAAGGACCGCCCCGCGCGGCTCACCGTCGGTGTCGTCGGCGCCGGCCGGGTCGGTCCCGCGCTGGCGGCGTCGCTCCAGTTGGCGGGACACCGCCCGGTGGCCGTCTCCGGCGTCTCCGACGCCTCCAGGCGGCGCGCGGCGGCGCTGCTGCCCGACGTTCCGCTGATGTCCCCGGCCGATGTGCTGCAGCGCGCCGAGCTGGTCCTGCTGACCGTGCCGGACGACGCCCTGCCGGGCCTGGTCGAGGGCCTGGCGGAGACGGGTTCGGTGCGGCCGGGGCAACTGCTGGCGCACACCTCGGGGCGGTACGGGGCGAAGGTGCTGGACCCGGCGCTGCGCGCGGGCGCGCTGCCGCTGGCCCTGCACCCGGCGATGACGTTCACGGGGACCCCGGTGGACGTCCAGCGGCTCGCGGGGTGCTCGTTCGGGGTGACGGCGCCCGAGGAGCTGCGGCTGGCCGCCGAGGCCCTGGTGATCGAGATGGGCGGTGAGCCCGAGTGGATCGCGGAGGCCGACCGGCCGCTCTACCACGCGGCCCTCGCCCTCGGCGCCAACCATCTGGTGACCCTGGTCGCCCAGTCCATGGAGCTGCTGCGCACCGCAGGCGTCACCGCCCCCGACCGCATGCTGGGCCCCCTCCTGGGCGCCGCCCTGGACAACGCCCTGCGCTCCGGTGACGCGGCCCTCACCGGCCCCGTCGCGCGCGGGGACGCGGGCACGGTCGCCGCCCATGTCGCCGAGCTGCGCGCCCACGCCCCGGCGACCGTCGCCGGGTATCTGGCGATGGCCCGCGCGACCGCCGACCGTGCCCTCGCCCACGGCCTGCTCAAGCCGGAGCTGGCCGAGGACCTCCTCGGGGTACTCGCGGGCGGGACGGCCGCGGCCGACGGCAGCGACGGCACCGAAGGGAACGCCCGATGACCACCACCGTGCTGCGTACCGCCGACGAACTGCACGCACGCACGCGTGCGGGACGCCGGGCCGTCGTGATGACCATGGGCGCCCTGCACGAGGGCCACGCCACGCTGATCCGCACCGCGCGCGAGATCGCGGGCGACACCGGCGAGGTCGTGGTCACCGTCTTCGTCAACCCCCTGCAGTTCGGCGCAGGCGAGGACCTCGACCGCTATCCGCGCACCCTGGACGCCGACGTCAAGCTCGCCGAACAATGCGGCGCCGACGTCGTGTTCGCACCTTCGGCGGACGAGGTCTACCCCGGCGGCGAGCCCCAGGTCCGCATCACCGCCGGCCCCATGGGCGGGCGTCTGGAGGGCGCCTCCCGGCCCGGCCACTTCGACGGCATGCTCACCGTCGTCGCCAAACTGCTCCACCTCACCCGCCCCGACGTGGCGCTCTACGGCCAGAAGGACGCCCAGCAGCTCGCCCTGATCCGCCGCATGGTCCGCGATCTGAACTTCGGCATGGAGATCGTCGCCGTCCCGACCGTCCGTGAGGACGACGGTCTGGCCCTGTCCAGCCGCAACCGCTATCTGTCCGCCGCCGAACGCCGTACGGCCCTGGCGCTCTCCCAGGCGCTGTTCGCGGGCCGCGACCGGCATGCGGCGCAGGAGGCCCTGCGCGCGCGTGCCCGCGAAGTGCCCTCCACGCGCGCGCGTGCCGAGGCCCTCAGCGCCATCGGCGAGTCCCGCGCGGCCGCCGACGCCCACGCCATGGCCAAAGCCGCGCCCGGCGGCCCGGCCGCCGTCCGCGCCGCCGCCCGCCTGGTCCTCGACGACGCCCAGCGCATGAAGCCGCCGCTGGCCCTGGACTACCTGGCCCTGGTCGACCCGGCCGACTTCACCGACATCCCCGACGACTTCACCGGCGAAGCCGTCCTCGCCGTCGCGGCCCGGGTGGGGACGACCCGGCTGATCGACAACATCCCTTTGACCTTCGGAGCCGCCTCGTGACCAGCACAGGCATAAGACTGCACGCGCCCGCACCGGGATGGTCCATCAACGCCGACGTCGTGGTCGTCGGCTCGGGCGTCGCCGGCCTGACCGCCGCGCTGCGCTGCGAGGCCGCCGGCCTGCGCACCGTCGTCGTCACCAAGGCCCGCCTCGACGACGGCTCCACCCGCTGGGCCCAGGGCGGCATCGCCGCCGCCCTCGGCGAGGGCGACACCCCCGACCAGCACCTGGACGACACCCTGGTGGCCGGCGCGGGCCTGTGCGACGAGGACGCCGTACGCCTCCTCGTCACCGAGGGCCCCGACGCCGTACGCCGTCTGATCGCGACCGGCGCCCACTTCGACGAGTCGGAGGAGGGCGGCCTGGAGCTGACCCGCGAGGGCGGCCACCACCGCCGCCGTATCGCCCACGCGGGCGGCGACGCCACCGGCGCCGAGATCTCCCGGGCCCTCGTCGAAGCGGCACGCGCGCGTGGACTGCGCACGATCGAGAACGCGCTCGTCCTGGACCTCCTGACGGACGCGGAGGGCCGTACCGCCGGTGTCACCCTGCACGTCATGGGCGAGGGCCAGCACGACGGCGTGGGAGCCGTCCACGCCCCCGCCGTGGTCCTCGCCACCGGCGGCATGGGCCAGGTCTTCTCCGCCACCACCAACCCGTCCGTGTCCACCGGCGACGGCGTCGCCCTCGCCCTGCGCGCGGGCGCCGAGGTCTCCGACCTGGAGTTCGTCCAGTTCCACCCCACCGTGCTGTTCCTGGGCACGGACGCCGAGGGCCAGCAGCCCCTGGTCTCCGAGGCGGTACGCGGCGAGGGCGCCCACCTGGTCGACGCCGACGGGGTGCGCTTCATGATCGGCCAGCACGAGCTGGCGGAACTCGCCCCGCGCGACATCGTCGCCAAGGGCATCATGCGCCGTATGCACGAGCGGGGCGCCGAACACATGTACCTGGACGCCCGGCACTTCGGCGCCGACATGTGGGAGCACCGCTTCCCCACGATCCTCGCCGCCTGCCGCGCCAACGGCCTCGACCCGGTCACCGAGCCCATACCGGTCGCCCCGGCCGCCCACTACGCCTCCGGCGGCGTCCGCACCGACTCCCACGGCCGCACGACCGTCCCCGGCCTCTACGCCTGCGGCGAGGTCGCCTGCACCGGCGTCCACGGCGCCAACCGGCTCGCCTCCAACTCCCTCCTGGAGGGCCTGGTCTACGCCGAGCGCATCGTCACCGACATCGTCGCCGGCCACGCCGAGAACGGCCTCCACGCGCGCGTGCCCCAGCCCGTCCCGTACGCCGAGAAGCCCGCGCATCCGCTGCTCGCCCCGGAGATACGGTTCGCGATCCAGCGGACCATGACCGAGGGCGCCGGAGTGCTGCGCTCCGAGGAGTCCCTGGCCAAGGCCGCCGCCGCCCTGGACCGGCTGCACGCCGACGCCCGCGACGCCCTCGACGTCAACGGCAAGACCGCCGAGCCCGGCGTCGACACCTGGGAGACCACCAACCTGCTGTGCGTGGCCCGCGTCCTGGTCGCCGCCGCCCGGCTCCGCGAGGAGACCCGGGGCTGCCACTGGCGCGAGGACCACGCCGAGCGCGACGACACCGAGTGGCGCCGCCACATCGTCGTACGGCTGAATCCGGACCGGACGCTCGCCGTACACACCACCGATACCGCAGACTTCCCCCCGACCCGGCCGCACCTCCAGGAGCAGTGACAGACGTGACCACCCCCGAACTTCCCCTCGCCTCCGGCGGCGGCTGCGGCGACGGCTGTGCCTGCGGCGCCGACGGCATCGCGGATGACGAGTACTTGGAGTGCGGGCTCGACCCCGCGCTCGCCCAGCTCCTGGCCGACGCCGGACTCGACCCCGTGGAGGTCGAGGACATCGCCAACGTCGCCATCCAGGAGGACCTCGACCACGGCGTCGACGTGACGACCGTCGCGACCATCCCCGAGGACGCCCGCGCCACCGCCGACTTCACCGCGCGCGAGGGCGGCGTCGTGGCGGGCCTCAGGGTCGCCGAGGCGGTCCTGTCGGTGGCCTGCTCCGACGAGTTCGAGGTCGAGCGCCATGTCGACGACGGCGACCGCGTGGAGGCCGGCCAGAAGCTCCTCAGCGTCACCGGAGCCACCCGCGACCTGCTCACCGCCGAACGCAGCGCCCTCAACCTCCTGTGCCGCCTCTCCGGCATCGCGACCGCCACGCGCGCGTGGGCGGACACGCTGGAGGGCACCAGGGCGAAGGTGCGCGACACCAGGAAGACCACACCGGGCCTGCGCTCCCTGGAGAAGTTCGCGGTCCGCTGCGGCGGCGGCGTCAACCACCGCATGTCGCTGTCCGACGCGGCACTGGTCAAGGACAACCACGTGGTCGCCGCCGGCGGAGTCGCCCAGGCGTTCAAGGCCGTCCGCGAGATGTTCCCCGAGGTGCCCATCGAGGTCGAGGTGGACACCCTCCACCAGCTCCGCGAGGTCGTCGACGCGGGCGCCGATCTGATCCTCCTGGACAACTTCACGCCGATCGAGTGCGAGGAGGCCGTGGCCATCGTCGACGGCCGCGCGGCCCTGGAGGCATCGGGCCGACTGACCCTGACCAACGCCAAGGCGTACGCCGACACCGGCGTCGACTACCTGGCGGTCGGGGCGCTGACCCACTCCTCCCCGATCCTCGACATCGGCCTCGACCTGCGCGCGGCGGAGTAGGACGGACGACGGGCCATGCTGCTGACCATCGACGTGGGCAACACCCACACCGTCCTCGGACTGTTCGACGGCGAGGACATCGTCGAACACTGGCGGATCTCCACGGACGCGCGCCGCACCGCCGACGAACTCGCGGTCCTGCTGCAGGGCCTCATGGGCATGCACCCGCTGCTCGGCGAGGAACTGGGCGACGGCATCGACGGCATCGCCATCTGCGCGACCGTCCCGTCCGTCCTGCACGAGCTCCGCGAGGTGACGCGCCGCTACTACGGCGACGTCCCCGCGGTCCTCGTCGAACCGGGCGTCAAGACGGGCGTCCCGATCCTCACCGACAACCCCAAGGAGGTCGGCGCCGACCGCATCATCAACGCGGTCGCGGCGGTCGAGCTGTACGGGGGGCCGGCGATCGTCGTCGACTTCGGTACGGCGACGACGTTCGACGCGGTGAGTGCGCGGGGCGAGTACGTGGGTGGTGTGATCGCCCCCGGTATCGAGATCTCCGTGGAGGCGCTGGGCGTCAAGGGCGCCCAGCTCCGCAAGATCGAGGTGGCGCGGCCGCGCAGTGTCATCGGGAAGAACACGGTCGAGGCCATGCAGGCGGGGATCGTGTACGGGTTCGCCGGGCAGGTGGACGGGGTGGTCGGTCGGATGGTGCGTGAGCTGTCCGATGATCCCGAGGAGGTGACCGTGATCGCGACGGGGGGGTTGGCGCCGATGGTGCTGGGTGAGTCGTCGGTGATCGACGAGCATGAGCCGTGGTTGACGTTGATCGGGTTGCGGTTGGTGTACGAGCGCAACGTCTCGCGTCTCTGAGGAGTCTCGCCCCCGCCGGGGTTGGGTCGGTTGGCGGGTGCGGGTGGGTGGGGGCCGATCGCGCAGTTCCCCGCGCCCCTAAAAGCTTGGGGCTGCGCCCGTGCTTTTTAGGGGCGCG
>NZ_JBSFVY010000031.1:0-11103 GCF_053592555.1 Streptomyces sp. NPDC002643
CAGCACCCCCCGGATCATCAAGGACAGGGGCAACGAGCCATACCGGCCCCGAAGGCCACGAGCCCCAACCGGGCTCTACAAGGAAGGTAATGGGCGGCGGACAACGGGACGGTGGCGCTGGGGCTGCCGGACCGAGCGGGCCGGGTCCCAGGCCGGGCGCCGGGCCGGATGCCGGGCCGGATGCCCAGTCGCGCCCCGGGTCGGCGCGGTGGTGTGCGGCGGCCGGGCCCGGCCCCTGGCGGGACGGTGGGCCCGGCCGGCCTCGGTCACAGCCGGGACAGCTCGTCCACCAGGTCGTCCAGACCCAGGGAACCCTGGGACAGCGCGGCCATGTGCCAGGCCTTGGCGTCGAAGGCGTCGCCGCGCCGCTCACGGGCCTTCTCACGGCCGAGGAGCCAGGCGCGTTCGCCCAGCTTGTAGCCGATGGCCTGGCCCGGGATCGTCAGATAGCGGGTCAGCTCGCTCGCCACGTAGTCGGCCGGACGGCTGCTGTGGGTGCCGAAGAACTCCTCGGCCAGCTCCGGTGTCCAGTGCTCACCGGGGTGGAACGGGGAGTCCGCCGGGATCTCCAGCTCCAGATGCATACCGATGTCGACGATGACCCGGGCGGCCCGCATCATCTGCGCGTCGAGATAACCGAGCCGTTCCTCCGCGTCCTTGAGGAAGCCCAGCTCGTCCATGAGCCGCTCCGCGTACAGGGCCCAGCCCTCGGCGTTGGCGCTCACCCCGCCGATCGTGGCCTGGTAGCGGGAGAGGTCGTCCTTGACATACACCCACTGCGCGAGCTGGAGGTGATGGCCGGGGACGCCCTCGTGGTACCAGGTCGACACCAGGTCGTAGACGGGGAAACGGGTCAGCCCCATCGTCGGCAGCCAGGTGCGGCCCGGCCGGGAGAAGTCCTCACTGGGTGCCGAGTAGTACGGGGCCGCCGCGCCGCCGGGCGGGGCGATGCACGACTCGACCTTCTTCACCGGCTCGGCGAGGTCGAAGTGCGTGCCGTCCAGTGCCTCGATCGCCTCGTCCATCAGGGACTGCAGCCAGTCGCGGACCTCGTCGACGCCCTCGATGTGCCGGCCGTGCTCGTCCAGATGGGCCAGGGCCACCCAGGGCGTCTCGGCGCCGGGGAGGACCTTCTCCGCCTCCTGCCTCATCTCGCCGAGCAGCCGGTGGAACTCCGCCCAGCCGTACGCGTACGCCTCGTCGAGGTCCAGATCGGCGCCCGTGAAGTAGCGGGCCAGCCGGGCGTAGCGCTCCCGGCCGACCGTGTTCGGGGCGCCCTCGATCGCGGGGGCGTACACGTCACGCATCCAGTCGCGCAGTTCGACGACGGCACGGGTCGCGCCGCGTGCCGCCTCGTCCAGCTCCGCGCGCAGCGCCTCGGGGCCCGCCGAGGCGAAGTCCTCGAACCAGCCGCGCCCCGAACCGTCCGTGTCCGCCCACTCGGTGAGCTGGTCGATGAAGGTCGCGGTCGGGCGCGGGCCCGCGTAGAGCTTGCGCTCCAGACCCAGTTCCAGCGTCTCGCGGTAACCGGCGTACGCCGTCGGTACCGCGCGCAGCCGTTCCGCGATCGCCGTCCAGTCCTCCTCGGTCTCCGCCGGAGTGATGGTGAAGATCTCCCGCACCTCGTGCGGGGCCGTCACCATGTTGCCGACCGCGCGCAGACCCTCGTCGGCCTCGTGCACGGCCAGCTCCGCCGTGAGCCGCTCGCGCAGCAGGCGCGCACAACGGCGCTCGATGTCACTGTCCGCGCCCGGCTCCCGCTCCGCCGCGTCGAGCCGGGCGAGCGTCGCCCGGATCAGCTCCGCGTGGGCCTCCAGCCCGGCGGGCGAGGTGTCCGGCAGCTTGCTCGAACACTCCTTCACACCCAGATATGTTCCGGTCAGCGGATCGAGAGCGATGAGATCGTCCACATAGGCGTCGGCGACTTCACGGGGCAGCGGGCTCTTGGTGTCAGACATACGGACAATCTTGGTACGCGGACGCGGATACCGTCAGCTGCTCAAGGCGCTCATGAGCCTTACGGCCCGGGATTCAGCTATGGGCGCAGCACCCGGAACCGCTGAGTCCGACTTGGTGTCCGGGGCGCAGCCCTGAATGGGGCGTAGCCCCAAAAGGGGCGCGGGGCAGCATCAATATGCGGCTCCGCCGCGTGGGCGCGACCAGCCCCCACGCACCCGCACCCGAAAGCGGCGTCCCCAAACACGCACCCGCACCCGAAAGCGGCCGAACCCCAACCGCACCTACTCGGCACCCTGCCAGCCCGTCCGCACCAACGACCCCGCCGAAACCCCCTCCAACCCCGCCGAGATAACAAGCGTGCCCTCCTCGATCTGATAATCGAGCGGCAGCTCAAGCCCCCGCATCGCCGCCACCATCCCGGTGTTGGACGACTGCGTCACGGCGTACACGCTGCTGCAACCGGCCTCCACCGCCATCGCCACCAGCCTGCGCAGCAACTCGCTGCCGATACCCCGCCGCTGCCACTCGTCCTCGACGAGCAGCGCGACCTCCGTCTCGTCGCCGTCCCACAGCAGATGCCCGAGCCCGACGAGCCGCCCCGAAGCCGTCCACACGGCGAGGGTGCGGCCGAAACGGGGGCTGAGCAGGTGCTTGAGATAGCGGTCGGCGTCGCGCACGGGCCCGTGGTACCGCAGGTTCAGCGTGCGCGGCGAGCACCGTTCGTGCATCGCCTTCGCCGCCGGCAGATCACCGCCGTCGGCCCGGCGCACGGTGATGTCGGGGCCCTCCGGCAGCGTCAGTACGTCATGACTGCGAGGAATCCGCGGCCCGAGCCGCGCGTCCAACTCCACCAGAGCCCGCGCCCGGGCGAACTCCGTCGGCGTGAACGGCAGATACGGCCGCTCCACCGTGATCACCCCACCCTCCGGTGTGCGCAACCGCATCACCGTGTCCTCCAATGCCCCTTCGACCGGGGCGCTTTCCTGTCCCCGACCGTAACGAGTGTCGGACGCCGGCGTGTTCCCGGCCCGCATGGATGTGGCCGAGATCGCGGGCAGCGCGGGGGCCGGGCCGGCGGGCAGTGAACGGATGGTGCAACGGCCGAGCAACTGCCTTAGCGCGAGCGGGAGTTCCGCCGCGTCCAAGGCCGTACGCGTGGCCAGGCCGAGGACCCTGGTCGGGGCGTCCACCAGGTCGTGGGCGTCACCGCGCTCGATCCACGTCGCCGTACCGCCGGCCAGCGACACCGCGTGGGTGATCTCGGCGGCCGCCAGCGCCTCCGGCGCGCGCAGCAGGAACTCGTCGACCGTGCCCTCGGCCAGCGGATGCGTCTGGAGGCTGAGGATGTCGACCCTGTGCCCGGCCAGCGCCGTGCACAGCGCGGCCAGCGAGCCCGGTTCGTCCTTCACGGTCGTCCGCATCCGCCACAGCGCGGTCGCCTCGGTGATGCCCTCGGCGTCCGCCCCGGCCTGCCGCTCCTCGGGGAGCGGTGACCGGGCGCCGGTATCACTCGTGGGCGGCGCGTGATCTCGGCGGCGTGTCAAGGCGTGCAGCCCGGCCGTGGCCAGTGCGACCACACCCCGCCGCCGGCGCGTCGGGCGGCCGTTCGCCACCCCTGTCACATCAGACATGTCCGTAGTCATGTGGCCACTGTGAAGGAACGGTGTTGCGTGATCACGAACGCTCTGTGACCGACCGGTAAAAGCATCGTTCCACACCTTTTGTTGCGCTTTCTACGACTGCGGGCCTCCTGCGGCCAGGGCCGAACGCAGCCGTCGGGCCCCGGTCACCACCCGCGAGGAACCCCGCCGGTCCGCCGCCAGGTCGAGATGGGGCACATCGCCGTGTGCCCCGCACCGCTCCACGCATTCGGCGGCGACGGCCAACAGCTCCCCGAGCCCACGCATCGGCGTCCTCGCCCCGCCCTCGCCCCCGAGTTCGGCGAGCAGCCTCGGCAACATCGGGCGCAGCACCGACCAGGCCGTGCCGTACGCCCCGGTCGCCGCCGCCGTGCGTATCGCCTCGGCGACCCGCAGCGGCTTCACACTCCCGAAGTCGGCCAGCAGCCCCAGATCGTGACCCAGCGCCTCCGCGTCCAACTGCCCCCGCGCCGCCAGCACCAGCAGCGCGTCCACCGCGGCGAGCCGGTCCTCCGGCCGCCGCGCACCCAGCCCGTACGCCACGCAGAGCCGCACGGCCTCGCCCGCCGTGCCCTCCGCCTCGGCGAGCGTCGGCAGGAACGAGAACGCCGCCCGGGTGTCCTCGATCACCGCCTGCGACAGATCACGCAGTATGCGTCCCGCCATGAGTTCCGGGCGCCCCGGCGTCACCGCGAGCCAGTGCGGCCACGCCGAGCCATCCCAGTGCGGGCAGTACCAGTGACTCTCGTACGGTGTCAGCGGACGGCCCAGCCGTCGGAACTCAGGTGGGAAGCACTCGCTCCGCATCTCCGGCAGTTCACCGAACTCCACCAGCATCCGGGGCTCGTCCGTCCGGCTCCACTGACGGGGCACGGACGGGACGTCGGCCTCCAGCCACTCGGCCAACCAGTCGCCCTCCGCCGTACTCAGCTCCCGTGCGGCCACGGCGGCGGCCGACAGCGCGTCCCCGTCGTCCCGCCGTATCCGCAGCAGCGCCTGAGCGAAGTCCGCCTCGCCCGCCCGGACACCCAGCCGCCGGTACGCGTCGAGTCGCGCGATCAGCTCCGCCGCCTCCAGCGAGCCCGTGCTCCAGGTCGGCGTGGCCAGCAGGAACGGCAGCGGCTCGGTCCCGATCCGGTACGCGATCTCCCACAGGCGTGCGTCGAACGCCCACTCCGGACCGCTGTGCACACAACCGGCCGACTCCGCGGCCCCGCTGCGCCCGGGATACAGCGAGGAGGTGCTCACTCGACCGAGGACGACGGCGAGGACGACGTCCAGGCCGTGGGGTGACTTGCGGAAGTACCGGTCGAGGGACCCCGCGTCCATCTCCGCCCACCAGCAGCGTGCCACCACGGGCCCGAGCGCCTCCGCCAGCGCGCCCCGATCACGGTGCGCGTACCGAACGAGCCCGTCCAGCACCCGCTCGAACACGCCGACCTCGTTGTCGGCGGCCAGTACGGCGCCGACCTCCTCGACCAGTTCGGCCACCGTCGCCGGCACCGGGGCGAGCCGCGTCGGCGGTGGAACGGGCGGCAGCAGCTCCTCGTACGCCTCGGGGGTCTCCTCCAGCACCGGGGTGCCGAGCAGATCCTCGGCGCGTGCGCGCAGGGCGGGGCTCAAACCGGCTGCCGCGTCGGTGAGTTCATGCCGGACGGGGCTCTCGTCGGGCACCTCCCCGATGTGGCGCTCCACCAGCTTGAGAGCGCGCTCCTGTGCGTCCGTGTCCTCGTGGCCGAAGGCACGGGCCACCACGGGCAGCAACTCGGTCGCGCCGGACGGGTCCCGCTTGAGCACCTTGCCCAGCAGGATGAGCTGGGACCGGACGAGCTTGCGCTCGGTGCGGAAGAGCACTGCCTCGGACCACTCGACGAGCCGACGCGTCCCCAGCTCTCCGTCCAGCGCGAACTCCGCCAGGACGGACTGGGCGTGAGCCGCCACCGTGGAGGACGCGTCGGAGCACAGGGCCGTCCAGTCCGCGATCCGCTCCCGCCGCTCGTCCGGGGTCGGATCGAGCGCGGCCAACAGGCCCAGGAAGACCTTGTTGTCCGCCGTGGAACCACCGCGCAGCAGCCGGGCCACACACGCCTCGATCATGACCTTGCGGTCGAGGATGCCCTCCTGGGTGAGCCGCGCGAGGGCATACGTCCAGTTGTTCTCCCCCTCGCCGTACCGCCAGGCGCTGCGGGCGCCGATCTCCTCGGTCTCGAACAACGCGGCGACGAGTTCCCCGAGGTGAGGGTCCTCCCGGAGGTTCGCGATGACCGTGCCCGGCTTCCAGCGAGCCCGGTCGATGTGCTCCATCCAGCCCCGCACGTAGGCCTCGGAGGTCGGGACCGGGCACCCGGCGAGCCTCACCAGGCCGGCCATCAGCGGGTACGACACCTCCGAGCCGACGGGGTGCTCGGCCAGCCGATGCACCAGGTCGGAGAGCCAGTCGGGGGCGCGGTCGCCGAGCATGTCGATCAGCAGCGGCGCGGGTGCCTGCCACCAGCGCATGTCGGAACCGGTGAGCCAGGCCGCCACCGCCGCGGCTCCGGTCTGGCAGGCCGCCCCGGCCGCGTGCAGCGCGGGATACGCCTGCTGGGCGTCGGGGCCCCAGAAATCCGCGCGCAGTCGCTTGCGCAGATCCTTCAAACCGGGCATGCACGCGCGCCGTTCGGCGTCCGTCATACCGTCCACCAGAGCGACGACATCGCTCACGTTCCCCGCCCGCACCGCCGCGATCAGCGTCTCCGCGGTCATCGCGCACCGCCGGCGATCCGTGTCCCGACCGGCCCCGTGGCGTTCCTCGCCCCGACCGGCTCCGCCTTCGCTCCCCGGCGCACCATCCGTACCGCCAGCGCGTGTTTGCACGGGCCGCGTCCGCCCCGGTACTTCGCCCACCAGAGGCAGGAGCAGCTCAGCGTGCCCGCCCGGTCCCGTACGCGGTGGAGGTGGCCGTCCTCGGCGGTCACCGTGCCGAGGTCGCCGTCGAGGGCGACCGCGCCGGCGGCCACGAGGGCGCGGGCCGAGCGGAGGCGGGGGTTGTGGCGCTCCACGCGCTCGGCGTCGTAGGGCAGTTCGCGGTGGAAGTACGCGGCCTCCGCCGTGTCGTAGCCGACGCGCCCCGAGGTACCCAGCCGCGTCAGCGCCGCCCGTACCCGCGCGGTCGACAGGCCCGAGGCAGCGGCCAGGTCGGCGATGTCGATGCGCGGCTCCCAGGCGAGCAGTACGGCGATCAGCTCCGCGTCCTCGGCGGCCTCGTCGGTGGCCAGGGCGTCCAGGACGCCGCCCTCACCGGAGAAGCCCCGCGCGGCCTCCGGCGACAGCGTCAGTGTCAGCCGCATACCGGGCAGGACGACCTCCCAGGCGTCGGCCAGGGGAGCCGTACCGTCGGCCGGTGGGCCGTACACCCGTAGCGCCGTCGCATGGCGCAACACCCGCCGCAGTGCCGTCAGCCGCTCCGGCCCCGGCAGACACACCGCGCCCGGCACCGGGCGTGTCGTCGGCCGCAGTCCCCGCCCCGACGGCACCACCCATTGGGCGCCCCGGGACGCCCCGCGCGAGCCACCGCCCGGCAGGGAGCGGAGGAACCGTACGGCCTCGGCGGCGGGCAGTTCGGCCCGCAGATCGAAACCGGCGGCGATCACCTGGGCCTCGGCGAAGCCGCGCAGCCAGCGGTCCGGCAGCGGAACCTTCTTCTCCACGACCGGGCCGTCCAGTGTGGTCACCGCCAACTCGTCCGGGCCGACCCGTAGATGCAGCGGGTCGTCGGAGCCGATCCGGGAGAGCGCCTCACGCAGTGGATTGTTGACGTCCACATTGGTCGTGCCGTGCCCGACCTCGCCGCCGTCGAGACCCTGATCCAGCACGTCCAGACGGGCGTACACCCCGCCGCAGCCCGAGAACGACTCGAAGCGCAGCCGGTCCCCGCTGCCCGTCACCACCGGGTCCAGCGAGGACCGCGGCTGCTGCTGGTGGTAGCGCGCCGCCGCCACGTCGGCCACCGCCAGCAGCCCGGCCGCGGCCACCTGAGGAGAGGTCAGGAAGCCCGTGAAGAACCGGGGATGGTCCTCGACCCCCGTCGGGGTCGCACCCCGCGAGGTCTCCAGCCCCAGCCGGTGCCCGCCCACCGCGGACTCCAGCACGGAGGGTCGGGTGTAGGCCACGGCCCGCAGTGATCGCGTCATGGGAAAACCGTAGACGCGACCACTGACAATCGCCGCTGACCTGCGAAAACACCCGATCCTTGAACGCTCGGTCCTTGAACACCCGGATCTCGGGCCGCTACTGCCCGACGCGGCCCGGCTGGAGGGACTTCGTGTACAGCACGGTGCCGTCGGACTCGCGCAGCCGGACCGTGAGTTCGCCGCTGTCGCCGTCGATGTCGACCTCGCCGAAGAACTGGTAGCCGCCCGCCGGTGACACGTTCGCGGTGGTCGGGGCCTTGATGAAGACCCGCTCGGGACCGAACGTGTTGTCGAGGGTGTTCGCCGGGAAGGCGCCGGCGTTGAGCGGCCCGGAGACGAACTCCCAGAACGGCTCGAAGTCGGTGAAGGCGGCCCGGGACGGCTGGTAGTGCTGGGCCGAGGTGTAGTGCACATCGGCGGTCAGCCACACCGTGCCGGTGATCTTCCGGTGCTTGATGAACCGCAGCAGCTCGGCGATCTGCAGCTCCCGCCCGAGCGGCGCACCCGGGTCGCCCTGTGCCACGGCCTCGATGTTCGGCAGGCCGTCACCGGTGTCCGGTACGACCAGTCCGAGCGGCATGTCGGCGGCGATGACCTTCCACACCGCCCGCGACCGGGACAGCTCCCGCTTCAGCCACGCCAACTGCTCCGCGCCGAGGATGCCCTGCGGATCGGTGGTCTGGGTGTCGGTGGAGTTGGCGTTGCGATACGTCCGCATGTCCAGCACGAACACGTCGAGCAGCGGACCGTGCCGCATCACGCGGTGCACCCGGCCCTCGCGGGCGCCCGGCCGCAGCGTGGAGATCGGGAAGTACTCGCCGAACGCCCGCCGCGCCCGCGCCGCCAGGACATCGACGTTCTTCTCCGTGTACCGGCTGTCGCCGAGGATCTCCCCCGGGTACCAGTTGTTGGTGACCTCGTGGTCGTCCCACTGCACGATCGACGGCACGCGCGCGTTGAACGCCTTGAGGTTCTCGTCCAGCAGGTTGTAGCGGAAGTTGCCGCGGAACTCGGCGAGCGTCTCCGCGACCTTCGCCTTCTCCTCGGTGGTGATGTTCCGCCACGTGGAGCCGTCGGGCAGCGCGGCGGTCGCCGCGATCGGGCCGTCCGCGTAGATCGTGTCGCCGCTGAACAGGAAGAAGTCCGGGTCGAGTCTCCCCATCGCGTCGAAGACGCGGTAGCCGCCGAAGTCGGGGTTGATGCCCCAGCCCTGCCCGGCCAGGTCGCCCGACCAGACGAAGCGGACCCCGTCGCGCCGTTTCACCGACGTCGTACGGAAGGTGCCCGTGACCGGCTCGCCGGTGCGCCGAGGGTCGTGCGGGTCGGCGAGCAGCACCCGGTAGTGGATCTGCTCACCGGCCGGCAGACCGCTCAGCCGGGTCGTACCGGTGAAGTCCGTGCCGGAGCCGAGCAGCGGGCCGTGGAAGCGACGCACATCGCGGAACGACTCCGTGGCGGACGTCTCGACGATCATGCGCGCCGGACGGTCCGAACGTACCCACACGAGACCGGAGTGCGCGGTCACGTCCCCGGCCTGAACGCCCCAACCGGCCGTCGGCCGCCCCGACAGGGCGAACGCGGGAGCGGCACCGGACACGGCGGGCAGGGCCAGCGCCGCCGACGCGGCGAGCGAGCCGCGCAGCACGCTGCGGCGTCCGGGCAGAGAACTCGGCGGACGGTGTGACATGAATGTGCCTCCAGCGACGGATCGGCCCGATGTGCACAGCCACAACTACTGGTGCGCCGCAGCGCACACGCAAACCACAAGTGAACAACTGACCGAGGATGGAAGGGAGCCAATGTGCGAAAGAGGTGTGTGGCCGCGGTCCTGTCTCCGTGGACGGTAGGTCAGGCGCCCACCGCCTTTGCCATCAGCCGCACCCCCTCCCGAATCCGTGCCGGTGACAGATGCGCGTACCCGAGGACCAGCCGCACCCCGTCGTCCCGTATGCGGCCGTACTGGGGCAGCCCCCGAACCGCGACACCGGCCGCGGCGGCACACTCCAGGAAGCGGTCGAGCGGCCCGTAGCGGTCGGGCAGCTCGGCGATGACATGGAGACCGGCCGCGATACCGGACACACGCGCACCGGGGAAGTGGCCGGCGAGAGCGGCCACCAGGGTGTCGCGTCGCTCCCGGTACGCCCGCTGGCAGCGCCGCAGCTGACGGTCGTAGTCGCCGTGCTCCACGAACCGGGCGAAGAGGGCCTGGTCGACGACGGGATGCCCGAGGTCCATCGTCCGCTTGCGCTCGACGACCTCCTCGGCCAGCGACGCCGGTACGAGCAGCCAGCCCAGCCGCAGCCCCGGCGCGAGCGACTTGCTGACGGACCCGGCGTACGCCACCCGCTCGGGATCGAGCCCCTGGAGAGCGCCCACGGGGGCGCGGTCGTAGCGGAAGTCGCCGTCGTAGTCGTCCTCGACCACCAGCCCGTCCACCGATCGTGCCCAGTCGAGCAGTTCGGCCCGCCGCCGCGCGGAGTAGGCGATCCCCAGCGGGAATTGATGCGCCGGTGTCACCACCACCGCCCGCACCCCGGAGGCGCGCAACGACTCGACGGCCAGCCCTTCCTCGTCCAGCGGCACCGGGACGGTCGTGATCCCGGTGACCGCGTACAGGGCGTCGTGGCCGGGGCTGCCGGGGTCCTCGACGCCGACGGTGCGCATCCCGCGCGCGTGGAGTACGTATCCGAGGAGGGCCGCTGACTGGGTCACCCCGGAGACGACCACGATCCGCTCGGGGTCGGCGACCACGCCCCGACGCCGGGCGAGCAGTTCGGCGAGGGCGGTACGCAGCCGGGGCAGACCGCGCGGGTCGGGGTAGCCCAGGGTGTGGTGCGGGAGTTCGGCGAGCACATGGCGCTGCGCCGCGGCCCAAGCGGTGCGCGGGAACAGCGACAGGTCCGGTGTCCCGGCTACGAAGTCGGCGCGGACGCCCGCAGTGCGGGGAGCGAGGTCACGCGCGCGCGGGACGGCGGCCCGAACCGCGGCACCCACCCAGGTTCCGGCACCCCGGCCACTGCGCAGATAGCCCTCCGCCGTCAACTGCTCGTACGCCTCGGTCACCAGCCCGCGAGACACCCCCAGATCGGCGGCCAGCTCCCTGCTGGACGGCAACCGCGTCCCCCGCGCCAGCCGCCCCGTACGGATCGCCTCCCGCAGCGCCGCCTGCAACGTACGCCCACGCGCGCGTGGCGGCGCCGAAGCGACCGGCACCAGCAACTCCCAGGCAGCGGCCCAGGCCACGGCCTCACCGCGCCCACCGGCCTCCTCCACCGCCCCGCCACCCGAACCGGGCCCCCATGACGTCATGGGAACGGACCTTAGCCCGGCCC
>NZ_JBSFVY010000031.1:11203-58429 GCF_053592555.1 Streptomyces sp. NPDC002643
ACCGGCGGCCTTCCGGCCCACCGGCGGCCTTCCGGCCCACCGGCGGCCTTCCGGCCCACCGGCGGCCTTCCGGCCCACCGGCGGCCTTCCGGCCCACCGGCGGCCTTCCGGCCCGCCTGTGGCCCACCGGCCCAGGCGTCGGCCGGCCTGCGATCAGCGGCTGCCGTCGAGGATGACGCGGGCCACGAGGGCGGGGTCGTCGTTCATCGGGCAGTGGCCGCAGCCGGGAAGGCGGACCAGACGGGCGCCGGGGATGATCTGCTTGGCGCGGACGCCCTGGCGGCGGACGAGGAGCCAGTCCCGGGTGCCCCAGGCCACGGTGACGGGGAGGCCGGGGATGTCGTCGGAGAACTGGACGCTGCCACCGGCCCGCAGAGTCTCGTCGAACCCGGTCGCCCGCGCGAGCGCCAGCGTCTCCGCGACCACCGCCTCGGGCGAACGGCGGCCGGGACGGGCGTAGATGGTGCTCGTCAGCATCGTGCGCCCGGCCGCCGACCTGGACAACTGCTCGACCAGCGGCAGCGGCAGCCGTCGCGAGATGTGCCGCATGGCGAGCAGCACACCGAAGGCGTAGCGCCGCTCGGCCTCGTTCCAGAACCCGGCCGGGGACAGGGCCGTCACCGACCGTACGAGCTTCTCGCGGCCCAACTCCAGGGCGAGCAGCCCGCCGAGGGAGTTGCCCGCCACATGCGGGCGGTCCAGGTCCAGCGCCTCGCAGAACGCCCCGAACACGGCCGTCGTCGTGGGCAGGTCGTAGGGCAGCCCGGCGGGCAGTCCGGGGGACTCGCCGAAGCCGGGCAGGTCCACGGTGATGACCTCGCGCTCGCCCGTCATGAGATGGGTGACCGGGTCCCAGGCCTGCCGGTGATGGCCGATGCCGTGGAGCAGGAGCAGCGGTTCGCCGGTGCCCTCGCGCGCGTAGGAGACGGTCACGGTCCGCGGGCCGACCGGGGAGGGAACCTTGAAGGAGACCGTGGCGGACATGGTGCAACTCCTCGTCTGTGGGCCCTCGTCGCCGAGGGCGGGCGCGCGGTGTGGCATACGGCCGGTGTGGCATACGGCTTTCGTAGACAGCTTGTCAGCAACTCCTACTGGCGGGTAGCCCTTGGGGGTGACAAGCGTCCGCGTGTCGCCGGGGGCACCCGTATGGCGGGCCGCCGCGGGCAGCCGCGGGCCGTCCGGTGCTCCTGGACACCGCCGTACCCGTCGGGATGGGATGAGACCGTGACCACTGACACCGCGACCGACGTCTTCGAAGAACACCGCCCCGTCCTCATGGGAGTGGCCTACCGCATGCTCGGCCGGGTGGCCGACGCCGAGGACGTGGTGCAGGAGGCCTGGCTGCGCTGGTCCGGCACCGACCGGGCCGCCGTGCGCGAACCACGCGGATACCTGGTCCGCGTCACCACCCGGCTCGCCATCGACCGGCTGCGCCAGGTGCGGTCGCGCAACGAGGCGTATCCCGGCCCGTGGCTGCCCGAGCCGTACGTCACCGACTATGTGGGCACCGTCCCGGACACCGCCGAGCGGGCCGTGCTCACCGACACCGTCTCGCTCGCCGTCCTCGTCGTCCTGGAGGCACTCTCGCCCCTGGAGCGCGCGGTGTTCGTGCTCCGCGAGGCCTTCGGATACCCATACGCCGAGATCGCCGCCATGCTCGACCGCGCCGAGCCCGCGGTCCGTCAACTGGCCGGGCGGGCCCGCAAACACGTCGACGAGCGCAGGCCCCGCTACGAGGTCGACCCCACCGAGCAGCGCGAGTTGACCGAGCGGTTCCTCGCCGCCGCGGCGGGCGGCGATCTCGAAGGGCTGATGTCGCTGCTGGCCCCCGACGCGCGTCTGGTCGGCGACGCCGGTGGTGTGGGCAAGGCTCCGGTGCGCGTCCTCGAAACCGCCGACAAGGTCGGTCGTTTCCTGCACGGCGTCGCCGCCAAGGGCCTCCTGGACGTCTCCGTCCGCCACATGGAGATCAACGGTGCCTTCTCGTTGGTGCTGCTGTCCGCCGGAAAGGTCGACAGCGTGTTCCAGCTCGACGTCGCCGACGGCCGTGTCCAGTGCGTCTACATCATGCGCAACCCGGAGAAACTGGCGGCCCTGTCGCTCGACGACTAGACGCGGCCGGTCACCCGGCGGCTCCCGGCCGCCGGGTGAGGGAGCGCGAGCCCCCGCGAATGACGTCCGGCCCCCTGGATTGGTCTTGACCAAGGGTGGGGGCCCGCCTATGGTCGCAAGAAAGTGCAACAACCTTTAATAAACAAGGGCGCTAAAAACGCCGCCGGGCCACGGCGAAGCAGCGGAGGACAGGGTGGGGACCCAGCAGCTTGAAACGGTGCCGGAACCGAAGTACTGGCATCTGAAGACCGTGCTCACCGAGGCATTGGACTCCGAGTTCTCGGTGGGGGAGATCCTGCCCAACGAGCGTGATCTCGCGGCCCGTTTCGGTGTCGCCCGGGCCACGCTCCGCCAGGCGCTGGAGCAGCTGGAGCTGGAGGGCAGGCTGCAGCGCCGGCGCGGTGTCGGTACGACGGTGGCCCCGCCCCGCGTGGGCGTCGCGGTCGGTGGCGAGCAGCAGGCATGGCCGGGCGCCATCGGGGACGCCTGGCAGGCCGTGGACTGCGCGCAGGCGGCGCCGCCCGCCCAGGTCGCCGACATCCTGGAGAGCCTGCACGGCGAACAGGTGCACATCGTGCGCCGCTCCCGTATGTCCCACGGCCAGCCCGTCGCCGCGGAACTGCTCTACGTCCCGGCCCGCTCGGTGCCCGCGCTCTCCGGCATCGACGCGCCGTCCGGCGCGGCACGCGCGCGTGCCGTGCTGCGCGAGCTGCACCGTCTGGAGCTGGAGGGCCAGGACCGCTCGGTGGAGCTGGGCTCGGCCCGCGCGGACGACGCCAAGGAACTCGACCGGCTCCCCGGCGCACCCGTCCTGGTCGTCACCACCCGCTTCTTCGCCGAGGGCCGCACGGCCGCCGTCTCCCTGGCCACCTACCGTGCTGACACGTGCCGCCTGACCTTCGGCGACACGGGCGGCGTGGAGATCCACCACGGCCCGGAGCGCCGCGCGTCCTGACGACGCCGACCGCGTCGGTCGAGACCGCCACTTCTGAAGCCGCACCCCCGCGCCCCACAAGGGGCGCGGGGCAGTGTGGATATGCGGCTACCGCCGCGCGGGCGCGACCAGCCACGACGGCGCCGCAGACGAACAACTACCCAACACTGCGCCCATAGCGGAGCGCTCACGTGCCGTCCACCGCGAACAGCTCCTCCTCGACATGGTCGAGGGCCAACCGCAGCGCACCCATCGCGACGGCCGCCTCGCCCAGCAGGGACAGGGCCACCCGGGGCGGGCGCAGACAGTAGCGGGCCAGTTCCTCGCGCAGGGGTTCGAGCACATCGTCGATGCCGGCCGCCCAGCCGCCCACGACGACGAGTTCGGGGTCGAGGGCGAGGACGAGGGCGGCCACATCGTGGACCAGTCGCTGTATGAAGCGGTTCACCGCCGCCCGGGCCCCCTCGTCGCCCTCCCGCGCGTGCTTGAAGACCTCGGCGACCGCCTGCTCGTCGAGCGGATGCAGGGGCTCACCCGTGGTCGACAACAGCGCCTCAGGGGTCGCCTCGCGGCCCAGCAGATGGAGTGCGCCGATCTCCCCGGCCGCCCCTCCGTAGCCCCGGTGCAGCCGCCCGCCGATCAGCGAACCCGCACCCGGGCTGAGCCCCGCCAGTACGAACACCACGTCGTCCGACTCGGTGGCCGCGCCCTTCCAGTGCTCGGCGACGGCGGCGGTGTTGGCGTCGTTCTCGACCAGGACCGGGCACTTGAAGGAGCGGTACAGCCGCTCGCCCAGGTTGAGGCCGGTCCACTCCGGCAGGGCCGCGCACAGCCGTACGGTGCCGTCGGCCTCGACGATGCCGGGGCTGCCCACACCGACCGCGCGCAGCGAGTCACGGGAGACCCCGGACCTGCGCAGCAGTTCGGTCACGGTCGAGCGCAGCCGCTCCAGCCGTTCCTCCGCCGACGCGGACTCGGAGAGATCCTTGGACAGCGAGCCCATCACCCGCCCGTCGAGGTCCGAGAGCAGCGCGCTCACCCGGTGCGAACCCACGTCCACGCCCAGCAGATGGCCCGCCTCGGCCCGGAACCGGTAGCGCCGCGCGGGCCGCCCCTGCCGCCGGGCGACACTCTCGTCCGCGGCCTGCTCCACCACCAGCCCGGCCCCGACCAGCCCGTCGACGACACCCTCGACCGTGGGCCGGGACAGCCCGGTGACCCTGGTGATCTCGGTGAGCGTCGCATGGTCCGTGGCCCGCAGCGCGTGCAGCACCACCGCCGAGTTGATTCTTCGGAGCAGAGAGGGATCTCCGCCGGTCAGCCGCCCCAACGTCCGTCCTCCCAGCTTGCGCCCATGTTGGGCGGATCGTACTCGTCGGTGCGGTTCCCGGCGAGTGCCTGTCCCGCCCGACCTGCGACGATCACAGCCACGGCGACCGCGCTCGACCCGGCTCAGCCGGGCGCCACGAAGCCCGACTCGTACGCCGCGATCACCGCCTGGGTGCGGTCCCGCGCCCCGAGCTTCGCCAGTACGGCGCTGACGTGGGACTTCACCGTCTCGGTGCCGACGATCAGCCGGGCGGCGATCTCCGCGTTCGACAGCCCCCGGGCCATCAGCCGCAGCACCTCGGCCTCGCGCTCGGTCAGCGCGGCCCGCTCCATCGCCGCCCGCGCCGCCCGGTTGCCGCCGCCCGCTTCGCCGTACTCGGCGGCCAACTGCCGTACCGAGGCCGGGAACAGCAGCGACTCGCCCTCGGCGACCAGCCGCACCGCGTGCACGATCTCGGCCGGGCGGGCCCGCTTCAGCAGAAACCCGTCGGCGCCCGCGCGCAGCGCCTCGTACACGTACTCGTCGTTCTCGAACGTCGTCACCACGAGGATCTTCGGCGGCTCCGGCACGGTCCGCAGCACCGCCCGCGTCGCCTCGATCCCGTCCAGCAGCGGCATCCGTACGTCCATGGCGACGACGCTCGGCCGCAGCTGCCGCACCAGCGGGATCACCGCGGCCCCGTCCGCCGCCTCCCCGACCACCTCGATGTCCGGCTGGGCCTCCAACACGGCCCGCAGACCGGCCCGTACGAGAGGTTCGTCGTCGACAAGCAGAACGGTGATCGGCGGCATTCGATCAGCGTAGATCAGCGCGACGGCGACGTGACCGGCGCCCGACGGGCCGACCGGACGCCGGTCGACACCGGCCGGCCGAACGCCGGTCGGCACAGGCCCGGCCGTACGCCGGTCAGCAGGGCGGCCTGACGCCGGTCGGCGCAGGAGGGCCTGACGCCGGTCAGCCCAACGGCAGTTCCACGCGTACCCGCCAGTCGCCCCGGTCCGGGCCCGTCTCCGCCCGGCCGCCCAGCAGGGCCGCGCGCTCGCGTATGCCGCGCAGGCCGCTGCCCCGGCCGGGCCCGGGTATCCCGGTCGGCACGGGGTTGCGGACCTCAAGGTCCAGGCTGCCGTCCGTGACCGCGACCCGGACCTGGACGGGGACTCCGCCCGCGTGTCTGAGCACATTCGTCAGGGACTCCTGCAGGATGCGGTAGCCCTCGCGGGACACCGGGCCGGGCACGGTCTCCAGGGGCCCCGACAACTCGGCGTCGACCTTCGCGCCGGAGCCGCGCGCGGACTCCAGCAACCGGTCGGCGTCGACCAGTGTGGGCCGACCGCTCACGGGCCGCCCGGACTCCCTGAGTACGCCCAGCACCCGCTCCAGGTCCTCCAGGGCGGTCCGGCCGGTCTCCTCGATGGCGGTCAGCGCCCGCTCGGTGAACTCCGGGTCGCCCGCCGCCCGCGCCGCGCCCGCCTGCACCACCGCCACGGTCAACGCGTGCCCTATGGAGTCGTGCAACTCCCGCGCGATGCGATTGCGTTCGAGCAGTTGCTCGGTGCGCTCCTCCAACGCCGCCAGCCGTTCGGCCGCCGAGGGACCGAGGAGACGACGGGCGATCACGGTGGCCAGCTCACCGAGACCGATCACAACGGCGTACATCACGACGAGCGGGAGCGGCACCAGGAAGGCGTACGCCCAGTGCGGCTCGGTGACGGTCAGATACAGGTTCTCCGTGAGCGGGTGCCCGAGCGCGACCGTGATCAGGTCGTACGCGGCGATCGGCAGCCAGACGGTACAGAAGCCGGCCAGCCATCCGAGGGCCATCCGGATCTCCAGCCACAGCACCGTGCGGAACCGGTCGCCCCACGTGGCCGACGACGCCACGGAGAACCCCGACTCCTCCTCCGCCTCGTCGGGTGTCAGCAGCACCCGCGCCTGTACGCCCTCGCCCCGCCGCACGGCCGGGATCAGCCCCAGCGGGATCAGGAACAACGCGGGCATCCACAATCCGTCGGGCCTGATGAACGCCCACACGCCGATGGGGAGCACGGGCACCCAAAGGTGCACCAGGCGTGTGTACGTCTTTCCCCGGATCAACGGGCGCAGGAGGCGGGCCATTCGGTCATCGTGCCAGCCACCACTGACAACGGGCCTCCCCCGGGCGGGGGAGACGCTCTCCACCGGCGGGGGAGGCCCGGGCACCGACCTGACGGCCAGGCTGGGCCCATGACCAGCATCGACGTACGAGACCTCACCAAGGAGTACGGCACCACCCGCGCCGTGGACCACCTCACCTTCCGCGTGGAACCCGGCCGTGTCACCGGGTTCCTCGGCCCCAACGGCGCCGGAAAGTCCACCACCATGCGGCTCGTCCTCGGCCTCGACCGGCCGACCTCCGGCACCGCCACGATCGGCGGCCACGCCTACACCGCCCTCGACGAACCGCTCCGCCAGGTGGGTGCGCTCCTCGACGCCCAGGCCGCGCACGGCTCCCGTACCGCCCGCGACCATCTGCGGGCCCTCGCCGCCAGCAACCGCATCGCGCCCGCCCGCGTGGACGAGGTCCTTGAGGAGACCGGGTTGACGACGGTCGCCCGACGCCGGGTGAAGACGTACTCCCTGGGCATGCGGCAGAGGCTCGGTATCGCGGCGGCCCTGCTCGGCGACCCGCCCGTCGTCCTGCTCGACGAACCCTCCAACGGTCTCGATCCCGAAGGGATCATCTGGATACGCGAGCTGCTGCGTCGGCTCGCCCGGGAGGGCAGGACCGTCCTGGTCTCCAGCCACCTCATGAACGAGACGGCCTCCTTCGCCGACCATCTGATCGTCCTCGGCCGGGGCCGCCTCCTCGCCGACACCCCCATGGGGGAGTTCATCCACGCGCGTGTACAGCCCCGCGTACGGGTACGCACCACCGAACCCGAGGCGCTCACCGAACTCCTCGCCCGGCACGGCCACCGCGCCGACCTGGGAGAGCGCGGGACCGGGCACCTTGAGGACGCCAGCACGGTGATCGTGCACCACACGCGCGTGGAGGACATCGGCCGCCTCGTCTCCGGCGCGGGCCTGACGATCCTGGAACTCGCCGCAGAGGAGGCCACCTTGGAGCAGGCCTACCTCGACCTGACGGCCACCGAGGCCGAGTTCACGGCGGTGGCCCCCACCTCCGTCACCACCGCACAGCCCCAGGAGGCGTGACCATGGCGTTCGCACCCGTTCTCCACTCCGAGTGGATCAAGATCCGTACGCTGCGGTCGATGATCTGGGCCCTCGTGGCGATGGTCCTCGTCACCGCCGCCTTCTCCGCGCTCGCCGGACTCGACTCCGACGGCACCGACTTCGACCCGTTGTACGCGGCGTTCTTCGGCGTCAACTTCGGTCAGGTCGCGGCGGTCGCCTTCGGTACGACGGCCCTGTCGTCCGAGTTCCAGGGCGGCGCCCTCCGACTCACGCTGGCCGCGGTGCCGGAGCGGGGCCGGTGGTTCACGGCCAAGGCGATCGCGATCGGCGTACCCGCACTGGCCGTCGGCCTGATCACGGGGCTGGCGAGCCTCGCCGTGGGCAGTGCGGTCCTGGGGGACGAGATGGGCGAGCTCACCACCGCCGACAGCCTCCGCGCGGTCCTCGGCTGTGCCGTCTACCTGTCGCTGATGGCGCTGCTCGCGGCCGGCCTGACCGCCCTGCTGCGCAGCGGCGTGGCCACCCTGAGCATCCTCATCCCGTTCCTGCTCATCGTGTCCTTCGTCGTGGGCGACGCGTCCGGCACCGTCGCCGACTTCCTGCCCGACAAGGCGGGCCAGGTGATCCTCCACACGACCTCCGACAGCGCGCTCGGCCCCTGGACCGGCCTGGCGGTGACGGCCCTGTGGGCTGCGGCGGCCCTCGGGACGGGGGCGTGGAGCGTACGGCGCCGGGACGCATGACTCCCGTGCCGGTCCCGGCCGTCCGCTGACGCGGCGCCAATTGTCAGTGGTGCCTGTTCTACTGGACCCATGAGCATCACCCAGCATCTCGCCGTCATCGACCGGCTGTGCTCCGAGGACTTCCCGGCGGAGCCCGGCCGGTCCGACGTCGGCACGGCCGGACCCGGGTATCACGTCGCGGAGTTACAGACGAGCGACGACTTCTGGGAGGACGACGGCACTCGGCGGGAGGAGACCGAGGAACAGTACGAGGCGGAGCGGGACGCGCTCTCGGAGCGGCTCGGGGACCGCTGGGGACCCCCGCACGTCATCAGCCTCTGGAGCGTCCAGGAGCGCTCCATGGAGGGCGAGGACATACCGGAGCCGTGGGTCGTCCTCAGCTCGCACGTCCCGGATGTGCACCTCTGGCAGGTCGACGGCCGCTGGATAGCCCTCGGTGTCTCCCAGTGGGACAAGGAGCTGCCGTTCCAACTCGTCGCGTTGATAACGGAGATCGACCCGCCCTGAGACGGGTGTCGTCCTGAGCCGGATGCCCGCACCCTTGAAGGGCTCCCGCCGCTCCGACGGCTGATCGCCATGCGCACCGGGCGTGCCGCCGGGCCCCGACGGGGTCAGCCCTCGGCCGCCGCCCGCAGCCGCCCGAACTCCTCCGCCATCGTGGCGGCGGTCCAGTGCGCGTTGAGCCCGCTGGGGTTCGGCAGCACCCACACGCGCGAGTCGCCGATCACCCGCTCCTGCGGCCCGATCACGGCCTTGCGGTCCCCGAACGCGGCCCGGTACGCGGTCACGCCCACGACCGCCAGCCAACGCGGCCGAAGCCGCTCGACCTTGGCGGTCAGCAGACGCCCGCCCTCGACGTACTCGTCCGCCGTCAGCTCGTCGGCGCGTGCCGTGGCCCGGGCGACGACGTTGGTGATGCCGAGCCCGTACGACGTCAACTCGCCCTGCTCCGACGGCTTGAACAGCCGGGGTGTGA
Source organism: Streptomyces sp. NPDC002643 (assembly GCF_053592555.1). Classification (NCBI taxonomy): domain Bacteria; kingdom Bacillati; phylum Actinomycetota; class Actinomycetes; order Kitasatosporales; family Streptomycetaceae; genus Streptomyces; species Streptomyces sp. NPDC002643. The sequence goes on from NZ_JBSFVY010000031.1 coordinate 20,476, forward strand.
AGCCGGACAGATGGAGTACGGGCCAGAAGCGGTTGCCGGGGCGGGCGAAGTGGTGGCCGGTGGCGGCCGTCATCAACCCCGGGTTGATGCCGCAGAAGAGCACACGGAGGCCGTCCGCGACCACGTCCGGGACGAGTCGGTCGCGGGCGGCCTCCAGCTCCGCCTGGGTGAGGCGTGTCATCGTGTGCCGCGGCGCGTCAGAGGATCGCTCCGGGGGCGTAACCGGCGGCCTCGGGACGCTGCTTGACGATCTCCTCGACACGCCCCACGACGACACCGACCTGGGCTGCGGCCGCACCGGTGAAGGACAGCTTGTCGGCCATCAACGCGTCCAGCCCGTCCCGGTCCAGCGGAATGCGCTCGTCGGCGGCGAGCTTGTCGAGCAGTTCGTTGCGCTCGGCACCCTGCTCGCGCATCGCCAGCGCCGACGCGACCGCGTTCTCCTTGATCGCCTCATGGGCGACCTCGCGGCCGACCCCCGCGCGCACCGCGCCCATCAGCACCTTGGTGGTGGCGAGGAAGGGCAGATAGCGGTCCAGCTCCCGTGCGACGACCGCCGGGAACGCGCCGAACTCGTCGAGGACGGTCAGGAACGTCTCCAGCAGACCGTCGAGGGCGAAGAACGCGTCGGGGAGCGCCACGCGGCGGACCACCGAGCAGGACACATCGCCCTCGTTCCACTGGTCGCCGGCCAGCTCGCCGGTCATCGAGGCGTAGCCGCGCAGGATGACCATGAGGCCGTTGACGCGCTCGCACGACCGCGTGTTCATCTTGTGCGGCATCGCGGAGGAGCCGACCTGGCCGGGCTTGAAGCCTTCGGTCACCAGCTCGTGCCCCGCCATCAGCCGGATCGTCTTGGCCAGCGACGAGGGTGCCGCCGCCAACTGCACCAGGGCGGTCACGACCTCGTAGTCCAGCGAACGCGGGTACACCTGGCCGACCGAGGTGAACGCCTGCGAGAAACCGAGGTGCCCGGCGATCCGGTCCTCCAGCTCCGCCAGCTTGGCCGAGTCCCCGCCGAGCAGGTCGAGCATGTCCTGCGCGGTGCCGACCGGGCCCTTGATGCCGCGCAGCGGATAGCGGCCGAGCAGCTCCTCGACCCGGCCGTACGCCACCAGCAGTTCGTCGGCGGCGGTCGCGAACCGCTTGCCGAGGGTGGTGGCCTGCGCGGCCACGTTGTGCGAGCGGCCGGCCATGACCAGCTCGCCGTACTCACCAGCCAGCTTGCCCAGCCGTGCGAGCACGGCCACCGTACGGTCCCGCATCAGCTCCAGCGACAGCCGGATCTGCAGCTGCTCGACGTTCTCGGTGAGGTCGCGCGAGGTCATGCCCTTGTGGACGTGCTCGTGCCCGGCGAGGTCGTTGAACTCCTCGATCCGCGCCTTCACGTCATGCCGCGTGACCTTCTCGCGCTCGGCGATGGACGCCAGGTCGACGGTGTCCAGCACCCGCTCGTAGTCGGCGAGGGCCTCGTCCGGCACCTCGATCCCGAGGTCCTTCTGGGCCCGCAGCACGGCCAGCCAGAGCTGCCGCTCCAGCCTCACCTTCTGCTCGGGCGACCAGAGCGTGGCGAGCTCGGCGGAGGCGTACCGTCCGGCGAGGACGTTGGGGATACGGGGCTTGGCTGGCGCAGAAGTCACGTGACGAAATTCTACTGGCGATTCGTGCAGGTGAGCGCAGCGGGCCTCTTCGGAGGAACCTACGAGGGCCTGTCCGACCCGTCGGCGATCTCCGCCAGGATGTCCCCGTGGCACAGTTCGGGGGCGCACCAGCAGGCCAGGGTCTTGCCCCGTAGCTCCGGTACCAGGGCGAGCAGCTCGGGGTCGGCCATCAGGTACTCGCGGTACTTCTCCATGACCTCGGCCCGTGTCCCGTCCCGCTTCTTCTTCGGGGTGTCGTACTGGAACGGGTTGTAGAGCGGGTGCTGGGGCAGGTCCCAGTGGCCCATGGTCCAGCGGCGGCCGATGTAGACCACATCGCTGGGGGCGTACTCCAGGGAGGGGCCGAACTCGCCGATCCGGCCCTTGAGGTTGATCACGGTGGTCGTCACACACGCCTCCCGTCGCGACGGTTCCCTACGCTACTGGCCCTTCGTAGGGCAGCAACTCGGGCCGCTTGGCCGGCAGGCCGTCGCCGGACGAGCGGCCGGTGAGGCGGCGGCCGATCCACGGCAGCAGGTACTGGCGGGCGAAGCGCACATGCTCCACCTGGCGCGCGGCCCACGCGGGCGGCGGCGTCGCGGGCATCGGCGTACGCCACTCGGCGTCCTCGGCCGGATAGCCGAGGGTCTGCCACACCCCCTCGGCGACCCGGCGGTGTCCCTCGGGGGTCAGATGCAGCCGGTCCACGTCCCACAGGCGGGGGTCGGCCAGCGAGGGTGCCCCGTACAGGTCGACGACGACGGCGCCGTGCCGGGCGGCCAGCTCCTCGACGCACCCGAACAGCTCCTCCATGCGCGGCCGGAAGCGTTCCAGGACAGGGCCCTGGCGGCCGGGGCTGCGCATCAGGACGAGTTGCTCGCAGGCCGGGGCCAGCCGCTCCACCGCCGCCTCCAGCAGACCGCGCACCCGGCCCATGTCGCACTTGGGGCGCAGGGTGTCGTTGAGACCGCCGACCAGGGTGATCACGTCCGGGCGCATCGCGGCGGCCACGTCCACCTGCTCCTCGACGATCTGGCCGATCAGCTTGCCCCGTACCGCGAGGTTGGCGTACCGGAAGCCTGGCTTCGCCGCGGCCATCCGGCCCGCGAGGAGATCGGCCCAGCCCCGGTACGAACCGTCGGGCAGCCGGTCCGACATGCCCTCGGTGAAGGAGTCACCGACCGCGACCAGGCTGGCGTACGGCGGACTGGCGGGCGGGGTGCCGGGGGCGCTGGGCGCGCTGGGGTGGTTGGGGTGGTTGGCATTCGTCTGCATGGCGACAGCGATGCTATCCCGTGCACATACCCGCCGGTCGGTCGGCCTCCGCGTCCGGCCGGACTTGGCCCAGGGCCAAGTCCGGGACGGAGGCCGAGAGCGGGATGCGCCCCGGACCTCAACCGGCGTGCCCCACCCGGGCCGGAGCCGAGAGCGGCGCGGCTCCCGGGGCTTTGCCCGGCTTGTTCACCCGGCCTGAGTCAGGGTGGTGTGGGTCCTGGGTCTTGCCCGGCGTGCCCTGCTTGGCCGGAGTCGGGAGCGGCGTGGGTTCCCGGGGTCTTGCCCGGCTTGTTCACCCGGCCTGAGTGAGAGTGGTGTGGGTCCCGTGCCCTGCCCGGCCGGGAGCCGAGAGCGGCGCGGCTCCCGGGGCTTTGCCCGGCTTGTTCACCCGGCCCGAGCCAGAGCGGCGTGGGCCCCGCGCCCTGCCAAGCATGCCCACCCCGGTCAGAGCCAAGGCCCTGCCCGGCGTGCCCACCCGGTCGGAGCCAAGAGCGGCACGCCCCCCGGCCTCGCCGACCTGCTTCCCCCCCGGGCCTCGCCCAAGTCCCGGCCTCGCCCACGTCCCGGCCTTGCCCGAGTCCTCGGCCTTGCCCGAGTCCCGGTCTCGCCCGACCCGGCCGTGCTCAGATGGCAGGCTGTCCGAACAGTTCCCTCAGTACGTCCTCCATGGTCACGATCCCGGCCAGTCGGCCGTCCGAGCCCTGGACCGCCGCCAGATGCGTACGGCTGCGGCGCATCGCGGTGAGGACGTCGTCCAGCGGCGTCGCCTCCCGTACCCGTGCGATGGAGCGCATGTCGCGGACGGCGAAGGCCACGTCGCGCGGGGCCGCGTCGAGGGCGTCCTTCACATGGAGGTAGCCCACGATCCGGCGCCCCTCGTCCACCACGGGGAAGCGCGAGAACCCGGACTCGGCCGACAGCCCCTCCAACTCCTCGGGGGTGACGCCCACGCGCGCGTAGACGACGCGTTCCAGCGGGAGGACGACATCGCGGACGGGCCTGCGGCCCAGCTCCAGGGCGTCGTGCAGCCGCTCCTGGGCGCGGTCGTCGATGAGCCCGGCTTCGCTGGAGTCACGGACGATCCGGGCGAGTTCGGCGTCCGAGAACGTCGCCGCGACCTCGTTCTTGGTCTCGATCCGCATCAGCTTCAGCAGTCCGTTCGCGAAGGCGTTGATCGCGAAGATCACCGGGCGCAGCGCCCGCGACAGCGTGACCAGCGGCGGGCCCAGCAGCAGCGCGCTGCGCACCGGCTCGGCGAGCGCGATGTTCTTCGGCACCATCTCGCCGAGCAGCATGTGCAGATAGGTGGCCAGGGCCAGCGCGATCACGAAGGACACCGCGTGCCCGGCGCTCTCCGGCACGCCGAGGGCGTGGAACACCGGTTCCAGCAGATGCTCGATCGCCGGCTCCGCGACCACACCGAGGACCAGGGTGCACAGCGTGATCCCGAGCTGTGCGGCGGCCATCAGCGCCGACACGTGCTCCAGCCCCCACAGCACACTGCGCGCCCGCCGGTCGCCCTGCTCGGCATACGGCTCGATCTGGCTGCGGCGTACCGAGATCAGCGCGAACTCGGCGCCCACGAAGAACGCGTTGACGACCAGCGTCGCGAAACCGATCAGCAGTTGGACGGCGGTCATCGCGTCTCCTCCTCGTCGGACGGGACCACCGGCGCGTGCAGCAGCACCCGCGCCGCGCGGCGCCCGGTGGCGTCCACGACGTCGAGGCGCCAACCGGTGACCTCGACGGTGTCGCCGACGGCCGGTATGCGGCCCAGCTCGGTGGCGACCAGGCCCGCGAGCGTCTCGTACGGTCCCTCGGGCGCCTTCAGGCCCACGCGCGCGAGCTGGTCGGTGCGGGCCGAGCCGTCGGCCGAGTACAGGGCGCGGCCGTCGTCGTCGGTGCCGACGGGGGCCAGGTCGGGTGTCTCGTGCGGGTCGTGCTCGTCGCGGACCTCGCCGACGACCTCCTCGACGATGTCCTCCAGCGTCACCACCCCGGCGGTCCCGCCGTACTCGTCGATGACGACGGCCATGGTGCGCTTGCCCGAGAGCCGGTCCAGGAGGCGGTCGACGGTCAGGGTCTCGGGGACGAGGAGAGGCTCGCGCAGCAGCTCGGCGACGGAGGTGTGCAGCCGGCGCTCGGCCGGGACGGCGAGGATGTCCTTGATGTGCGCGGTGCCGATCACCGAGTCGAGGCTTTCGCGGTAGACGGGGAAGCGGGACAGGCCGGTGGCCCGGGTCGCGTTCGCCACGTCCTCGCAGGTCGCCTGGGCGTCGAGGGCGATGACCTGGACGCGGGGGGTCATCACGTTCTCCGCGGTGAGATCGGCCAGGTTGAGCGTGCGGACGAACAGCTCCGCGGTGTCCGCCTCCAGCGCGCCCTCCTTGGCCGAGTGCCGGGCGAGGGCCGCCAGCTCCTGGGGGCCGCGCGCGGACGCAAGCTCCTCGGCGGGCTCGATGCCGAAGAGGCGGACGAGCCGGTTGGCGGTGTTGTTGAGATGGGTGATGAAGGGGCGGAACGCGGCGCTGAACCAGCGCTGCGGATTGGCCACCCGCTTCGCCACCGGCAGCGGCGTGGAGATCGCCCAGTTCTTCGGGACCAGCTCGCCGACGACCATCAGCACGACGGTCGACAGGGCCGTACCGATGACCAGCGCCACCGAACTCGCCGCGGACGCGGAGACCCCGATGGACTCCAGCGGGCCCGCGATCAGCTTGGCGATGGACGGCTCGGCGAGCATACCGACGACCAGGTTGGTGACGGTGATGCCGAGCTGGGCGCCGGAGAGCTGGAACGTCAGATTCCGTACGGCCCTGAGGGCGCCGACGGCCCCTCGCTCACCGCGCTCCGCCGCCCGCTCCAACTCGCCGCGCTCGACCGTGGTCAGGGAGAACTCGGCCGCCACGAAGGCGCCACAGGCCAGCGAGAGCAGCAGTGCCACCAGAAGGAGGAGCACTTCGGTCATCGGGTCACCTCCGTCCCATGGTCGGGCAGGGGCGGGAGGATCGCGCGATGTCGTGCACCGGCTCGGACGCGTGAGGTACCGGGTCGGGTACTGGGAGGCTCGCCCATGGGCGGACGCTCACAACCTTTCCGTAGAAGCTGAGTGGTCCACCCATGGTAAAGGACGGGCAAAGTGCGGAGTCGGGTGCCTACGGTCACCCTCTTCGCCCGCTCCTTGGAGCCTCCCGCCGGTCATTCCCCGAGCGGCTTCACCCACCGCCGCCACTTCTCCTCCGGCCCGTACCCCGCCGCGCTCCACGCGTGATGGGCGGTCTCGTTCCGCACGAGCACCATCGCGTCGGCACGCCGGCCCCCGAGCCGTACGAACCGCTCCTCGGCGGCGGCCAGCAGCGCCGAGCCGATGCCCTGGCGCCGCCGCTCCGGGGCCACCGCGAGCCGGTACAGATGGCACCGCCAGCCGTCGAAACCGGCGATCACCGTGCCCACCAGGTCGCCGTCCAGTTCGGCGAGGATCAGGGAGTCGGGGTCGCGTGCCACCAGCCGTTCCACCCCGTCGCGGTCGTCACTGATGCTCGTGCCCTCGGCGGCCGCCTTCCAGAAGGCGAGCACGGCATCGAGGTCGTCGGGCGTCGCGGCCCGTATACGCAGGTCGGTCATGAGGTGATCTCAGCACGGCGGCCGAGGGGCAACCTGGAATTCCACGATCCGGACGCCCGCCCTCGGACCGACGGCCGCGCAGCGCCTCCATCGGCTCGCCCGCCCTCGGGCCGACGGCCGCGCAGGCCCTCCATCGGCTCGCCCGCCCTCGCGTCAACGCCCGCGCAGCGCCTCCATCACCTGGCCGAAGACCTCCATGTTCGGCTCCAGGACGGTCAGATAGGTGAAGCCGTACCGCTCGCGCTGGGCCAGTACCTGCTCGACGATCTCGTCCAGGGTGCCCACGAGGACCAGCGGCAGTCGGAGGATCTGCTCCTCGGTGAGGTGGGGGATGTGGTCGAGCCAGGGGCGCGCGGCGGCGGCGCGGTCGTCGGTGATCTCGACGATCTGGATCAGCAGGTTCAGCTCGGCGGGTTCCTTGCGGCCGGCGGCGAACTCCTGGTAGCGGGCGACCCGTTCGTCGAGTTCCTCCGCCGTGAGCGGTTCCAGCCGACCGCCCCCGACCGAACGGGCACCCGTGAACGCCGCGATGTCCGCGTGCTCGGCGGTGATCCGCAGCATCCGGTCGCCGTTGCCGCCGATGAGCAACGGCACCCCGGAGCTCTGGACCGGGCGTGGCATGGGGGTCCCCCCGCTTGAGCGCAGCCGAGAGTGGGGGAGCTCGTCGGAGCCGAGCAGGCGGTCCAACTCCTCGACAGTGCGCCGCAGATGGTCGACCCGCTCACCCGGCGACCCCCACGGCAGCCCCGCCTTCTCGTGCTCCGCCTCCACATACCCGGTGCCGAGCCCCAGCTCCAGACGCCCGCCGGTCAACGCGTCCGTGGTGGCCACCTCGCGCGCCAGCAACGCCGGGTTCCAGAAGCCCGCGTTGAGGACGAACGTGCCGAGCCGGGGCCGCTCGGTCGCCTCGGCCGCGGCGACGAGCGCCGGGAACGGGGCCGGCATACCCAGATGGTCCGGGACCAGGATCACGTCGAAACCGAGCTGTTCGGCGCGGCCGCACTTCGCCCGCCACTCCTCGCCGGACGTGGGACTGAGCAGATTGACTCCGAAGCGGAACGGGCGCGTCATGAACTCTCCTCACCGATACGGGACTTGAGCCGGAATACCGCTGGAACACCGGTGAGTACATCACTCGTGCGCGATTGCCGCCAGCACGTTCATCCGGGACGCGCGCAGCGCCGGGAGCAACGCGGCCACCACGCCGACCACCGCCGAGCCCACGACCACGGCGACGACCGTGCCCCAGGGGATCGCCAGCGCCCGCATGCCCTGCAACGCCAGCACCTGCTGGACGCACACGCCCCAGATCAGACCGAGTGCGAGCCCGAGGACCGCGCCGAAGACGGCGATGACCACGGACTCCAGCCGGATCATCCGCCGCAGCTGCCGCCGGGCCAGACCGATCGCCCGCAGCAGCCCGATCTCACGCGTGCGTTCGACCACGGACAGGGCCAGGGTGTTGACCACGCCGAGGATCGCGATGACGATCGCGAGGCCGAGCAACGCGTAGACCAGGTACAGCAGTACGGCGATCTGGCCGCGGATCAGCTCCTTGTAGTCGGCCTGGTCGCGGACCTGGACCTGCGGATACTCCTCCAGCGTGCGCTCCAGGTTCGCGCGCAGCGCGTCCGCGCTCGTACCGGAGGCGGCGTTGACGTACAGGGCGGAGTCCTGGCCGCCGGGTACGTACTTCTCGATGGTCGGCATCCCGAAGAACAGCCCGCCCTCGACGCCGAAGCCCTCGGCGGCCTCCTGGTCGGTGAGCGCGGTGACCTTCAGCTCGGCGTTCTTCCCGGCCGGGAACTGTACGGGGATGACGCTGCCGACGGTCACGTCGTGGTCCTTCGCGAAGTCCACGTCCATGGCGATGGCGCCGTCCGCGAGGGCCGCCGCGCTGTCGCCCCGCGCGTAGGTGACGTTCGCGATCTCGTCGAGTTCCGCGTCGTACGCGGAGGCGGTCGTCTCGATCCGGTCGCCGTCCGGCAGCCGTACCGCGACCGGGGTGAACCGCTGGCGTACGACCAACTCTGCCCCCTCCTGCGGCCCTGACCCCACCATGTCCTCGACCCGGTCGGTGACCTCCTGCGGGAACGGCAGGAAGTTCTGGTTCTGGACGACGAAGTCGGCGCCCAGGGTGCGGTCGATCTCGTCGTCGAACGACTTGGTCATCGAGGCGCTCGCCACCGACATCCCGGTGACCAGCGCGAGCCCCACCATCAGCGCGGCGGCGGTGGCACCGGTGCGCCGGGGGTTGCGCAGGGCGTTGCGCTGGCTCATCCGCCCGATGGAGCCGAACAGCGCGGGGAACGCGCCGCCGAGCACCCGGATCACCGGTCGTACGAGAAGGGGGCCCGCGACGACGGTCGCGATCAGGGTGAGGACCACGCCCAGGCCGAGCAGCGAGGCCGCCGAGCCGGTGTCCGTGGACACCGCGCACCCGATGAGCGCGGCGGCACCGGCCGCCCCGACGATCCCGCCGACCACCGCGCGCAGCCGCAGGGGCCGTCCGACTCCGGTGATCTCGGCATCGGAGAGCGCCGCCATCGGCGAGACCGTCGCCGCCCGCCGGGCCGGGAGATAGGCCGCGACGAAGGTGACGCCGAGGCCGACGACATACGCGGCGATCGGGGTGCCCGCACCGATCACCATCTCGGCGGCGCTCAGGTTCATCCCCAGGACGCCCATCAACTCGATCAGCCCGTACGCCAGTCCGATGCCCGTGGCGAGCCCGAGCGTCGACCCGACGAGGCCGAGCAGTGCCGCCTCGGTGAGCACGGACCGGCGCACCTGCCGCCGGTCGGCGCCGAGGGCGCGCAACAGGCCCAGTTCGCGGGTGCGTTGGGCGATGAGCATGGAGAAGGTGTTGACGATCAGGAAGACGCCGACCAGCGTCGCGATGCCGGCGAAGCCCAGCATCATGTACTTGATGACGTCGAGGAAACCGCCGAGTGAGGCCGCCGCCGACTCTGCCTGTTCGTCGGCGGTCTGGTAGTCGTACGTCTTCGGTCCGAGGGCGCGGGCGATGCGCCGCTTGAGCTGGTCGTCGGTGACGCCGGGCGCCGCCGTCACCGAGATGCTCGTGGCGGCCTCGGGGTCGCCCAGCAGCCTGGTCTGGGCGGTGGCGGTGTCGAGGAAGACGAGGGCGGCGCCGGGGTTGGTGGTGGTGAAGGTGGCGATGCCGACGACCTTCACCTCGAAGGAGCCGGGCCCCGCGAGCACGGTGAGCGTGTCGCCGATCCGCACGTCCTTCTTGTCGGCGGTGTCCGCGTCCAGCAGCGCCTGTCCGGGGCCCTCGGGCGCGTGTCCGCTGGTCAGTTCGACCGGGCTGCGGTCGGTGAGATACCAGTTGGTGGCGATGGTGGGGGCGCCCGTCGTCGGGCCCACCGACTCGTTCTCCCCGTCGACGACCGTGATGTTCTCCACGGACGCGTCGACATGCGTGTCCGCGACACCGTCGATCCCGGCGATCCGCCGGGCGAGCGACGCCGGTACGGTCTCCACCGCCCCGGTCGGCAGCTGCCCGTCGAGGTCGTCCTCCCTCGGGCCCACCGTGACATCGGCCGAGGTGGAGGCGAACAGCCGGTCGAAGGTGCGGGTGACCGTGTCCGAGAAGATCAGACTGCCCGCGACGAACGCCACCGACAGGATGACCGCCAGCGCCGACAGCACCAGCCGTCCCTTGTGCGCCAGGAAACTCCGCAGGGTCGCCCTGAGCACGGTCTCAGTCCTCGTCGAGGGCGGTCGGACCGGTGGTCCTGACCTCCATGGGCGTGCCCGGCGCATCCGCGGGCTTGCCCTCCCCGGCGGCCGGGCCGGGCCCCTGGCCCCCCGGGTTCCCGCCGGTGAACAGCCGCATCCGCTCCAGCACCGCCTCGGACGTCGGGCGCTCCATCCGGTCCACGATCCGGCCGTCCCCGAGGAAGAGCACCAGGTCGGAGTGGGCGGCGGCGCCCGGGTCATGGGTGACCATGACGACGGTCTGGCCCAGCTCGTCCACGGCCTCCCGCAGGAAGCCGAGCACCTCAAGACCGGCCCGGGAGTCCAGATTGCCGGTCGGCTCGTCGGCGAAGATCAGCTCGGGCCGAGAGGCGAGCGCCCGGGCGCAGGCCACGCGCTGCTGCTGGCCGCCGGAGAGCTGGGAGGGCCGGTGCTTCAGCCGGTCCCGTAGTCCCAGGGTGTCGATGACCTGGTCCAGCCACTTCTCGTCGGGCTTCTTGCCCGCGATGTCCATGGGCAGGGTGATGTTCTCGGCGGCGGTCAGCGTCGGGATCAGGTTGAAGGACTGGAACATGAAGCCGATCCGGTCACGCCGCAACCGGGTCAGATCGCGATCCTTCAGCCCGGTGATCTCGGTGTCCCCGAGCCACACCTGCCCCGCCGACACGGTGTCGAGCCCCGCCAGACAGTGCATCAACGTGGACTTTCCCGAGCCCGAGGGCCCCATCACGGCGGTGAACCGGCCGCGTGCGATGTCCACGTCGACCGAGTCGAGGGCGAGCACCGCGGTCTCGCCCGAGCCGTACGCCTTCGTCAGGCCCCGGGCACGGGCGGCGACACCGTCCGCTTCCGCTCGGCCGAGGGAGTGCTCAGCGGCAGCAGTGGACAAAACGGCCTCCAGGATCGAACCAGTTCGAATTCCGGGCGTTCTCGGACGAGCCTAATGTGATCCAGTGCACACCCGGTATCCCTCGGAGGTCAGATGCGCCCCTCCGTCGCAGGTCGGATGTTCGAGGCCGATGTAAGGGGCACCGATATGCCGCCCCTGAGGGAGGGTCCGCGCCCCTTACGGGCAAGGGCGCACTTGCCCCCGCTAGCACCCCGGCGCTAGCGTCGAACCATGGCCAAGACCCAGCTGAACGTACGGGTGGACGAGGACACGGCCCGAGCCGCCCGGGAACGAGCCATGGAGCGTGGGATGAGTGTGAACCGGTACATCGAGGAACTGGTCAAGCAGGACACCGGAGAGGTGGGGCACACCTTCGTGGAGTCCGCCGCCGATTTCATGAAGCAGTACGAGGCTGTCTTCGCCGAGGAGTTCGGCGGGGAGTCCGAAGGCCGGCGCGAAGGGCGTCACTGATCCCTTGAGTCAGCTCCGTATCGACCTCGCCTGGCTCCTGATGGTCGCCGAACGGAAGACGCCCGGAGATCCCCAGGTCACCGACTGGGGCGCCCTGGTCGCGGCCGTCGCCCGCCACGAGGCCGAGATCTTCGACGTCCCCGTCTACGACACCCCGCACGCCCGAGCCGCGTCACTCCTGCAACTCCTGATGCATGTCCCGGCGCTGGAACGCTCCAACGCCCTGTTCGCCTCCGCCGTCGCCTACGGCTATCTCGTCGCCAGCGGCGTCAAGGTCGTCACCTCCCCCGAGCGGGTCCGTGAACTGGCCAAACTGGTCAAGAGCGGCGAGGCGACCGTGTACGACATCGCGCACGAGCTTCGGCAGTGGAGCGCCTAGGAGTCCTCGGCCTCGGGTCGCCGCGCCCGGCCCATCACCAAGCGGGAGCCGGGGAGCCTCGGCCCCCGCGCGGTCGGCGTGACCTCCTCGTATGTCTCGATCTCGAACCCGGCCGCGCGGATTTCCGCGAGCGGATCGCGTGACACATGGCAGCCGCCGAACAGCAGCGGCCACACTGTGCGGTCCAACGCGCGCTGGACCAGGAGCATCGGGCCCTCGCCGCCCCGGCCGTGCTCGAAGAACCGCAGCTCACCGCCGGGGCGCAGCACCCGCCGCACCTCGCCGAGCGAGCGCCGTACGTCCCGCACACTGCACAGCACCAGGGACAGCACGGCCGCGTCGAACGCCTCGCTCTTGACCGGCAGCGCCTCCGCCGAGCCCGGTACGACATCCACGGGCACCTCGGAGCGCAGGGCGGCCTCCAGGGCCAACTGCCTCAGGGAGCGCTCCGGTTCGATGGCCACGACCTCCGAGACCGTGGTCGGGACATGCGCGAAGTTCAGACCGTTTCCGGCGCCGATCTCGATGATCCGCCCCGAGAGCCCGTCGAAAAGCCGGTCCCGCAGCGGACCCACCTTCGGCTCCGCCGACACGCTCAGCCTCGCGTAGAAGCGGGCGAAGAGCGGATGGTGCACGGCGTCCTTGGGGGCACTGGCCATCACGGACCTCCCGAGGGGGGACGGCGGTTACCGCGATTGTCCCCCGGGAAGCACCGGCTCACCCGTCCGGAAGCGCCGGTGCGCCCGTCGCGCGACCCTGGGGAGTGGTCGCGCGACGGGCGCGCAGGGCGTACGACAAGCCCAGTGGGTCAGGCGACGAAGTCGCGCACCTGCTCGTAGACGCCGTAGTCGTTGTTCATGTCGGTGTGCGAGACACAGCCGACCTCGACATTGGTGGCGCCGCTGAGGATCGCCGTGGTGTCCGGGGTGAGCGCGTCGTCGCAGTTCGACCAGTAGCTGGCGTACGAGACGCTGCCCGGGGTCTCGTCACCGGAGTTCAGCGAGGTCAGGAACGAGCTTCCGGTGTACATCTCCGCGCACGAGGTGTACAGCCACGAGCACCACGAGGCCGTCGTCGTCCCGTGGTTGACGCCCGCGACCGACACGAAGTCGTCCACGGACGAGGTACCGCTGAGGTTCTTGAGGTAGTAGCGGGAGTTGAGCGCGCCCATCGAGTGCACGACCAGGTCGACCTTGGAGGCGCCGGTCGCGGAGAGGACGCTCTGAATCTTGGTCCGCAGTTGCTGTGCCGTTGTCACATTGGACTGCGCCCAGTCATAGGACCAGGCGTACAACTCTGACGACGAGTAACCGTCCTCCTCGAAGTACGAGACCCATTCGTCCCAACTGCTGGACGAACTGCTCAATCCATGCACGAAAACGATCGGGTTGTGGGTCGCGGCCCGAGCGGGGGCGGCCGTGAACGTCAGTGACAGAAGGAGCGTGGTGGTCACGGTCGCGAGGGCCGTGGCGATACGGCGCATGCGGCGATGCATGGTGCCTCCTGAAACGGGTGGGGTCGAACAGGAGTGTCAGATGAGGTCTACGCGCGCCGCATCGGTGAAATCGCCGGTCTTTACTCGCCGGTTAACTCGCCAGTAACGTGATGAGTGTGGTGACTCCGGTGAACCCCCCACAACTTCCGCATCGCTCGCCACCGCCCCCCACGCACCAGTGGCCGAGCCCGGAGGACGAGCCGGCCGCACAGGCCGCGCTCTTCGAAGGCGTACACGTACGCCTGCTGCACGCCGCCCACGGCGACCCTCGCGCTGCCCGGGAACTGGCCGCCGCCCTGACCGAACGCCAGGCCGCCGGACTCGACCCGCTCCCCGCCGAGCCGTTGACGCTCGCCCCCGCACTGCTGAGGACCCACCGGCACGAGGTACGGGCCCTGCCCGCCGACACCCGCTTCCTGCTGCTGCTCGCCGCCGCCGACCAACACCCCTTCCCCACCCACGCCTACGCCCGCGCCGTCACCGCCGCCGGACTCGACACCGCCCCCGTCGACGCGGCCGAGACGGCGGGCCTCGCCCACGCCACCGCGCAGGGCATCGTCTTCCGGGACGCCTGGACCAGGATCGCCGTATACGAGTCCGCCGCCATGGACGACCGGCGCGCGGCCCACCGTCTCCTCGCCGGGGTCCTCAGCGGCGAGGGCGAGAGACCCCGGCGCTCCTGGCACCGGGCCGCCGCCGCCCTCGGCCCCAGCCGCCGGCTCGCCGCCGAACTCCGGCTGTCCGCACGGGTGGCACGTGCCATCGGCGAACCCGCCCTCGCCTCCGCCCTCGCCGAACGCGCCGCCGCCCTCACCCCGGAACCCGCCGAACGCCCCACCCTGCTCGCCCAGGCGGCAGCCGAGGCCTGGCAGTCCGGCGACGGCGACCGGGCCCGCCGCCTCATCACCGCCACCGACCACGACGCCCTCGGCGGCCTCCTCGCCCTGCGCGCCGGCAACGCCTCCGAGGCCTTCGACGCACTGCTCACCGCCACGGCCCGCCACGGCCACGGGCATGACCCCGACCCCCACCCCGACCACGGCTTCAGGCGTGCCCCCGGTCGTGACCACTCCTCGGACACCGCCGTCCATCTGCTGGCACGAGCCACCGAGGCCGCCATCTACACCGGCGATCTGCGCCGCTGCCGCGAGGCCGCCGATGTCGCCGACGCGCTCGGCATCCTGACGCCCAGCACCCTCGGCGCCCTCACCGCCGCGTCCGCCGGACGGTACGACGACGCCCGCGACGTCCTCGAAGCCGCCGCCGGACGCTGCGGCCCCGGCGGCGACCCCACCCTGCTCATCCACTCCGGGATCGCCGCCCTCCTCCTCGGCGACCACACCCTCGCCACCACAGCCACGTCCCGCGCCGCCGCCTCCGCCCGTGCCAGGGGCGAGATCGTCACCGTGCCGCAGGCCATGGAGTTCCGGGCGTACGCCGAGTTCTGGACCGGCCGCCCCAAGACCGCCGAGGCCGCCGCCCTCGACGCCCTCCACCAGGCGTACGCCACCGGCCAGGACAACGGGGCCTGCCATCTCCAGGCCGCCCTCGCGATGTTCGCCGCCATCACCGGCGACGAGCAGGTCTGCCGTGAACGCGCCGAGTCCGCCCGCGCCCACGCCCTCGCCCGTGGCCTCGGACTCCCGGCCGCCCTCGCCATGTTCGCCCTCGCCTTCCTGGACCTCAGCACCGGGCGGTTCGCCGCCTCCGCCGCCCGGCTGCGCGCGCTCGCCGGCTTCGGCCCCGGGCACGGGCATCGGGCCATCCGGCATATCGCCACGCCGCACTATGTCGAAGCCGCCGTGCGCACCGGCGACACCCGTGTGGCCCGCGCCGCCCACGCCGACTACGACCGCTGGGCCCGGACCGTCCGCAGCGCCGACGACCTCGCCCTCAGCGCTCGCTGCCGGGCCCTGCTCGCCACCGGGGAAGGGGCCGTCGAGCACTACCGCACCGCCCTCGACCTGCACGCCGGTGGCACCCGTGACTTCGAACGTGCCCGTACGGAGCTGCTGTTCGGCAGCGCTCTGCGACGGCTGCGCAACCGCACCGAGGCGCGGGACCGGTTGCACAGCGCGCTCGAAGCCTTCGAGCACTTCGGGTCGCCGCAGTGCGCGGGCCAGGCGCGGGCGGAGCTACGCGCGTTGGGGGAGCGGGCTGAAGTGACCTCCGGGGCCGATGACTTCGCGTCCCGGCTCACCGCCCAGCAGTTGATGGTGGCCCGAATGGCCGCCGAGGGGGCGACGAACCGGGAGATCGCCGCCCGGCTGCTGTTGAGTCCGCGCACGATCGATCACCATCTGCGGGGGGTGTTCACCCGGTTGGGGATCAGGTCGCGGATCGAGTTGGTGCGGTTGTTGGGGGACGGTGATCGGTGAGTGGTGGTGCGGGTGGGCGGGGTTTCGCTTACCGGCGCGAGCAGGGTGCCGCTCTCTTTGGGATGGGCACCGCCCCAGCGGCACGATTGCCCGCAGCTACGCCGCCCTGGCGGACTCCCGTGTTGTGAAGGCCTGGGCGTCCCAATCACCGCCCAACCCCGGTGCCAGCCAACCCCCCGCCCGCGCACGGAAGTCGGCCGGTTCCAGGGCGCCCGCCCCCGCCGGGATCGCCCCCAACAGCGATGCCCCCGCCACCACCGGCAGGTCCGCCAGGTTGCAGCGGGACGCCAGGTCGGGGGACTTGGGCCAGCTGCCGATCACCACTCCCGCCAACTCCACTTCCCGTACGGCCAGTTCGCGGGCGGTCAGTTCCGTCGTGTTGAGGGTGCCCAGGCCGGCCGAGGCGACGAGGAGCACCGGGGCGCCGAGGAGGCGGGCCGTGTCGGCGAGGGTGCCGCCCGCGTCGTCGAGGCGGACGAGGAGGCCACCCGCGCCCTCGACCAGCACCAGATCGTGGTCCACCGCCAGCTTGGCCGCGGCCTCGGCGACGTCCTCGGGGTGCACGGGCGGCAGACCGGAGCGCCGGGCGGCCGTCGCGGGGGCCAAGGGCTCGGGGTAGCGGGCCAGTTCGTGCGCCGAGACGGCGCCCGCCAAACGCGCCACCTCCTCCGCGTCGCCCCGCTCGTCCGGGCCCACACCCGTCTGCGCGGGCTTGAGGACGGCGACCGAGCGGCCGGCGCAGACGGCCACCGCCGCCACCGCCGCCGTGGCGACGGTCTTGCCGACCTCCGTGCCCGTCCCCGTGATCAGCAGGATCGTCATGTCGTCGTTCTCTTCCTTCATCCCGCCGTCGCCGCCGCGCACACCGCGCGGGCGATCCGTGCCACGTCCTCGTCGCCCGTCACATACGGCGGCATCGTGTAGACGAGGTCACGGAAGGGCCGCAGCCACACGCCCTCGCGCACTGCCGCCGCCGTGGCCGCCCCCATGTCCACCTCGTGGTCGAGTTGGACGACACCGATGGCGCCGAGGACACGGACGTCCCGCACACCGGGTACGTCGAGTGCCGGGGCCAGGCCCTCCCGAAGTCCCGCCTCGATCCGCTTGACCTCCGCGCGCCAGTCCTGGCCCAGCAGAAGGTCGATCGACGCGCAGGCGACCGCCGCGGCCAAGGGATTGCCCATGAACGTCGGACCGTGGGCCAGCACGGGGACCTCGCCCCGCGAGATGCCGTCGGCCACCCTCGGCGTGCACAGCGCCGCCGCCATCGTCATATAACCGCCGGTCAGCGCCTTGCCCACGCACATCACATCGGGGGTCACCGCCGTGTGCTCCGCCGCGAACAGCGCGCCCGTACGCCCGAACCCGGTGGCGATCTCGTCGAACACCAGCAGCACGCCGTACGCGTCGCACGCCTCGCGGAGCACCCGCAGATACGCGGGGGAGTGGAACCGCATCCCGCCCGCGCCCTGCACCACCGGCTCCACGATCACGGCGGCCAGGTCGTCGGCGTGCCGCTCGATCGCCGAGCGCAGCAACTCGGCGTACGACTCCTCGTACTCCTTCGGCGGTGCGTCCACGAAGACCTGGCGGGGCAGTACGCCCTGCCACAGCTCGTGCATACCGCCCTCGGGGTCGCACACGGACATCGGCTGCCAGGTGTCGCCGTGGTAGCCGCCGCGCCAGGTCAGCAGGCGCCGCTTGCCGGGGCGGCCGAGCGAACGCCAGTACTGGAGGCACATCTTGATCGCGACCTCGACCGAGACCGAGCCCGAGTCGGCGAGGAAGACATGCTCCAGCCCGTCCGGTGACATGTCGACAAGGCGCTTCGCCAGCCGTACGGCGGGCTCGTGCGTGAGCCCGCCGAACATCACGTGGCTCATCCGCCCCAGCTGGTCGTGCGCGGCCTCGTTGAGCACCGGGTGGTTGTAGCCGTGGATCGCCGACCACCACGACGACATACCGTCGACCAACTCGCCCGAGCCGCCCGCCAACCGCAGCCGGACCCCGCTCGCCGACTCCACGACGAGCGGTTCGTGCCGGCCCGGCATCGGCCCGTACGGATGCCACACATGCCGCCGGTCGAGTTCCAGCAGCTCCGGTACGGGCAGGTCAGGCATTGGGCGCGAGGTCGGTGCCGGCGCCTCGGCGGCGTACGGTCACCAGATCCGTACGCGGCTCGGCGGTCGGAGCGGCGGGGGCGGCCTGCGCGGTGGCGGCGGCCGGTACGGAACCGCAGACTCCGCCGCCCGCGTGGGACCCGCAGCCCCCGTCCGGGCCCTCGTGGGACCCGCACCCGGACGCCCCGTCCGCCGAGGCGTGCGAGCCGCAACCCGCCGCCCGCGACCCGCAGGCCCCCGCCTCCCCGGCCACCCGGTGCTCCGGCAGGGTCGTCTCGCCCATGCCCTCCACCTCGAAACCGGCGTCCGCGATCATCTCCAGGTCGGCCTTGCCGCCCTGGCCCTCGGTGGTGAGGTAGTCGCCGAGGAAGATCGAGTTGGCGAGGTGCAGGGCGAGGGGCTGCATCGTGCGGAGGTGGACCTCACGGCCGCCCGCGATACGGACCTCGATGTCGGGGCAGACGAAGCGGACCATCGCCAGGATGCGCAGACAGCGCTGAGGGGTGAGGTGCCACTCCTTGGCCAGCGGGGTGCCCTCGATCGGGATCAGGAAGTTGACCGGCACCGAGTCCGGGTCCAGCTCACGGAGGGAGAAGACCACGTCGACCAGGTCCTCGTCCGTCTCGCCCATGCCCGCGATCAGACCCGAACACGCCGACAGCCCGGCCGCGTGGGCCTTCTGGACGGTGTCGACACGGTCGGCGTACGTGTGCGTGGTCGTGATCTCGCCGTACGTCGACTCGGAGGTGTTGAGGTTGTGGTTGTAGGCGTCGGCGCCCGCCTCGCGCAGGCGTTCGGCCTGGCCGTCGGAGAGCAGACCGAGACAGGCGCACACCTCGACGCCCTCGTTCTGGTCCTTGATCGCCTTGATGGTGCCGGCGACCCGCTCGACGTCCCGGTCGGTCGGGCCCCGCCCGGAGGCCACCAGACAGACCCGCTTGGCCCCACCGGCGAGCCCGGCCGCCGCCGCCCTGGACGCCTCGTCGGGCTTGAGCCAGGTGTACTTCAGGATGCCCGTGGTGGAACCGAGCCGCTGGGAGCAGTAGGAGCAGTCCTCGGGACAGAGCCCGGACTTGAGGTTGACCAGGTAGTTGAGTTTGACCCGGCGGCCGAACCACTGCCGGCGCACCTTTCCGGCCGCGGTCACCACGTCGAGAAGGTCGTCGTCGGAGGTGCGGAGAACGGCGAGCGCCTCGTCACGGGTCACCGGCTCGCGCCGGAGCCCCTTGTCCACCAGCGTGTTCAGCAGGTCCATGAGAGCCGATCCTGTCCTACGGGACCGCCCCGGGCCAAGGAGACTTCGGACAACAGACCCGGATCGACATGTGGGTATCGCCACATCGTGAGCGACCGGCGCTGCCATTAGGGTCTGTGCACTGCCTACAAAATCCGCACCCGGGCCCCGCGCGCCGTGTGCGGCACTCGCATGCCCCGCCCACGGCAAGCGCATACTGCGCGGGGCGCCCCACCTCACCCCCGGAGGACGACCCATGGCGTTCGGCTGGATCGACGAGCAGGCCGCCGCGCGCCGCCGCGCCGGGCTCGTACGGACCCTTCGGCCCCGCCCGGCCGACTCGCCGCTCCTCGATCTGTCGAGCAACGACTATCTGGGCCTGTCCCGGCACCCGGAGGTGACGGAGGGCGCCGCCGAGGCCGCGCGCCGGTGGGGCGGCGGGGCCACCGGCTCCCGGCTGGTCTCCGGGACGACCGAACTCCACGGCGAACTGGAGCGGGAGCTGGCCGACTTCTGCGGTTTCGAGGCGGCCCTGGTCTTTTCCTCCGGCTACGCGGCCAATCTCGCCGCCGTCACCGCGCTCGCCCCGCACGGCTCCCTGATCGTCTCGGACGCCGGCAACCACGCCTCCCTCATCGACGGCTGCCGACTGGCCCGGGGCACCACCCAGGTCGTCGGGCACGGCGACCCGGACGCGGTCCGCAAGGCGCTCGGCACCCGCACCGGGCCCGCGATCGCCGTGTCCGACACGGTGTTCTCGGTGGACGGCGACGCCGCCCCGCTGGCCGAACTGGCCGCCGCCTGCCGTGAGTACGGCGCCGGTCTCGTCGTGGACGACGCGCACGGACTCGGGGTGCTGGGGGACGGCGGCCGCGGCGCCGCGTACGCGGCGGGGCTCGCGGGCGATCCCGATGTGGTCGCCACGGTCACGCTGTCGAAGTCGCTGGGCAGCCAGGGCGGAGCCGTTCTCGGACCGGCGCATGTCATCGACCATCTGGTCAACGCGGCCCGGACGTTCATCTTCGACACGGGGCTCGCCCCGGCCGCGACCGGTGCCGCGCTGGCCGCGCTGCGGCTGCTGCGCCGGGAGCCGGAGCGGGCCGCGCGGGCCGGCTGGGTGGCCCGGGAGCTGCACGCACGGCTGACGGCGTCGGGCCATGAAGCGGTGCGGCCCGACGCCGCCGTGGTGTCCGTGCGTGCGCCGTCTCCGGATCAGGCGGTGCGATGGGCGGCGGACTGCCGTACGGCGGGTCTCGCCGTCGGCTGTTTCCGCCCACCGTCCGTACCCGACGGCGTATCGAGGCTGCGGTTGACCGCCCGGGCGGATCTCACCGAGGGACAGATCGACCGAGCCATGGGGATCATCGACGAAACGCGACCGTGAGTCGGCGTCGCGGCCGTGCGTCGTCAGAAGCGGAACTTCCGGTGGCGGAGCCTTGGCGAACGAGGCTCCCGGAAGCGGAACCGCCGGCGCTCGCGGCGGTGCTCACCGAAGCGTGGTGATGAATCCCTCCCATGCCTCGGGGGCGAACAGCAGGGCCGGCCCCGCCGTGTTCTTCGAATCGCGCACGGCCACAAGGCCGGCCCAGTGGCCGGACCCGGGACGGGCCGTTTCCACACAGTTGGCCAATCCCGCGCTGCGGCTGCTGCGCCGCCACCGCACATCGCGCAGTGCGGTACTGGTGGGTACGGACCGAGGCAGTGCAGACATGGTGCCTCCTCACGCGCCGAAAGCTAGCCGTGAGCCAGCCCGGCGATGTAATCCAACGATTCCTCGGGCGAAAGGGCGTGGATCTGAAGGGTGTTGAAGGCCTCGACATAGGCCCTGAGGTCTTCTTTCCGTTCGAGATAGAGGCTACTCGTCAAGTGGTCGAGAACAACCACGTCCAGATCGGAAGTGCTCCTAAATGAGAAAATTACGAAAGGACCGGTGATGCCGATGTGCGCCCCGGCAGTGAACGGGAGTACCTGCAGTCGCACCTGAGGAAGGCGCGCGGCCTCCGCCAGACGCCCCAACTGACGGGTCATGACATCCGGTCCGCCGACCTCCCGCCGTAAAACCCCCTCGTCGAGCACGGCAGTCAGTGCCATCGGCGGATCGCCGCGCAGTACGTCCTGCCGCGCGAGCCGCACTTCCACGAGCGCGTCGAGTTTGTCGTCTTCCAGCCCCTCCACCGTGGCCCGCGTCACCGCCCGCGCGTACTCCGGGATCTGCAAAAGCCCTGGCACGACCGAGGTCTCCACCGTCCGCATCCCGCTGGCCTGCGACTCCAGGCTGATGAAGTCGCGGTACGTCGGCGGCAGTACACCCCGGTAGGCATGCCACCAGTTGTGGCGCCCACCGCCGTCCTCGGAGCCCGCGAGCGCCAGCAGCAGCTCCCTCAACTCGCCGTCCGCCACCTCGTAGGTGTCCAGCAGCTTCCGTACGTCCGGGGGCTTCACCCCGCTGGCGCCGGTCTCGATCCGGCTCACCTTGGACTGGTGCCAGCCCACGAGACCGGCCGCCTCGATACTGGTGAGCCCGGCGCGGGTGCGCAGAAGGCGCAACTCGGCACCGAGCTTGCGGCGGCGCACCGCCGGACCGTACTGCATGGCTCTCTCCTTCCGCCCGGCGCGCTGTGGGTCGGGTGACGACAGAGGATGGCCCGAGAGTGCACCGGAATACGGTCGGCCGTCGGAGAGTTCACCGCTTCGGGGGACAGATATATGCATATCTTGGTGGATCGCCACCCCAGAGGGTCCAGGTAGTGGCAGTCTGGCGCGAAGCACCAGTCCGGGACCGTAGTCGAATCATCCGCTCCCTGTCGGACACCGGTCCCGTGGGAAAGGGACGACCGTGCCATGGCAGATCATCAGGAAGCCTCCGTCACTCTGCCGAGCGATCCCGCCTCGGTGTCCGCCGCCCGTAATTACGTCGCCGATGTGCTCGCCGAATGGGGCCTGCCGAGCGACACGGACATCGCGGACACCGTGCGCCTGATCGTCTCCGAACTCGCCACCAACGCCGTCCTGCACACCTTCGGCCAGTCGCCCACGTTCACCGTGGACATCTCCCTCGACCGGGACGAGCATCTGCGCATCGGTGTCACCGACAGCCATCCGCGTTTTCCGAAACGTCTGCCCGCGGCCGTTCAGCAGGACAACGGCCGGGGCATGGTCATCATCCGCTGGCTGACCGCCGAGTGCGGTGGCCGACTGAGCGTCAGACCCACCCGCGAGGGCGGCAAGACGGTCGCCATCGAACTGCCGTGGACGGTCCCGCTCCAGCCGCTCAGGGCCGGCGCTCCGCGGCACCCCTGACCCACCTGGGCAGCAGATTCCACAGGCCCAGACAGACGGCGAGCGTACCGACGCCCGCGATGATCCCGGCCGTGCGGCCGAGGGTGACGTCCACGACCAGCAGTACGGAACCGGCCAGCGCCGGCATCAGCACGGCCAGCCCCACCGTCGCCAGCCGGGACGAGACCCGGACGATCGTGGGCTTGGCGTTCTGCTGGAACAGCGAGCGATGCAGTGCGGCCGGTGCCGTGAACAGCGCCGCCGCCAGCACGGCCAGCAGCAGCGTGGTGATGTAGGTGGCGCGCTGTACGGAGTCGAGGTCCTCGAAGCGCGGTGTGAAGGCCAGCGTCAGCAGGAAGGCGAAGAGGATCTGCACACCGGTCTGGGTGACCCGCAGCTCCTGCAGCAGCTCGGAGAAGTTGCGGTCGGCGCGCTCCAACGGGGTCTCGTCGCGGTCGGCGCGGTCCAGCGGGGTCTTGTTGCGGTCCGCGTGCTCCAGCGGTGTCCGGTCGCGCGCGGGGCGGGTGTGGTCGGGGGCCATGACACACCGGGTAACCACTTTCGGGGCGGTGTCACGCCCGTCGGGGGCGGCGGTGGTTTCCGCCGCCCCCGACCCCGGGTCAGCGGACCCGGCCGTACCAGACGCTCTTCGTCCAGAGCTTCTGGAGGCGTACGACGTCACCCGTCTTCGGCGAGTGCCAGATCTTTCCCTTCCCCGCGTAGATCCCGACGTGGTAGACGCTGGAGCCCGAGTGGAAGAAGACGAGGTCTCCGAGCTTGCGGTTGCTCGCGGAGATGTGCTTCGTCTTGTTGTACTGCTGCTGGGCGGTGCGGGGCAGCTTCTTGCCCGCCTTCTTGAACGAGTACTGCGTCAGCCCCGAGCAGTCGAACCTGCTGGGACCCGTGGCGCCCCACCGGTAGGGCGAGCCCTTCTTGGAAGCCGCGACCTTGAGTGCCTTCGACGCCACGGTGGCGGCCTCGGCGTCGCCCGCGACGCCCGGTACCACGATGCTGCCGCCGACGGCGGCGATGGTCAGAGCCGAGGCCGTACCGGCCCGGGTCAACAGCGACGGGACACGATTGAGCGCAGTCATGCGCAACCCTTCGTCAGCCGCCTGTGAAGGATGACCTGTCGGATTCGGGCTGGCGAAGTTGCCCGGCCGCTGACGCGGCTTCACCCCAAGGGTTGCTCGGCACGGACATGGCTTGTCCGCTCCGGCGACCCGTCGTGCTTGGGTCCTCCACTCCTGCCGATGCACTCCTGTCGACCGGTCATCCGGGCGGCGGCAGGACTCGGCGTCCGCCCGGATCGCCCCGCCGCTGTGGCGGGGGCTTGTCGTCAGGAAGGGATCTTGACGCACGGAAGTCCGAAAAACCCAACGGAATCGGGGATTTGTGGCCTTACTCACCACCTGCATATTCAGCTGAAGGGGGTGATTTGAGTAAGGATGTCCACCCCGTCGAGGGGTCCGAACGACCGTATCGGAATAGTGCATTCCGGCCTGGAACCAGGCATGACGCGCAACTCCCCCGGTTCTGGAGCGGGCTGAGTGAGTGTCCGCTGCTGTCGCTGCTTCTCCCACTGCTCCGCGCTCCGCTCCGAGTCCGGTCCTGACGCCCCTCAGTACGGCCCGCCGTCCGGACTCCGTTCAGCCATGTCGACAAGATCACACCTGTCGAGCGGGTCGGCCGAGCCGTCGCCCGGGTTGGTGGCCGAGGGGGGTGTGTCGCGGTCGAAGGGGTGGTGTGGGGTCGGTTGGGCGGTCAACTCGGCGTCGTGGGCGGCGGCAGTGCGACCCGTGCGGCGCGCCGCTCGCCGTCCAGGACGCGAAGCGCCCGCGCGAGGGTGGGGGCATGGACCTCGTTCTCGCCCCGTCCGTGCATCAATTCGAGCGCGTCGCGCAACGCGGTCGCCTTGCCGACGAGGGCCTGCGCCGCCCGCAGCCCGCGATAGGTGTCGCCCGGGCGGGCCGGATTGATCCGGCCCAGCAGGTCCACCACGTCCAGATAACGGTCGATCAACTCCGCCTCGGCGCGCGTCAGCGCGGGCAGCGGCGGCAACTCGGGTGGGAGCATCGGCCGCTCACCTCGTGCCGGGGAGCGTGCGCGAGGTCTTGCGGCTCGGAATGATCCGGTCGGCCAGGCCGTACTCCACCGCCGCCCGGGCGTCGAGGATCGTGTCCCGCTCGACATCGGCCCTGATCCGTTCCGGGCTCTGCCCCGTGTGCCGTACGAGCATCTCCTCCAACGTGCGCCGGGTGCGCAGCAGTTCCTCGGCGAGGATCGCCAGATCGCTCGTCTGCCCCTGGACCGGCTCGCCGTACGCCGGCTGATGGATGACCACGCGCGCCCCCGGCAGCACATACCGCTTGCCCGGTGTGCCCGCCGCCAGCAGCACCGCGGCGGACGATCCCGCCTGCCCCAGACAGATGGTCTCCACATCGCAGGTGACGTACCGGATCGTGTCGTACACCGCCGTCATCGCGCTGAACGAGCCGCCGGGCGAGTTGATGTAGAGGGAGATGTCCCGGTCGGGGGACTGGTACTCCAGGTGCATGAACTGCGCCATCACATCGTTCGCCGAGGTGTCGTCGATCGCCGTCCCGAGGAACACGATCCGCTCCTCCAGCAGCTTCGAGTAGGGGTCCGTCGTCCGGGCACCCGCGCTCGTGCGTTCGGTGAACTCGGGCAGTACATAGCGGGCCGTGGGCGGTTTCGCGGACATGGTGGCGCCTCCTCGGATAGACGTCTGCCGTGGTTCGACGTCTGTAAAAAATGTACAGGACGTACGTTTCTCAGGGCCAGGTCTGAGGTGGGCCAGGTTTAAGCTGGACTGCATGGCCTACGAGATTCCGGTGACGCAAGCCAGGGCTGAGCTCGCCGACCTGATCAACCGGGTGGTCTACGGCGGCGAGCGCGTCGTCGTGACGCGGCACGGCAAGCCCCTCGTCGCCCTCGTCTCCGCCGCCGATCTGGAGCAGCTGGAAGCCCTCCAGGAACCCGCCGAAGAGCCGATGATCACTGCCGTCTCCGCCGTCCGCGAGGTCGCCTCACCGCCGCGCGAACAGCAGCGCTTCGGTATCACGGCGGAGCACCGGGGGAGCGGGGCCTCCTAGGGGGCCGGTGTCAGTGCGCGCGGCCCCGGGGCGCGGTGCGGAAGACCCGGTCGAGTTGGTTGTCGAGCACCTCGACGGCCGACTCCGCGCTGCGCTGGCCGACCAGAACGCTCGTGCCGAGTCCCGCCGACAGCGCCAGCAGGGCGACCGCCTCCAGATGGGCGTCCACGCCGGGTGCCAGCAGCTCCGCCTCCTGGGCCCGCTGAAGGAGTTCGGTCACCGCGCGCTCGGCGGCGATGGGATTCCTGATGAAGGGCTGGGCGGCGAGGGCCGGGTCATGGACGGACAGCACGGCGTACGACGTATAGAGGAGATGGAACGTACGGCTCTCCTCGTCCACCGGCAGGGCCGTCCTCAGCAACGCCTCGATCGTCGCCCTCGGACCCGGATCGCCCCCGGCGGCCCGCACACGGGCGGCGACCCGCTTCTCGAAGCCCTCGGCCAACCGCTCCAGCCCGAAGAGCAGCAGCTTCTCCTTGGTCTCGAAGTAGTACTGCACCAGCCGCAGTGACACACCCGCCTCGGCGGCCACATCGCGCATCCCCACGGCATGCAGCCCGCGCCGCCCCGCGATCCGCACCAGCGCCTCACCGATCTCGGCGCGCCGCTCCGCGTGATCCACGCGCTTGGGCATGGGCAGGCCTCCGCTTCTCTTCCGTCGCGATTTCCCCGGTGCGACCGCCTGGACCGGCCGCACGGCTTTCATGGTACGGCCGTACCATTATCGTGGTACGTTCGTATCACGAAACCCGAGCTTCCGGAGGTGGCCCGTGCCTGAGACCACTGCCCGCAATCAGACCGACAGCACCCGGGCCGACGTCGGCCGCTATGTGAGCGACGCCCTGCGCGACCGGCACTTCGCGGCCTGCGACGCGGTCTACGCGCTGGGGGCGCCCGCCCTCGCGGAACAGGACGTGGAAACCTCCTTCGGCACCACCCACGTCTACCGCTACGGCCCCACCGACCCGGCCGCCCAGGCCCGAACCCCGGTCGTGCTGGTCCACGGGGCGGGCTCCTGTTCCGCCATGTGGTATCCGAACACCGCCGACCTCGCCGCCGAGCGCCCCGTCTACGCCCTCGACACCCCCGGCGACCCCGGCCGCAGCGTCCAACGGCACCCCATCCACCAGCCCGAACGCGCCGCCCAGTGGCTCGACGAGACCCTCGCCGGCCTCGGCCTCGACGAGGTTCATCTCGTCGGCAGCTCCTACGGCGGCTGGCTCGCCCTGAACGCCGCCCATCGCACCCCCGGACGTCTCGCCTCGGCCACCCTTCTCGACCCCGGCGGCCTGGAGAAGGTGGGGCTGCGCTTCTTCGTCTGGATCTTCGCCGGTCTCTTCGCCACCTTCGCGCCCAAGGCGCTGCGCCCGCGCCTCGCCGCCTGGCTGCAACAGCCCGTCCTCGTCGTACCGGAACTGCGCACGATGATCAGGACGGCGACCCGGGCGTACCGCATCCGCCGCCCGTCCCCCCTGCCCCTGACCGAGGCCGAACTCTCCTCCGTTCGCACTCCCCTCTATCTGGTCCTCGGCAAGCGCAGCCTCCTTGTCCACCCCGAGCGGCAACTGGAGCGCGTTCCGCGCCTGATCCCGGGCACCCGCGCCGAGATCATCTCCGCCACCGGACACGGACCGCAGATCGACCACGCGGCGGAGGTGAACCGCCGGATGCTGGAGTTCATGGACGAGATCGACTCGCGGGGCGGGGACACGGCGCGGCGGCGCCGATCAGCGGGCGGCGCGTGAACTCCGGTGCGAATGCCCCCGATTGATCACTGAAGCAATGATTGCGGTCATGTCCGACCTTCGTTATATGGGGAACATGACGCATGTTCTGGTGGGACGAGTCGTCCTGGGGGAGAGCGGCGGCGTCGGCGTCGAAGGCGCTGTCGCGGAGGCCGTGGCGAGCGGGCCGGACGGGACACCGGAGGACACCGTCTCCGTCACCGCCACGACCGGCGCGGACGGCCGGTTCCTGCTGATCTACCTGGCGGGGAACGTCCAGGCCCTGAAGATCCGTGTCTCGGCTCCCTCCGGAGTCCTGGTCGAGGAACGGGAGCCGAGGCCACCGGGCGACAACCAGGACACCTTCGACGATCTCGGCGAGTTCGTCCTCCCCTACGGCGACTCGGGCCTGGTCCTGCGGCGTCGTACACCCGCGGCGCCGCCCCGGCCACGGATCACCGGCCGGGTCGTGGACAGCGGCGGCGAATGCGGCATCCACTGCCTCCAAGTGCTCTTCGAAGCGGCCCCCTTGGGCGCCCCCGATGCCTTCCGGCCGGTGGCGGTCGCCCGTACGGACCGCTCCGGGCGGTTCTTCGCCGACTATCCGAGCACTCCGTTCAGCGCGGTTCGCGCGGTCATCCCCGGTGTCGAACAGCCGATCTCGGTGCCCACCACCGAGCAGGGGCTCATCGGACCCGACCCCCTGCTCGTCATCGATCTCGATGCCGCGCAGCACGCCCACGAGACGTCCGGATGCGACTGCGGCTCGGCTGATACACCAAGGCTCCCCGGACAGGAGGAACTCGCCCAGTCGTCGACGTACACGACGGATCTCGGCGCCGGATGCGTCACCTTCAACACCCCCAACCGGGCCATCGAGGAGTTCGACTTCTGGACCGTGGTGCGCACGAGCCAGCCACCGGTCCGGGAACTGAACGCTCGGAACAGCGGCCTGAACCCGGTCCCGGCCCCCCGCCAGGAACTGGCCGACCACCCCATCGCCTGGGACGAGGACCCCAGCCTCTACCAGGCTGCCGGGGCCGCGCACGGCCATCTGCTGCACTTCCGGCAGACATGGTTCGCGGACGGCTACTCACTGGGCGACCTCCTCTACAGCCTGCCGCTCGCCCCGGGCCAGAAGAAGCTGATCTCGGTGGTGGAATGGGAGCGTTCGGAGTCGGTGGGGCGTCAGGAGGACACCACGTTCTCCGAGAGCGTGGGCTCCGACCTGCGACACAAGAGGGACATCACCGAGGTCATCAACGCCGCCCTCTCGGAACAGTCGCGCGGCGGGTCGACCTCCTCCACCTGGGGAGTCGGCACCGGCACCGGCGGCGCGGGCAACGGCAGCTACCAGGGCTTCAACTTCGGTGCCCTGTTCGGGATTTCCGGCGGGTACAGCCGGGCCGACAGCGAGGCGTGGCAGGACTCCTCCCGCAACCTCGCCTCGACATCGATGAACGCGCTGCGCGACAACGTTCTGCAGGCCGCCTCGGCCGTCAGGGGAATCCGCAGCACCGTCGTCACCACCGTCGGCCAGAGCGAGGCCGTACGCGCCGAGACCGACGTCGTCGCCAACCACAACCGCTGCCACGCGCTGACCATCCAGTACTTCGAAGTCCTGCGGCACTTCCAGATGCGTCATGAGCTCGTCGAGGTCAAGGAGTGCCTCTTCGTGCCGCTGCCGCTGAGCCCGTTCGACGGGAAGAAGGTGCTGCGCTGGCGCGACCAGATCACCCCCTACCTCCTGCGTCCGGACCTGGTGGGCGCGGTCGAGGCCCTGCGCAGGGTGGAGACGAACTGGGCCGAGACCCCCACACCGGTGGGCCGCTACGCCGACGAGGCGGTCGTCGAGATCAGCGGCGAGTTCGACCTGGAGTTCCAGGCGTACCCGCCTCCCCTGCCGGACCCGGAGAAGGCCGACCCCGTCGCGAACGCCCTGGAGCAGTCCGCCGGGGCCGTCATCGCCTCCATCTTCTTCCCGCCCCTCGCGGTGACCCTGCCGGCCGCACTCGCCAACGCGGCGACCGGCGCCGTCTCGGGGCTCAAGGCCCTGCGGACGGAGGAACTGCGGTTCCGTAAATTCCACCGCGACCACATGCCCCGGTTCGCCGCCCGGTTCGTCGACAAGCTGTCCCTGGTGGTGCGGCACACGGACGGTTCACGGACGACGGCCGAGGCAGACTTCACCCTGGTGTCGCGCTACCAGCCGGACCGCCCGCTCGTCGTCGGTTTCAAGGCCCGGATCAGCGGGATCACCCGCGCGGACATCGACTCGGTGTGCGTGGAAGCCGACACGGGCGTCCCCGACGCGGTGCGCTGTCTCGCACGCGGTCTGCGCTGCGACTACGCGACCTCCACCTTCGGACACCGGCTGGCGGCGACATCACGCCTCAACGACGACCTGGACGGACCGCGCCTCGTGCCCAGCGGTACCTGGCCGTTCATCCAGTTCGGGCTGGACCCCTCGACCGCCGATCCGGTGCGGGTCCGTACGCCCCTCGATCCCTGGGAGCGGCGCAGCCCCCGTGACGAGGACCGCCGGTTGGCCGCCCGCCTCCTCGACCACATGAACGCGAACCTGGAGTACTACCACCACGCCATCTGGTGGACGATGGACCCCAACCGCCGCTACCTCCTGCTCGACGGCTACCTCGCCCCGAACGGAGGCGGGCGGTCCATCGCCCAGGTCGTCGAGAACAAGCTGATCGGAATCGTCGGCAACTCCCTCGTCCTGCCCGTGGCACCGGGCACCCGACTCGACCCCCTCATCCGCATGGCGGGCGCGGGCGCGGGCGCGACAAACGGTGACAGCTCCGCCGCCGAGATCGACGCGACGAACGGTGAGAACTCCGCCGCCGAGATCGACACGACGAACAGTGGAAACTCCGCTGCCGACATCGACGCGACCTCCCGTGCCGCGGACCCCACCGGCCTTCTCGCCTACTACGCTCCTCCCACCCCCGTCCCCCCGGCACGGGTCAGCCTGCCGACCAAGGGGGTCTTCGCGGAGGCGGTGATGGGGGCCTGCAACGCCTGCGAGCGCATCGACGACTCCCGTTTCTGGAAGTGGGAGCAGTCCCCCCTCGACGAACCGCCCGCCATCGAGCCGGCCAGCACGGGATCACGGCGCTCGGAACCGCAGCCGGCCGACCCGACCGACTACCCCACCCCCATCGTCAGCATCCAGAACGCGCCGGCCGCTCCCGCCCCGACCGACCTCACCAAGGTCTTCGAACTCCTGGGACGGGCGGTGTTCGGCGACATCACCGGCCTGTCCGGAACCCAGGCGAACGCGGCGGCCACGTACAAGCAGAACCTGGACACCGCGCTCGCCTTCGGCAAGGAGGCGAGCGAACTCGCCAAACAGGCCGGCATGCTCAACGCCAAGGACAAGGCGTTCGCGTCCATCGACGCCGCCGAAGCCGACGGGAAGATCACCCAGGAGGAGGCGCACGACCTGCGGCTGAGCGCCTTCAAGAAGATGGTCGGCGAGGCGGACTCCACGAGCGCCGACGTGGAGGCCACCAAGAAGCGACTGACCCTGATCGACGAGGCGGGCAGGAGCGGCGTCGTCGACGGACGCAGGGCCAGGGAACTCGCCGGTACGGTCCTGGACGACTTCGCTCGCGGGGACCGTCCGCAGGACCCCGAGCGGGAAGCGGCCGCGCGGAAGATCGACGGGATGCCCCCGGCGGAGGTCTCGGCCGTGGACGTCCAGCGCGCCGACGGCACCACCCGGGTCGAAGCCGGATACCGACTGACCGGCGCCGACGGCAGGGCGCCGGCGCACAAGACGGGCGTGGGAGGAGTCACCGGTCGCAGGCCTCCCGAGCGCGGCACCGCGTATCTGCAACGTTTCGTCGACTGGGCCACCGACCTCGCCGAGGCGGCCATCGCCTCCGAGGACGAGAAGCTCGGCAGGGCGCTCGCCGACGCCGCGGTGGAGATCGCGAAGGCCGAACTGGCCGGGGCCGTCGACCAGGTGCCCCTGGGCAAGGCCCTGAGGCTCGCCGTACGGTATTCCGTCGTCTTCGCCGAGGGCGCGGGAACGGTGATGGACGCGGTGCGCGCGGACATCCGGCAGGCGGTCGACGACGCGGTCGGCTTCTCCGGGGACAACGGCCTGGCCGACGACGGGGCAGCGCTCCGACGCGTCAGGTCCCATCAGCAACTGGCCGTGGAACGCCTCCCGGACGTACTCGAAGCGGGCCTCGCCCAAGTCGTCGACGAACTGCTCGACACGGCGACCGGCGCCCTGGCCGAGGCCGCGGGCAAGGTGACCGGGCGGATCACCCGGAACATCGCCGAACGACTCGTCAGGTCGGCACGCGTGGACCGGGTACTGCTCGCCGTGACCCAGGAGGCCGGCAACGACATTCCGGCGGCACGCCGCAAGGTCTATGTGCACCTGAGCAAGAAGCTCGCCCGCCTCGCCATCGCCACCTTCGCCGATTCCGCGACCCAGCGTGCCCGCCTCAAGGCCCTGTTGCCGAAGAACGGCGAGGACCCCGCGGTCGGCCTGCTGCGGGGCCTGGTCGAACTCGGCACGGCGCAGTTCGTGCGCGGCATCGACCCGTTGGAGGGCGTCTTCCCGCCGGACAGTGAACTCCACACCGTCACCCTGAGCGATCTGGTCACCTACGAGACGAGGCGGGCCATCAAGGCGATCATCGACGAACTCAAGGCCGGGCACGACGGCTGGACCTTCAGTACCCGGGCGGACCTGCGGACCATCGACGTCGACAGCGCGGCGCACCACATCCGACTGCCCGCCGCGGGCCTGGAACTGGACCCGTCGCCTCCGCGTGGTGAACTGGGCCTGCTGCGGGACGACGACCTGGCCACCGACGTACAGGCCCTCGCCGCCGTCCACGAGGGCCTCGGCACCAGCCTGCTGCTGCGCGCCGGGGGCTATCAGGCGGACATCGACGAGGCTCCCGGAGAGGCGTGGACGGCCCGTTACGACAGCGGCACGGCCCGCTGCCAGCAGGACGCCGCCGCGGCACGGACAGCCCTGCGCAATGTGTCGAACGCCCTACGGAGCGTCTACGCCGGAACGCGGCTGCAGTCCGACGCCGACGCCGCGTTGCGGGCCCCGACGATCCAACCGGTCGCCCTGCGACGCCGCTCCACGGGGACCACGATGGTGTGAGACGGGGGACGCGCCGGACCGGGGGATCATGGCGTCGCCCATGCCGAAAGGCCGTGTGCCCCCGTCCGCTACAGCGGGGGCACACGGCCGGTCCGTGTGGAGTGTTCCGGGATTCCGGGTCGGTGCTTCGGCGCGGGCTCAGTGGGCCGGGGCCGGGGTCGGCGCGGTGGTCGGCTCCGTGATCCGTGCCGGGCGCCCGCGCCCGCCGCCCAGGAGGACCGCCGTCAGACCGAGAGCGGCCCAGGCGGTGAGGACGAGAGCGGGGGTGAGGGCCGCGGCTCCCTCGAAGTACGACACCGAGCGCAGCAGCGTCGCGCCGGCGCCCGGCGGGAGCCACTGGCCGAGGACGCCGGCCGGCTCGGGGAGCATCTGGGGCGCCGTCGCGGCACCCGAGAAGGGGTTGCCGAGGAAGACGATCAGCAGGGCGCCGAGGGCGATGCCCTTCTGGCCCAGCAGCGCGGCGCATCCGGCGATGGTGGCGCCCACGGCCAGGGTCGCGAGACCGAGCACGCCGGCCTCGGCCCACCAGTTGCCGGTGAGCACGCCCAGCCAGCTGTGCGCGATCGCGGTGGCGGCGAGCCCGACGACCACGGCGGCCCCGGCCAGCGCGCCCGCCGCACGCGCCCCGCGCAGCCCGAGCACGGTGACCGCACCACCGGCGGCGGTCCCGGCCAGCGCCAGCGGCAGCACACTCGAACCGAACGCCGAGCCCCGGGGGTCGCCCGCCGGTGCCGCCACCACATCGGCGGTCGTCACCGTCACCCCCTCCCGCGCGGTCTGCTCCGTCACCGCCTGCTGCAACAGCTGGGCCACCATCGGGCTCGCGGCCGACGCCGTCAGCAGCTTCGGTCCCGCCTCGGTGACGACCACCGCGCCATAGACGGTGCGGTCCTCGATGGCCTCCCGCGCGGCGGCCTCGTCCGCGTAGTGGTGGATGGCGAAGGCGCCCACCCGCTGCTCCAGCTTCTGTTCGAGCTGAGCGGTGGCCGCCGCCGGGCCCGCCACGCCGAGCGGCAGATCACGGGGTGCCATACGGGCGTTCGGCCAGGCGAAGGCCCAGAGCGCGAGCGCCGCGATCAGGGGGATGAGGACGATGACCGCGACCATACGGCGACCCGGGGGTGTCGAGTGCGCCGGGGACGCGACCGGGGCGGTGGCCCGGGGCGCGGTGGGTGCGGCGGACATGGCGGACATGTTTCTCCTCCATGGGGATGGAAGGTGCTCGGTGGGTGCGTCGCTCCCGGGTGAGGTGGGGTGTCGGAGACACCCGGCCTAAAAAGAAGGAGCGTTCGTTTTTCTTGGCTTCACCATGCTCCCGGTGCGTGTCGCTTGTCAAGAAGGAACGTTCGTTTTACTTTTGCCGCATGCCTCGCGTATCCCAGGAGCGTCTTGACGCCCGTCGCCGCCAGATCCTCGACGCCGCCGCCCGCTGCTTCGCCCACAACGGGTTCCACGCCACCTCCATGCAGGACGTACTGAAGGAGGCGGACCTCTCGGCCGGTGCCGTCTACCGCTACTTCAGCGGCAAGGAGGAGCTGATCTCCGCGATCGTGGGCGAGGTGCTCGGGGAGATCCGCGGCGCCTTCGAGGACGCCGCGACCCAGCGCCCGCTGCCGCCCCCCGACATGCTGATCGGGATGGTCATGCGGCAGATCATCGGCAGGCGGTCGGGGCTGGGGGGAACGGATCAGTCCCTGTATCCGAGGCTGATGGTCCAGGTGTGGGGCGAGACGCTGCGCAACCCCGAGCTGAGCGCGATGCTCCATCAAGGCTTCGAGCAGGTCCGCCGGCCGTGGATCGAGATCGTCGAGGCCTATCAGGACGCCGGGATGATGCGGGCCGACATCCCCGCCCTCAGCGTGGCGCGGACGATGATCGCGGTCGCTCAAGGGTTCGTGGCCCAGTACGCGCTCTTCGGCGAGATGCCGATCCAGGTGGTCGAACTGGGGCTGAAGGCGCTGATGAGCATGGAGGACCAGGACGCCCGCACGTGACCGGAACACACGTCGGTTAACGTCACCGAAACGCCGCCCAATTAGCCTGCGCCCACGCCACCTGCGATTTCGCCGGTGGCCGCGGCAACCGGACCCCGCACGGTCCGGAGCGAGGATGTGAGGTGGACGCCGTGCAACTGACCCCGCACGAGCAGGAGAGGCTGCTGATCCATGTGGCGGCCGACGTGGCCGAGAAGCGCCGGGCCCGAGGGCTGAAGCTGAACCACCCCGAGGCCGTCGCCCTGATCACGGCGCACATCCTCGAAGGTGCGCGGGACGGCCGTACGGTGGCCGAACTCATGGCATCGGGGCGGAAGTTGCTCACGCGGGACGACGTCATGGAGGGCATCCCCGAGATGATCCACGACGTCCAGGTCGAGGCGACCTTCCCGGACGGCACCAAGCTCGTCACCGTCCACGACCCGATCGTCTGAGGGGGAAACCGCCGTGATTCCCGGAGAGATCCTCTTTGCCGAGGACTCAATCGTGTACAACGCCGGCCGTGAGGTCACCCGGCTGACCGTCCTCAACGCCGCCGACCGGCCCGTCCAGGTCGGCTCCCACTACCACTTCGCGGAGGCCAACCCCGGACTGGAGTTCGACCGGGCCGCCGCGCGCGGCAAGCGGCTGAACGTCGCCGCCGGCACCGCCGTGCGGTTCGAGCCCGGCATCCCCGTGGACGTGGAACTCGTACCCCTCACCGGTGCCCGTGTGGTGCCCGGACTGCGTGGGGAGACCGGAGGTGCCCTCGATGCCTGAGATCTCGCGTGCCGCGTACGCCGACCTGTTCGGTCCGACCACCGGTGACCGTATCCGGCTCGCCGACACCGATCTGCTGGTCGAGATCGAGGAGGACCGCTCCGGCGGGCCGGGGCTCGCCGGCGACGAGGCCGTGTTCGGCGGTGGCAAGGTCATCCGCGAATCCATGGGCCAGGCGCGTGCCACGCGCGCGGAGGGCACCCCGGACACCGTCATCACGGGTGCGGTGATCATCGACCACTGGGGCATCGTCAAGGCCGACATCGGTATCCGTGACGGCCGGATCACCGGTATCGGCAAGGCGGGCAACCCCGACACCATGGACGGGGTCCACCCCGACCTGGTCATCGGCCCCGAGACGGAGATCATCGCGGGCAACGGGCGGATCGTCACCGCCGGTGCCATCGACGCCCACGTCCACTTCATCTGCCCGCAGATCGCCGACGAGGCGCTGTCGGCCGGGGTGACGACGCTGGTGGGCGGCGGTACGGGACCCGCCGAGGGCTCCAAGGCCACCACCGTGACGCCAGGCCCCTGGCATCTCGCCCGGATGCTGGAGGCGATGGAGCAGTACCCGCTCAACATCGGCTTCCTGGGCAAGGGCAACACCGTCTCCCACGAGGCGATGCTCTCCCAGATCCGGGGCGGCGCGCTGGGCCTGAAGCTGCACGAGGACTGGGGTTCGACCCCGGCCGTGATCGACGCGTCCCTGACCGTCGCCGAGCAGACCGGCATCCAGGTCGCCATCCACACGGACACCCTCAACGAGGCCGGTTTCGTCGGCGACACCCTCGCCGCCATCGCCGGACGCGGCATCCACGCGTACCACACCGAGGGCGCGGGCGGCGGTCACGCGCCCGACATCATGACCGTGGTCTCCGAGCCGCACGTCCTGCCCAGCTCCACCAACCCGACCCGGCCCTACACCGTCAACACCGCCGAGGAACACCTCGACATGCTGATGGTCTGCCACCACCTCAACGCGGCCGTCCCCGAGGACCTCGCCTTCGCCGAGTCCCGTATCCGGCCCTCCACCATCGGGGCCGAGGACATCCTCCACGACCTCGGCGCCATCTCGATCATCTCCTCCGACGCGCAGGCCATGGGCCGGGTCGGCGAGGTCATCCTGCGGACCTGGCAGACCGCCCATGTGATGAAGCGCCGGCGGGGCGCGCTCCCGGGCGACGGCCGCGCGGACAACCACCGGGTACGTCGATATGTCGCCAAGTACACGATCAACCCGGCCCTCGCGCAGGGCCTCGCCCGGGAGATCGGGTCCGTCGAGAGCGGCAAGCTCGCCGACCTCGTGGTGTGGGAGCCCGCGTTCTTCGGAGTGAAGCCGCAGCTCGTCATCAAGGGCGGGCAGATCGCGTACGCGCAGATGGGCGACGCCAACGCCTCGATCCCGACGCCGCAGCCGATCCTGCCCCGGCCGATGTACGGCGCGATCGGGCGGGCGCCGGCTTCGAACTCGTTCAACTTCGTGGCGCCGCTCGCCATCGAGGACGGGCTGCCGGAGCGGCTCTCGCTGGGGAAGCGGTTCGTCGCGATCGAGTCCACGCGGGGGGTCACCAAGGCGGACATGCGGGAGAACGACGCACGGCCGCGCGTCGAGGTCGACCCCGACAGTTTCGCCGTGCGTATCGACGGCGAGCTGGTGGAGGCCACGCCCGCCGCCGAACTGCCCATGGCCCAGCGGTACTTCCTCTTCTGATGTCCAGGGCTGCGCTGCTCGTTCTCGCCGACGGCCGGTTTCCCGCCGGGGGGCATGCGCACTCCGGTGGGGCCGAGGCGGCGGTCAAGGCCGGGTTGATCCGGGGTGCTGAGGGGCTGGAGGCGTTCTGCCGGGGGCGGTTGCACACCGCCGGGCTGGTGTCGGCGGCGTTTGCCGCCGCCGCCGCGCTCGGTGTTGAGCCGGGGGAGCTGGACGCCGCCGCCGATGCGCGTACGCCGTCCGTCGCGCTGCGGGTCGCTTCGCGGAAGCTCGGGCGGCAGTTGATGCGGGCGGCTCGGGCCACCTGGCCGTCCGATGAACTCGATGCCGTGGCTCGGGAGTTCCCCAAGGGGGCGCATCAGGCGGTGGTGCTTGGTGTGACCGCGCGGGCTGCCGGGCTGGGGGCGGAGGACGCGGCGTACTGCTCCGCGTATGAGGGGGTCGGTGGGCCGGCCAGTGCGGTGGTGCGGTTGTTGAGTCTTGACCCGTTCGAGGCGACCGGGGTGTTGGCTCGGTTGGCTCCTGAGATCGATGTGGTCGTTGAGGCGGCGGTGGGGGTGGGGCGGGAGGCTGTTGTGGGGGGTGTCGGGGTGCTGCCTGCGGCTTCTGGGCCGTTGTTGGAGATTGGGGCGGAGGGGCATGCGGGGTGGTCTGTGCGGTTGTTCGCTTCGTGAGTTTTCCTCGCCCCCGCCGCCCCTACCCGTCCCATCCCAGGGGCTGCGCCCCTTCGACCCCAGCCCATTGGCTCGGGGGGATGGGTTCGTTGGCGGGTGCGGGTGGGTGGGGGCTGGTCGCGCAGTTCCCCGCGCCCCTGAAAAGCAGGGGCTGCGCCCCGCTTTTCATCGGCCCGTAGGGCCGTTTTCAGGCCCGTAGGGCCTGGTCTTTTAAGGGGCGCGGGGAACTGCGCGAGCAACCCCCCCCCCCCCCCCCCCCCCCCCCCAACCCCCACCCCCCCCCCAAACCCCCCCCACACCCCCCCCCCACACAC
>NZ_JBSFVY010000031.1:58438-112946 GCF_053592555.1 Streptomyces sp. NPDC002643
GCGCGAGCAACCCCCACCCACCCGCACCCGCCCGACAACCCCAACCCCCCGAACTCTCCCGCGATCCACGCCCGCCCACTCACCCACAGGAGCCGAAACCCATGCACCTTCATCACGATCACTCCCACGACGGCCCCTCCGCAATCAGCGCGGATGCGCGGCGGGCCGACGGGACCCGGCGGGCCCTGCGGATCGGGCTCGGGGGGCCCGTGGGGTCCGGGAAGACGGCGACCGTCGCCGCGCTCTGCCGGGCGCTGCGGGACGAGTTGTCGCTCGCCGTCGTGACCAATGACATCTACACCCGCGAGGACGCCGAGTTTCTGCTGCGCGAGGCCGTGTTGCCGCCGGAGCGGATCACCGCGGTCGAGACCGGGGCCTGTCCGCATACCGCGATCAGGGACGACATCTCGGCGAACCTGGAGGCCGTCGAGGATCTGGAGGACGAGGTCGGGCCGTTGGACCTCATCCTCGTCGAGTCGGGGGGCGACAATCTCACCGCCACCTTCTCCAAGGGGCTCGTCGACGCGCAGATCTTCGTGATCGATGTGGCCGGTGGGGACGACATCCCGAGGAAGGGCGGGCCGGGCGTCACCACCGCCGATCTGCTGGTCGTCAACAAGACGGACCTCGCACCGCACGTCGGCTCCGACCTCGCCCGGATGGCGGCGGACGCGAAGGCCCAGCGGGCAGAGTTGCCGGTGGTGTTCCAGTCGCTGCGGAGCGAGGCGGGCGTCACGGATGTCGCCGCCTGGGTCAGGGAGCAGCTCGCGGCGTGGAAGGCATGAACAACGGCATGGCCAACCGCACGGCCAACGGCATGACCACGGGCGGGGTCGAGGCGACCGCCCGGATCGGGGCCAGGGCCGATGGGCGCGGGGGTACGGCCCTGCCGGTGCTGGAGAGCGAGGGGCCGCTGGCGTTGCGCCGTACCCGGGGCAGCGGTGCCGAGGCCCGGGTGATGCTGGTCGGCGCCATGAGCGGGCCGCTCGGCGGTGACCGGTTCGCCGTGGAGGCGGAGGTCGGCGAGGACGCCCGGCTGCACCTCGGGTCGGCCGCCGCGACCATCGCCCTGCCCGGTCAGGCCAAGGGCGAGGCCCGGTACGACGTTCGGATCGATGTCGCGGCGGGTGGGCGACTGCGGTGGCTTCCCGAGCAGTTGATCTCGGCGCGGGGGAGTGACCTGCGGGTGTCGACGTCCGTCGACCTCGCCGCCGGGGCCCGGCTGGTGTTCCGGGAGGAGCAGGTGCTCGGCCGGGTCGGGGAGGAACCGGGACGGTTGACCAGTCGGCTGACGGTACGGCTGGACGGGCGGCCGTTGCTCGATCAGGAGGTCGCCTGCGGGCCGGGGGCGCCCGGTGGGTGGGACGGGCCCGCCGTGCTGGGCGGTTATCGGGCCCTGGGTCAACTCCTCGTCGTACGGCCCGAGTTCGTGGAGCGGGTGCCCGAGGCCAGGGTGCTGGGGGAGACCGCCGCGCTGACCCCTCTCGCCGGACCGGCCGTACTCGTCACCGCGCTCGCCCCCGACGCGCTGAGACTGCGCCGCGTACTGGACGAGGCCCTGGCCCTCGTCGACCAGGACTGACCGAGGCCCCTCCACCGCCGGTGCCGCCGTTCGCATTCATATCCACCCCCACCCCCCACCCCCCCAAACCTTCCGCTCAACGGGACATTCAGTACCGGTTATCGGATTAGTAAAGAACCCTTCTCCCCTCTGTTCTCAGATACCTCACAGGCACAAAAATCCCCGATGACCATTCGCATGTTCGAAACGATGTACGGGGAGTTCCCTCTTGAGAGGTATGCGACCGACGAGGCGGGCGGCGGCCTTCGGGTCCGCCGGTGCGCTCGTCACGGCGACTCTGATAGCCGGGACGGTCACCGCACCGGTGGCCAGTGCCGCGGAGACCCGCACCGCCGTGGACCGTGAGGCCAAGGGTGTCGCCGTGGCCGCCGCGAAGGCGGCGAAGAAGGGCGTCAAGTGGCAGGACTGCCCTGAGGACTGGGGCCTGGAGAAGCCCATCCAGTGCGGCTGGGTCACCGTGCCGCTCGACTACGCCAAGCCGAACGGCAAGCAGATCAAGCTCGCCGTCGACCGTATCGGCAACACCGGTACGAAGAAGGAGCGCCAGGGCGCGCTCGTCTACAACCCGGGCGGCCCCGGCGGCTCGGGCCTGCGCTTCCCGCGCCGGGTCACGACCAAGAGCCCGCTGTGGGTCAACACGGCCAAGGCGTACGACTTCGTGGGCTTCGACCCGCGCGGTGTCGGCCACTCGGCGCCCATCTCCTGTGCCGACCCGCAGGAGTTCGTGAAGGCGCCCAAGATGGACCCGGTCCCGGACTCCGAGGCCGACAAGCTGAAGCAGCGGGGGCTCGCCGCCAAGTACGCGGCCGGGTGCAAGAAGCGCAGCGGCGGGATGCTGCCGTACATGACCACGCCGAACACCGCGCGCGACCTGGACGTCATCCGGGCCGCCCTCGGCGAGAAGAAGCTCAACTTCCTCGGCGTCTCGTACGGCACGTACATCGGCGCCGTGTACGGCACCCTCTTCCCCGGCCATGTCCGCCGCATGGTCGTGGACAGTGTGGTCAACCCCTCGCGGGAGAAGATCTGGTACCAGGCCAACCTGGACCAGGACGTCGCCTTCGAGACGCGCTGGAAGGACTGGACGAAGTGGGTCGCGCGGCACGACGCGACGTACCACCTCGGCAACACCCAGGCCAAGGTGCAGGCGAACTGGCTGAAGCTGCGCGCCACCGCGAAGAAGAAGCCCCTCGGCGGGCTCGTCGGCCCGGCCGAGCTGATCTCCTTCTTCCAGAGCGCTCCGTACTACGACTCCGCGTGGGCGCCCACCGCCGAGGTGTGGAGCAAGTACGCCGCCGGTGACACCCAGGCGCTGGTCGACGCCGCCGCCCCGGACCTCACCGACACCGCGGGCAACGCCGCCGCCGAGAACGGCAACGCCGTCTACACGGCCGTCGAGTGCACCGACGCCAAGTGGCCCACCAGTTGGAAGAAGTGGGACCGCGACAACACCCGGCTGCACAAGAACTACCCGTTCATGACCTGGGCCAACGCCTGGATGAACCTGCCGTGCGCGACCTGGCCGTCGAAGCAGTACACGCCGGTGGACGTGAAGACCAAGAAGGGCCTGCCGCCCGTCCTGATCGTCCAGTCCACGCGTGACGCGGCCACCCCGTACGAGGGTGCCGTCGAACTGCACAAGCGGTTCAAGGGCTCCCGGCTGATCACGGAGACCAAGGCGGGCTCGCACGGTGTGACCGGCCTGGTCAACCCGTGCGTCAACGACCGCGTCGACACCTACCTGCTCACCGGCAAGGTGGGCACGTCCGACGTGAAGTGCGCTCCGCACGCCACGCCGACGCCGTAGCGGTATGAGCGAGAGGGGCGGCCGGATCACCCCGGCCGCCCCTTTCTCATATGCTGGCCAGCCAGGCGTCCTCCGCCGCGTAGTCGAAGAGGTCGCCGTAGGTCTGGGACATCCTCGGGTACGCCTCCCGCCAGTCGGGTTCCTCCGCCAGCCGGCGTTCGATCCAGGCGACGGTCTCCGGCAGGGACTCCGCGTACCGGACGACCGGGCGATAGCCCAACTCCCGTTCGGCGGCCGACATGTCGCAGATCACCGGCATCGGCACGGACCACGGGGTGTCACCGACGGTGGGCGCCGGGGGCGGGCC
Organism: Streptomyces sp. NPDC002643; assembly: GCF_053592555.1. Lineage (NCBI taxonomy): Bacteria > Bacillati > Actinomycetota > Actinomycetes > Kitasatosporales > Streptomycetaceae > Streptomyces > Streptomyces sp. NPDC002643. The sequence continues at coordinate 62,135 of NZ_JBSFVY010000031.1, forward strand.
GTCGACGAGGACGTCCTCCGTCTCCACGCCCATGACGGCGTCGATCGCGGCGGCGATCTCGGTGACCTTCGGCGCGTCGGGGTCGACGGCGTTCAGCGCCCGCGTCCCCGGCCGGGCGGCGGCCAGACGGATCAGCTCGGCGATGTTGTGGACGTTCGCCGGGTGGAAACGGCTCTCCCCGCCGTACGCGATGACCCGACGGCGCCGCCCGTCCAGATTGCGCTTGACGAACCACAGCTCGCGCGGAGTACGGCAGTGCGGCCCGTGGATGGCGCCCGCGCGCAGCAGGGTCGTGGGCAACCGCTCGCCAGCGGCGAGGAGTTCACGCTCCAGGCCCGCCTTGCGGGTGCTGTACGAGGTCTCGCCGGGCGCGATCGTGCGCTGGGTCTCGGGCAGGGGCACGGGGTACGCGGGGAAGCCGTCCGGTTCCGCCTGGGTGTCGAAGCCACGGCCCTTGTCGTCCTCGTACACCGAGACGCTGGAGACGACCACGGCCGAGCCGATGCGGTCGGCGAGCCCCGTCAACTGCCGTGCGTGCTCGGGGCCGTACGCCACCATGTCGACGAGTACGTCACAGCCGTCACCGATCGCCGAGGCCAGCGCGGAGTCGTCGCCACGGTCGACGGCGACGGCCCGTACGACGTCCTCCGGCCAGCTCTCGTCCAGGCCGCCGCCCCGCGAGAGGGCCGTCACCTCCCAACCGTCCCCCGCCAGCGCGCCCACGGCCACACGCCCGATCTGTCCCGCCGCTCCGATCACCACAGCACGTCGTGTCATGAGCCGACCGTACGACGCCCAGGGCGCGGGCCGACAGATGATCTGCTACCGGCAGAACGGTTCGACAGCCACCGCCATGTGGCTCAACTCAGCGGCAGCCGGGGGAACCTGCGCTCCTTCGGCGGCTTCGAACCGGCCTTGCCGGCGGCCTTCTGCGCCGCCTCCTCCGCTTTGACGACCGCCGCGTACTGGTCGACGTACTCCTGCTCGGAGAGGGAGAGGATGGCGTACATGATCTCGTCGGTGATGGCGCGCAGGACGGCCTTCTCGTTCTCCATGCCCTCGTAGCGGGAGAAGTCCAGCGGCTTGCCGAAGCGGATGACGACCGGGTGGATGTTCGGGATGACCTTGCCGGGCGGCTGGGCCTCGAAGGTGCCGATCATCGCGCAGGGGATGACGGGGACGCGGGCCTTGAGCGCCATGACGGCCACCCCGACCTTGCCCTTGTAGAGGCGGCCGTCGTGCGAGCGGGTGCCCTCCGGGTAGATGCCGAGGAGTTCGTCCTTGCTCAGCACACCGAGGCCCTCGCGGATCGCGGCCTGGCCCGCGTCCTTGCCGGAGCGGTCGACCGGGATCTGCCCGGCGCTGTGGAAGAAGAACGCGGTCAGCCGGCCCTTGATGCCGGGGCCGGTGAAGTACTCGGCCTTCGCGAGGAAGGTGATACGGCGCTTCAGCACGGCCGGCATCAGGAAGTGGTCCGAGAACGACAGATGGTTGCCGGCGACGATCGCCGCGCCCGAGGCCGGTACGTGTTCGAGCCCCTCGATCCGGGGCCGGAAGACCAGTCTCAGCAGAGGCCCGAGCAACACATACTTGAGCAAGTAATAGAACAAGGTCTTCCCCTCACCGCAGGCGTCACGTCGGACGCCCGAGTCTGGTGAGTCTTGTCCTCCGGTGCCCGACGCTTGATCGTAGCCCGACGTACCGCACCACTTGGAGTCCCCTGAACTGGTGGTGTTCCTTCGAAACGACATCAGGCTGATTTGTGAGGGTGTAGGGGCACGAGGGGTGTGACCAGAGGCCGGGGCGGGTACGGCCGGGGCGTCCTGTGTGCTGCCCCGCCCGGCTCACCGGCCCGGTCCCCGCTCCCCGAACGCGTCGAGGATGCGCTCCGCCGCCAGTGTGGCCGTCAGTCCGCCCGCCCTCACCTGTTCCTCCAGGGCGGGGGCGAGGGCCCGTACCGCGGGGTCGGTGTGGAGGCGGCCCAGGAGTTCGTCGCGGACCATGCTCCACGTCCAGCCGACCTGTTGGTCGCGGCGCTTGGAGGTGAGACGTCCGGTGGAGTCCAACAGGGTCCGGTGCTGTTCCAGTCGCTCCCAGACGGTGTCGAGGCCCGTCGACTCCCGGGCGCTGCAGCTGAGCACCGGCGGCGTCCAGAACGCGTCCTTGCCGTGCATCAGCCGCAGGGCGCCGGACAGTTCCCGGGCGGCGGCGCGGGCATCGCGTTCATGAGGGCCGTCCGCCTTGTTGACGGCGATCACGTCGGCCAGCTCCAGGACACCCTTCTTGATGCCCTGCAACTGGTCGCCGGTGCGGGCGAGGGTGAGCAGCAGGAAGGAGTCGACCATGTCGGCCACGGCCGTCTCCGACTGGCCCACCCCGACCGTCTCCACCAGCACCGCGTCGTAACCGGCGGCCTCCATCACCACCATCGACTCGCGCGTGGCCTTGGCGACACCGCCGAGCGTGCCGGCGGAGGGGGAGGGGCGTACGAACGCCGCAGGGTCCACCGACAGCCGTTCCATACGGGTCTTGTCGCCCAGGATCGAGCCGCCCGTACGACTCGACGACGGGTCCACCGCCAGCACCGCCACCCGGTGTCCCAGCCCGGTCAGCATCGTGCCGAACGCGTCGATGAACGTCGACTTGCCCACCCCGGGTACGCCACTGATGCCGATCCGCCGGGCCCGCCCGCTGTGCGGCAGCAGCTCGGTCAGCAACTCCTGGGCCAGGCGGCGGTGTTGGGGGCGGGTGGACTCGACGAGAGTGATCGCGCGGGCGACGATCGCCCGCTTCCCGTCGAGTACACCCTTCACATAGGTGTCGAGATCGATGGCCATCGGCTCACGGCCTCACAGGTCGTCGTTCCCGGGGCCGCCGCCCAGGTCGTCGTGCCCGAGTTCCGCCCCCAGCCGGGTCACCAGGTCGTGCGCCGCGTCGGGGATCACCGTGCCCGGCGGGAAGACGGCCGCCGCACCCATCTCCCGCAGGATCGGAACGTCCTGCGGCGGGATCACCCCGCCCACCACGATCATGATGTCCTCCCGGCCCTCCTCGGCCAACTGCTCCCGCAGCGCCGGAACCAGGGCCAGATGCCCGGCGGCCAGCGACGACACCCCGACGATGTGCACATCCGCCTCGACGGCCTGCCGCGCCACCTCGGCCGGGGTCTGGAACAGCGGGCCGACATCCACGTCGAAACCGAGGTCGGCGAACGCGGTCGCGATCACCTTCTGCCCCCGGTCGTGACCGTCCTGCCCCATCTTGGCGACCAGGATGCGCGGCCGCCGCCCCTCCGCCTCGGCGAAGGTGTCGACCAGGGCACGGGTGCGGTCCACGGACGCCGACTCACCTGCTTCGTTGCGGTACACGCCGGAGATCGTACGGATCTGGCTCGCGTGCCGCCCGTACACCTTCTCCAGGGCGTACGAGATCTCCCCGACCGTCGCCTTCGCCCGCGCGGCGTTCACGGCCAGCTCCAGCAGATTGCCCTCGGCCCCGGCCGCCCGGGTCAGTGCGTCCAGCGCGTCCTGGCAGGCGGTCTCGTCGCGCTCCTCGCGCAGCCGCCGCAGCTTCTCGATCTGCTGTGCGCGCACGGAGGAGTTGTCGACCTTGAGGACCTCGATCGCCTCGTCGTTGTCCACCCGGTACTTGTTCACGCCGATGACCGGCTGCCGTCCGGAGTCGATCCGGGCCTGGGTGCGGGCCGCGGCCTCCTCGATGCGCAGCTTGGGGATGCCGGCGTCGATGGCCTGGGACATGCCACCCGCCTGCTCGACCTCCTGGATGTGCTGCCAGGCGCGGCGGGCCAGGTCGTACGTCAGCCTCTCCACATAGGCGCTGCCGCCCCACGGGTCGATCACCCGGGTCGTGCCGGACTCCTGCTGGATGAGGAGCTGGGTGTTGCGGGCGATACGGGCGGAGAAGTCGGTGGGGAGGGCGAGGGCCTCGTCGAGGGCGTTGGTGTGCAGCGACTGGGTGTGGCCCTGTGTCGCGGCCATCGCCTCGACGCAGGTACGCGTGACGTTGTTGAACACGTCCTGCGCGGTCAGCGACCAGCCCGAGGTCTGCGAATGGGTGCGCAGGGACAGCGACTTGGAGTTCTTCGGGTCGAACTGCTTCACCAGCTTCGCCCAGAGCAGCCGGGCCGCCCGCAGCTTGGCGATCTCCATGAAGAAGTTCATGCCGATCGCCCAGAAGAACGACAGGCGGGGCGCGAACGCGTCCACGTCCAGGCCCGCTTCACGTCCCGCCCGGATGTACTCCACGCCGTCCGCGAGCGTGTACGCCAGCTCCAGATCGGCCGTCGCACCCGCCTCCTGGATGTGGTAGCCGGAGATGGAGATCGAGTTGTAGCGGGGCATCCGCTGGGAGGTGAAGGCGAAGATGTCGGAGATGATCCGCATCGACGGCTTCGGCGGATAGATGTAGGTGTTGCGGACCATGAACTCCTTGAGGATGTCGTTCTGGATGGTCCCGGCCAACTTCTCCGGTGGAACGCCCTGTTCCTCCGCCGCCACGATGTACAGCGCCAGCACCGGCAGCACGGCACCGTTCATCGTCATCGACACCGTCATCCTGTCCAGCGGGATGCCGTCGAAGAGCTGACGCATGTCGTAGATCGAGTCGATCGCCACACCCGCCATACCGACGTCACCGGTCACGCGCGGGTGGTCGCTGTCGTAACCCCGGTGCGTGGGCAGGTCGAAGGCGACCGACAGGCCCTTCTGACCGGCCGCCAGATTGCGCCGGTAGAAGGCGTTGGACTCCTCGGCCGTGGAGAACCCCGCGTACTGGCGGATCGTCCAGGGCTGGTTGACGTACATCGTCGGATACGGGCCCCGCAGATACGGGGTGATGCCCGGGTAGGTGCCCAGGAAGTCCAGGCCCTGGAGGTCCTGTGCCGTGTAGAGCGGCTTGACCGCGATGCCCTCCGGGGTCTCCCAGAGCAGATCGTCGCCGTCGGCGGCCCTCTTGACCGCCGCACGCCAGTCGTCGGAGTGGCCGGCGGTGGCCGGCGCTCCGAGTTCGACCCCGGAGAAATCAGGGATGGATGACATCAGGAGACCCCCATGCGGTCGAGAGCGGCGGACAGCACGGCCACGGCGTCACAGCCCGCGAAGACATACGAGTCGACCCCGGCGTAGGAGGCGGGACGACCGGCGAGCGACACATGCGCGGCACCCTCCGCCCGCAGCTCCCCGGCGACGGACTCGGCCTGCTCCTCGTACAGCGTGTCGCTCGAACACAGGCAGGCTTCCCGGGCCCCGCTCTCCTCGAACGTGCCCTCGGCCACGGGCTCGATACCGCCCGCCTGGAAGAGGTTCGAGGCGAAGGTGAGGCGCGCGGTGTGCGCGGCGGCCGGGCCGAGCGCGGCCAGGAAGACACGCGGCCGGGCGCCGGTCGAGGCGAGATGGGCGTCGGAGCGGGCGCGCAGGGCCTCGTACGCGTCGTCGCGCCGCACCTGAGGCAGACCGCCGGAGAGCGGTTCGGGCGCGGGGTCGCGTACGACGGGCTTCTCGTCCAGGTGCGGGAACTCGCTGACGCCGGTGATGGGTTCGCGGCGCTTGGCGAGCTTCGAGCCGCGCGCGGCCCATGTCTGTGCCAGCCGCTCGCCGACCGTGCCGGAGGCGAGGGCGGTGGCCTGGCCGCCGGCCCGCTCGATCTCCTGGAAGAACTCCCAGCCCGCGTGGGCGAGTTCGTCCGTCAGCCGCTCCACGTACCAGGAGCCGCCCGCCGGGTCGATCACCCGCGACAGATGCGACTCCTCGATGAGGATGGTGGAGGTGTTGCGGGCGATACGGCGGGCGAACGCGTTCGGCAGTCCGAGGGCGTCGTCGAACGGCAGCACCGTGACCGAGTCCGCCCCGCCGACCCCCGCGGCCAGCGCGGCGACCGTCGTGCGCAGCATGTTCACCCAGGGGTCGCGCCGCGCCATCATCACCGGCGACGTCACCGCGTGCTGCACCTGAGCCCCCGCGGCGGGCGCCCCGCACACCTCGGCCACCCGCGCCCACAGCCGCCGGGCCGCCCGCAGCTTGGCGATGGTCAGGAACTGGTCGTCGGTGGCCGCGTAGCGGAACTCCAGTTGCCCACAGGCCTGTTCGACGCTCAGCCCGGCCGCCGTCAGCTCCCGCAGATACGCCACGCCCGTCGCCAGGGAGCAGCCCAGCTCCTGGGCGGCCGAACCGCCGGCCCCGTGGTACGGCAGCGCGTCCGCGGTCAGCGCACGCAGCCCCGGGTACCGGTCGGCGCACAGCCGCGCCATTTCGGCCACCGGGGCGAAGTCGAACGACCGACCGGTATGTGCCGCCCAGCCGAGAGGGTCGGCGCCGAGGGTGCCGCGTGCCGCATCGTCGGGGACGCCCCGCTCCTCGTACAGGCGCAGCAGGGCCCGAGCGGCCGGCTCGACCTCGTCACCCGCGTCCAGCGCGACCGGCGCGAGGTCGAGATAGACCCCGTCGAGGACACGGTCGAGTGCGGCGACCGGGATGCCCCTGGACCCGCCCACGACCAGCCAGAGCGAGGTGACCCCGTTCTCCAGGTCGGTCAGCACCGCGTCCCGGTCGGCCATCGAGTGCCGCTGGCGTACGTCCCAGCCGCCGACCGTGTTTCCTTCGGCGCGCCCCCCTCGTACATAGGGTGCGAAACCGGGCAGGCCGGGGTCGGGTGCGGTGTCGTCCGCGGTGTACAGGGGGCGGGTCCGCAACCCGTCCTCCAGCGGGGTGGACAGGGCGTCCTCCGCATCGGCCCGCTCGACCTCCTTGCCGGACTTGCGCAGCACACCAGCCACCAGCTGCTGCCACTGCTCAAGCGTCGCGTCAGGGAACTCGGCGGCCAGCGAAAGCCCGTCGTCAGGCAGGACCGTCATGCTCGGATGCTAGGGCAGCCCACCAGACGAGCAGTAGGGGGATCGGAAGTGACCTTGTTCTCAGAGCTGCCGGTCGCCTCATGTGTTTCTCGCCCTCGCCGCCCCTACCCTCCCCCACTCTCGGCTTCGCTCGAGCGGGGGGACCCCCACCATCCCCAGGGGCTGCGCCCCTTCGACCCTGCTGAGCGATGGGGCGCCAGTTTGTTGGGTGCGGGTGGGTGGGGGCTGGTCGCGCCCACGCGGCGGAGCCGCAAGTCGATACAGCCCCGCGCCCCTTTTTTTCGGGCCTGCGGCCCTCAATGACGGCCCTTCGGGCCGCTGAAAAGACGGGGCGCAGCCCCTGTCTTTTCAGGGGCGCGGGGAACTGCGCGAGCAACCACGAACCACCCGCAGCCGCCCCACAATCCCGCACCCCTACGGCGTCACCGCGCCAACACCCCCCCGAGCGTGCCCAACGCCGCCCTCAGCTCCGCCCCCGTGATCGTCAACGGCGGTGCCAGGCGAATCGTCGACCCGTGTGTGTCCTTGACCAGAATCCCCTCCGCCATCAACCGCTTGCTGATCTCCCGCCCCGTACCGATCGCCGGATCGACATCGACACCCGCCCACAACCCACGCGACCGGAACCCGACGACCCCCTTGCCGACCAGCGCGGTCAACCCCTCCCTCAGCACCACACCCAACTCGGCCGCCCGCCGCTGGAATTCGCCGGTGCTCAGCAGATCCACCACGGCCGACCCCACCGCCGCGGCCAGCGGGTTGCCGCCGAAGGTGGAACCGTGCTCGCCGGGCCGCAACACCGACAGCACCTCACGCCGGGCCACCACGGCGGACACCGGCACGATGCCGCCGCCCAGCGCCTTGCCCAGCAGGACGGCGTCGGGGAGGACGTCCTCGTGGTGGACGGCCAGCGTGTGCCCCGTGCGGCCGAGGCCCGACTGGATCTCGTCGGCGACGAAGAGGCAGCCGGCGCGGCGGGTGAGGTCGCGGACGCCCCGTAGGTAGCCGTCGTCCGGGATCAGGACCCCCGCCTCGCCCTGGATCGGCTCGATCAGGACCGCAGCCGTCGTCTCGTCGACCGCCGACTCCAGCGCCGCCAGGTCGTTGTACGGCACCACCCGGAAACCCGGGGTGAACGGGCCGAAGCCCGTGCGCGCCTCGGGGTCCGTCGAGAAGCTCACGATCGTCGTCGTACGGCCGTGGAAGTTACCGGCGGCGACCACGATCGTCGCCCGGTCCGCGGGGACGCCCTTCACCTCGTACGCCCACTTGCGGGCCACCTTGATCGCGCTCTCCACGGCCTCCGCCCCGGTGTTCATCGGGAGGACCATGTCCAGGCCGATCAGTTCGGCCAGGGACTCCGCGAAACCGGCGAGACGGTCGTTGTGGAAGGCCCGGGAAGTGAGGGTGAGGGTGTCGAGCTGTCGGTGGGCGGCCTCGATGAGGGCCGGGTGGCGGTGGCCGAAGTTGAGCGCGGAGTAGCCGGCCAGCATGTCCAGATAGCGGCGTCCCTCCACGTCCTCGACCCAGCTGCCCTCGGCGCGGGCGACCACCACCGGCAGCGGATGGTAGTTGTGCGCGACGACCGGCTCCTCGGCGCGGATGAGGTCGGCCGACGAACGCGTACGAACGGGTGCGGTCATGAACGGACCTCCTGAGGCCAGGGTCGTACATTCCGGGGCGTTTCCCCAACCAGGGCGTTGACCTCGTGCTTCACGGTCGGATCTCCTGTGTGCAGCACTTGATTCCCCCGCCCGCCTTCTGGAACTCCGACAGGTCCACGGGGACCGGCACATACCCCTGGCGGTCGAGCTGGTCGGCGAGTTCCTTGGCGCGGGGGGAGATGAAGACATGGCGGCCGTCGGAGACCGAGTTCAGGCCGAAGGCCATGGCGTCGTCGCGGGTGGCGATCACCGCGTCCGGGTAGAGGCGGGCGAGGACGGCGCGGCTGCCGGGGGAGAAGGCCTCCGGGTAGTACGCGATGTTGCCCGGGTGGCCGCCATGACCGTCACGCCCTTCGTCCAGGACGAACAGCGCGGTGTCCAAGTGGTAGAAGCGCGGGTCCACCAACTGGAGGCTGATCACCGGGACGCCGAAGAACTCCTGCGCCTGGCGATGCGCCTCGCGCGTGGTGCGGAAACCGGTGCCGGCGAGGACGTAGCGGCCGGTCGGGATCAGATCGCCCTCCCCCTCGCACACCGACTCGGACCGGTGCACCTCGTACCCGGCGCTCTTGAACCAGGCGTCGTAGGCGCCGGACTCGGGGCGTCGCTCGGGCGCGTGGAACAGCGAGCCGAGGACCCGGCCGCCGAGGACGAGCGCGCAGTTGGCCGCGAACACCATGTCCGGCAGCGCCGCCACCGGATCGACGTGCTCCACGGTGTGGCCATGGGACCGGTAGGCGCGGATCAGCTCCCGCCACTGGTCCTGGGCGAGATCGACGTCGACTGGGGTGTCGGGGTGCATCCACGGATTGATCGAGTACTGCACGGCGAAATGTCTGGGTTCGCAGACGAGAAAGCGCCGAAGGCGCGGCACACGGCTGTCGGGCACGAAGGGTCTCTCCGCTTCCTGCGAGTGTCGGCTGGGATGACACCACGGTAGGAATCGGGCCAGATGCACGACAAGCAATGAACGTTGCGTGTTCGCGCAGTAGTACTGCGTATTCGAGAGGCTCAGCGCACGTTCGCTGCGTCCTGGGTGGCGCCCGCCTCCGGGGCCTCCGGCAGCAGATGCGACAGCACCATGTAACTGATCGTCTTCCGGATGAACGGCTCGGTGCGAATCCGCTCCAGCACCTCCTCGAAGTGCTCCACATCCACCGCCCGTACGTGCAGCAGCGCGTCCGCGCCCCCGGTCACCGTCATCGCCGCCGTGATCTCCGGATGGTTGCGCACCACCTCCGCGAGCCGCCGGGGCGGCGCCGCACCCTCGCAGTACACCTCCACATACGCCTCCGTGCGCCAGCCGAGCGCCGCCGGTTTCACCGTCGCCGTGAACCCGGTGATCACTCCGGTCTCCCGCAGCCGGTCCACCCGCCGCTTCACCGCGGTGGCCGAAAGACCGATGGTGGAGCCGATCTCGGCGAAGCTGGTCCTCGCGTTCGCCATCAACGCCGTGATGATCTTGCGGTCGAGTTCGTCGAACGCCGCGGACTTGCTGTTCATGCGGGAACTGTATCCAGCGGCGGGTGCCCTTCGGGGCACTGTCGGACACGTCCTGCCCGAGCCCGTGTGCAGGCGTACGAATTGCTCCTACACTCCACGTTCATGCTGCGCGCGCTCGCCGTCGATGACGAGAAACCCTCCCTGGAGGAGCTGCTGTACCTGCTGAACGCTGATCCGAGGATCAGCAGCGCCGAGGGTGCCGGTGACGCCACCGAGGCGCTGCGCCGGATCAACCGCGCCATCGAGTCGGGCCCCGGGGGACCCGACGCGATCGACGTCGTCTTCCTCGACATCCATATGGCCGGACTCGACGGCCTGGACCTCGCCCGGCTCCTCACCGGCTTCGCCCGGCCCCCGCTCGTCGTCTTCGTCACCGCCCACGAGGGTTTCGCCGTCCAGGCCTTCGACCTCAAGGCCGTCGACTACGTCCTCAAGCCCGTCCGCCGCGAACGCCTCGCCGAGGCGATACGCCGTGCCGCCCAGCTCCGCGACACCGCCCCGCCCATACCCGTGCACGAACCCGACCCGGACCAGATACCCGTCGAACTCGGCGGAGTGACCCGCTTCGTCACCGTCGACGACATCACCCACGTCGAGGCCCAGGGCGACTACGCCCGCCTCCACACCCCCCAGGGCAGCCATCTCGTCCGCATCCCGCTCTCCACCCTCGAAGAGCGCTGGCGCTCCCGGGGCTTCGTCCGCATCCACCGCCGCCATCTCGTCGCCCTGCGCCACATCGGCGAACTCCGTCTCGACGCCGGCACCGTCAGCGTCCTCATCGGCTCGGTCGAACTCCAGGTCAGCCGCCGCCACGCCCGCGAACTGCGCGATCTGCTGATGCGCCGGACCACGGGCTGAGGAGACGGCATGCCCCAGGACCCCACCGCCCGCCGCGTCGTCGTCACCGGCACCGCCCGACGCACCCGCCGCAGCCTCGGCTACCAGCGCCCCCGCACCGAGATCGACGAACAGACCACCCTCGGCCACGCCTACGTCCGCTCCCTCATGCGCAGCCAACTCCGCGCCGCCCTCACCGTGTTCGCCGTCCTGGTCCTGCTCGTGGCGCCCCTGCCCCTGGTCTTCGCCGCGATGCCCGACGGCGCCGGCCTCGAATGGGCCGTCCTCGGCTTCGGCATCTACCCACCCCTGGTCCTCCTCGCCCGCTGGCACGTACGCCGCGCCGAACGCAACGAACAGGACCTCGTACGCCTCGTCGAGGACCGATGAGGGGACTGACGACGGGCCTGTTGACGGGACCGATGACGGGCAAGGACCACCGAGCCTCGTGAACGACAACTACGCCGTCCCCGCCGTCGCCCTCGTCGTCGTGGCGACCGTCTTCGTCGGCGCCTTCGGCCTGCGCATCTCCCGCACGACCTCCGACTTCTACGTCGCCTCCCGCACCGTCGGCCCCCGTCTCAACGCCGCCGCCATCAGCGGCGAATACCTCTCCGCCGCCTCCTTCCTCGGCATCGCGGGCCTGGTCCTCGTCCAGGGCCCGGACATGCTCTGGTACCCCGTCGGCTACACGGCCGGATACCTGGTCCTTCTGCTCTTCGTCGCGGCCCCCCTGCGCCGCTCGGGCGCCTACACCCTCCCCGACTTCGCCGAGGCGCGGCTCGCCTCCAAGACGGTACGACGGCTCGCGGGCGCCTTCGTCGTGGGCGTCGGCTGGCTCTACCTCCTGCCCCAACTCCAGGGCGCGGGGCTGACGTTGAGCGTGCTCACCGACGCCCCCCAGTGGCTCGGCGGGGTCATCGTCGCCGTCGTCGTCTCGGCCACGGTCGCCGCCGGAGGCATGCGCAGCATCACCTTCGTCCAGGCGTTCCAGTACTGGCTCAAACTCACCGCGCTCCTCGTCCCCGCGCTCTTCCTCGTCCTCGCCTGGCAGGGGGACGGCGCCCCGAGCCACGCCTTCGACGAACCCGCCGAGTTCCGTGAACACCGGGTCGTCCGCATCGACGAGAGCCTCGACCTCAAACTCGCGAGCCCGCTGACCATCACCGCCTCCGGCACCATCGACGGACGCCGCTACGAGGACCGCCGCGTCGACCTGCCCACCGGCACCCACCGCATCGAGCAGGGCACCAGACTCACCTTCACCAAGGGCGACACCCTCCCCGTCGCCGACCGGGGCAGCAACGGCGGCATGTCCACCTCCCTCGCCGAGGGCCGCGAGGAACGCCCCCTGTACGCCACCTACGGGCTGATCCTCGCCACGTTCCTCGGCACCATGGGCCTGCCCCACGTCGTCGTCCGCTTCTACACCAGCCCGCACGGCGTCGCCGCCCGCCGCACCACCGTGGTCGTCCTCGGCCTGATCGGCGCCTTCTACCTCCTCCCCCCGGTCTACGGCGCCCTCGGCCGCCTCTACGCCCCCGACCTCACCCTCACCGGGGACGCCGACGCCGCCGTACTGCTCCTCCCGGACCGCATGATCGGCGGCCTCGGCGGCGACCTGCTCGGCGCGCTGGTGGCGGGCGGCGCGTTCGCGGCGTTCCTGTCGACCGCGTCCGGGCTGACCATGGCCGTCGCCGGTGTCCTCACCCAGGACGTCCTGCCCACCCGCGGCGTACGGCACTTCCGGCTCGGTACGGTGCTGGCGATGGCCGTCCCGCTGGCCGCGAGCGGCCTGGTCGGCGGCCTGCCGGTGGCCGACGCGGTGGGCCTCGCCTTCGCGGTGTCGGCCTCCTCCTTCTGCCCCCTGCTGGTGCTGGGCATCTGGTGGCGCCGGCTGACCCCGCCGGGCGCGGCGGCGGGCATGCTGGTCGGCGGGGGCGCGGCCCTGGTGGCGGTGGCCGCGACGATGTCCGGCTACCCGGGCGGCGGCACCTTCCACGCCCTCCTGGCCTGGCCCGCCCTCTGGTCCGTCCCCCTCGGCTTCCTCACGATGGTCCTGGTCTCCCTGGCCACCCCGAGCAAGATCCCCGCCGAGACGGCCTCGATCCTGGCCCGCTTCCATCTGCCGGAGGAACTGGTGGGCGGCCAGTCGAGAGCGGCGTCGAAGGAGATCGAACTGTGGCGGCGGTGACGGGGAACCGATCGGCGGCGAGCGGTGTACCACTTGCGGGAGGTGAACGATGAGCGGTGAAGTCAGCGGTTTCCTGGCCGGGTTCTTCGTGGCCGTACTGCCCTTTCTCGCGGCCGGGTTCTGGCTCGGCCGCCGTACGGCCCGGCCCCGCAGCAGCCTGGGCGGACTCGGCACCCCGGTCGAGCACGCCACCTTCCAGACCCTGCACACCGCGACCCTCGCCGCGCCCCCGCTGCGTGCGGGCCTCACCGAGGAGACGGCCCGCAAATCCGCCAAGCGGCTGCGCACCCTGCTCGGCACGGACGCCCTCTGCCTCACCGACCACGCCTCGGTCCTGGTCTGGGAGGGCGTGGGGGAGCACCACCGCTCCCAGATCATGGAGCGCCTGTCCGGCCCGTTGGACAGCGGCCGGGGTGAGGCCTTCCCCCTGACCTGCGACATCATCGACTGCCCGGTCCGCTGGGCGGTCGTCGCCCCCCTGACCGTGGACGACCGCGTCCACGGCGCCCTGGTGGCCTGCGCACCCCTGGAGTCGGCCGTCCTGGTCCGCGCGGCGGGCGAGGTCGCCCGCTGGGTCTCCGTCCAGCTCGAACTGGCCGACCTCGACCAGTCCCGAACCCGCTTGATAGAGGCCGAGATCAAGGCCCTGCGCGCCCAGATCTCCCCCCACTTCATCTTCAACTCGCTCGCGGTGATCGCCTCGTTCGTCCGCACCGACCCCGAGCGCGCCCGTGAACTCCTCCTGGAATTCGCCGACTTCACCCGCTACTCGTTCCGCAGGCATGGCGACTTCACCACCCTCGCCGACGAACTCCACGCCATCGACCACTACTTGGCCCTGGTCCGCGCCCGCTTCGGTGACCGTCTCTCCGTCACCCTCCAGATAGCCCCGGAGGTCCTCCCGGTCACCCTGCCCTTCCTCTGCCTCCAGCCCCTGGTGGAGAACGCCGTCAAGCACGGCCTCGAAGGCAGACTCGACAAGAGCCACATCAGCATCACCGCGCAGGACGCCGGCGCGGAGGCCCTGGTCGTCATCGAGGACGACGGCGTCGGCATGGACCCGGACGTCCTGCGCCGCATCCTCGCCGGCGAGGTCAGTCCCTCGGGCGGCATAGGACTCAGCAACGTGGACGAGCGGCTACGCCAGGTGTACGGCGACGACCACGGCCTGGTCATCGAGACGGCGGTCGGCGCCGGTATGAAGATCACCGCCCGGCTGCCGAAGTACCAGCCGGGCGTACACCCGGACGGGGGAATCCCCCGGAACTGAGGATCGCCGGGGGAGAGGTCTCAGGAGCGCGAGGCCACCATCCCGAGCGTCAGCAGACCCAGGACGACCCAACCGAACCACAGCCATCCATTGCCGCCGAGCGCCACCGTGTAGGCCGTCACCACGACCAGCCCACCCACGGTGAGCACCCCCATGGCCTTCGTCGAACCGGGCATCGCGACACCCTTCCTCAGGTCCTCAGGCTTCTTCTCCTTCCATGGTGCCCCCAGTCTCGGAAATGACGGTGCACACGACGAAATGAGCACCTTCCTGCCAGGCGTCGGGGCTGACCCAGGAGTCGGAATCGGTGAGGTCGGGTTCGAAGCCGTAGTCCTCCGGCGGCATGTTCTTCGCGCAGGCCGCGTCCGAGGTCCGCTGCGCCTTCCCGTACGTGGTCCCGGGGCTCATCTCGTGAAAACCGACCACTTTGTGCTTGTGGCGTTCCTGGCACGGGACGAGCCGCGCCTTGAAGTTGGAGATCTCTTCGAGGCAGTCGCCCTGCTGAATGGTGGCCGTGTCGTCGAAGACCGTCCGCCCCGGCTCCCGGTGCCGTCCGATGGGCCCGAACATCGGGCGCCGCTCGCCCATCAGCAGGCAGGAGACCCGTTGCCCGGCGGTCCCGAAGCCCTCGGCGGTCGGGATCACGGGATACGAGCGGACGTCCGCGAGCAGCCCCCGGGCCTCCTCCGTGAGGTCCTCGCACTGTGCGGCCCCGGTAGCGCGGGCGTCCTCGGCGGAGGACGCCTCGTAGAAGGCCATCACCTGCCCGTCCATGTCGGGCCCCGCGCACTCCGGCACGACCTTGAGCAGCGGTGTCCCCGTGAACCGCCGGTCCGGCCACACGGCGTGCACACAGTCCCCGTCCTTCAGCGGCTCGCTCAGCCCGACGGCGTCCCCGTACGGCTTCGCGGCCTCGCTGTTGTCGCCGAGGTTCCGGAGGCTGTCCACGCCGTACCAGATGCCGCCGACGACCAGGGCCAGGGCGACCGTGGTGGCCACACCCGCGAGGAGGGCCCGGACACGGTGGCGGGGGCGGCGCCCGGAGGTGGCCGGGGGAGGGCCCACGTGGCGGTCGGAGGAGGTGGACGGGCCGGCGGCGGGGGTCGGGGCGTGCCACGGGGACTCGTGGGGGACGGGGGAGACGAGGACGTCGGGCGCGGCGGTGTGGGTCGTGGCGCCCGCCCACTGCGGTTGGGAACCCAGGTCGTGCTGGGTGCGGGGGTGGGCCTGCGGGGTGACGATCGCGGAGAGCGCCACCTCGGTGTCGGAGGCGGTGATCCGGCGTACGGGGTTCTTCTCCAGCATCTCGGCCAGCAGGGGTTCCAGGGCGCCCGCGCGGAGCATGGGGCGGGGTTCGCCCAGGACGACCGCGGTGAGGGCCTCGATGTCGGACTCCCGGTCGAAGGGGCCGTATCCCTCCACCGCGTAATACAGCGTGCAGCCCAGGGAGAACAGGTCGGACTCGGGGGTGGGCGGGGCGCCCTGGGCGCGTTCGGGGGCGAGATAGCCGGCGGTGCCGATGAGGACATGGGTGCGGGTGTAGCGGGTCTCCTGGGTGTGGGGCTGGACGGAGATGCCGTAGTCGGTGAGCAGGACGCGGGCGTAGGGGGTGCCGGCGCGGTCCGGGGCGAGGAGGATGTTGGCGGGTTTGACGTCCCGGTGCATGATGCCCCGCTCGTGCCCGGCGGTCAGCGCGTCCAGGACGGCGAGCCCGATCCGGGCGCACTCCGCGGGCGCGAGCGGACCGCGCCGGGTGACGAGCGCCTTGAGGTCGAGGGCGCCCGGTACGTACTCCATGACGATCCAGGGGAGTGCGTCGTGTTCGAGGACGTCGTGGACGGTGACGACGTGGGGGTGGTCGCGCAGGACGGCGGCGTGGCGGGCCTCGGCGCGGGCCCGGGCGACCCGGGTGGTGCGGTCGTGCTCGGCCTCGCGCGGGTCGCGGAACACGATCTCCTTGAGCGCGACCTCACAGTTCAGCTCCTGGTCGTGGGCGAGCCAGACATGGCCCATACCGCCGCTGCCGAGCCGGTTCAGCAGGACATAGCGATGGGCGATGACCCGGCCGGCTCCTCCGTGCGGTGCTTCGGACTGCATCGGTCACTCCCAGGTACATCAGATCCATCGGGTTCGTCAGATCCATCGGGTGCGTCAGATCCATACGGGCCGGGCCGGGGCCTCGACGGGGTCCCCTCCGGGGTCGCCGCCGCCCGGCTCCCCGGGGCCCGTCGGGTCGCCCGGGTCCGCCGTGCTCTCGGACGGCGGGTCGTCGGGCGGTGCCGGATCACTCGTCGTCGGGTCACTCGTCGTCGGGTCGGCGGAGGTCGGGTCGGCGGAGGTCGGGTCGGCGGAGGTCGGGTCGGCGGACGTGGGGTCGGCGGTGTCCGACGGGGGATCGGGCTCCGGGTCCGTGGTGGGCGGCGGGGCGCTCGATGTCGTCGGTACGGGCTCCGGCGTGGGAGTGTCCGGCGGCTTCGAGGACGGCGGCTGGGTCGGTGGCGGCGTCCGGGTCGGGTCGGGCTTCGGTGACTGCTCAGTGGGGTCGGGATCGATCGACGTGGGTGACGTACCGCCGCTGCCGCCCGACGACTCGCCGCTCGACGCGGACCCCGAGTCACTCGGAGTCGGGGACTGCCCGGTCTCGTCCGGCGGTGAGGAACCCGTCTCCGGCGGCCCCGTCTCCGAAGGGCCCGTACCAGTGGGCCCCGGGGTGCTCGGATCGTCCGTCGGGGAGCCGGAACCCGGGCCGCCCGTCCCGGAATCCCCCTCGTCCTCGGAGCCCGAACCGCCACCCGGGTCCGAGGACTCGTCCGGGCCCGGCCAGTCCACGGTGAGTGTCACCGCGTCCCCGAACCGCAACTCGGTACCGGGCCCCGGATCGGACCCCTTCACCGGGGCGTCGCTCGGTGGCATACCGCCACCCGAGACGGTGACCGCGAGCCCCTTGGCGGCCAGCTCCGCGCTCGCCCGGCCGAATGCCATCCCGGACACGTCCGGCACGTCCTGACGCTCACGGGTGTCGAAGGACGTGTCGGACTCGCCCGTGGTGCCGACCTTCCGGCTGATGCCCTGGTCCGTGTCCTCGACGTCGACGAGCTTGATCTCCTTCAGCTGCTGGGGCGCCGGTGTGACGACGACCGCGGAGGACTTCTTGTAGCCCTCCCACCTGTCGTTGCCGTCCTCGAATCGCACATCGATGCGCTCGGGGTTCTTGTCGAAGGCGCGCAGCGGATTTCCGCAGCTGCACTTCACTTTGGGCAGCCCCTGAGCGTCCACCAGAACCGCGACACCGGCTTCGAGGAGGGCGTCGTAGGGAACGCCTTCGCCCTTCTTGTAATCGTGGTTCTTCACGAGGGTGTCGTGACGGAGAAGTACGGGTGTGAGGCCGTCGAGATATTCACCGATACCGTCGATCCGAATGCCCACGATGTCGGCCCAGACCCGAGCCTTTTGTTCGTTGTCGGGGTCGGTGAGGAAATCCTCGATTTTGTCGACGTCACAGATCCGCGGATTCCGTGCGCCACCGCCACCGCCACCGCCACCGCCACCGCCACCATCGCCGCCACCGCTGCCGTCCCCGCCACCGTCGGCGTCGCCGCCCCCCGGCTGCCCCATGCCGCCGTACAGCCCTGGGGCGTTGCCCTGCTGCAGACCGCTGTGCGGCTTCAGGGAGCGCACATCGGGCTGGTCACGGCCGAGGCCCTTGCCCTCGTCGAAGAAGGGGGCGAGTGAGGGAACGCCCGCGGCGACGGCCTTCACCACGAAGAGGACCGGCGGTGGCGGCTCGGTGCATCCGCTGAGGATCACCCCCGCCGCCAGGAGAACGGCGGTCCTCCGCACGGCCGATTTCCCCGCGTTTCGCAAACACGTTCGCAGGCATGCGTGCATGGTCATGACCGCTCCCCCCGGCGGTTTCCCCCGTCACCCCGCAGAGCGGAAGCGAGGCTCACGCATCATGCTACTGAAGTGCAAAGCCATTCAGTCAAGCAAAAATATGAATGTACGGTTGCGTGGCCAAATAAAAGAATAGGGGGCCGTGGCGCAGGAATACGGCTCAGCGACCGCGTGCGTTGAGTGAGGCCAGATAGGCGTTGTACGCCTCCAGCTCCTTGTCGCCGTCCCGGTCGGCCGCCCGGTCCTTGCGCCGCGCCTGCCGCTGCTCGGAGCCGTACCACTGGAAGAGCAGCGCGAGCAGCACCAGCACGGAGGGGATCTCGCTGAAGGCCCAGGCGATACCGCCGGCCGCGTTCTGATCGGCGAGGGCGTCGATTCCGAGGGAGGCGGGCGGGTTCTCGTACGACTTGACCATCGGGGTGGACGCCATCATCAGCGCGATCCCGAAGAACGCGTGGAACGGCATGCCCGCGAACAGCTCCAGCATCCGCATCAGATACCCCGGCCGGTGCGGGCCCGGGTCCACGCCCATGATCGGCCAGAAGAAGAACAGCCCGACCAGCAGGAAGTGCACCATCATCACGATGTGACCGAGCGTCGAACCCATCAGGGTGTCGAACAGCGCGGTGAAGTACAGCCCGTAGAGGCTCGCGATGAACATCGGGATCGTGAACGCCGGATGTGTGACGATCCGCATGTACCAGCTGTGCAGCAGCATCAGCAGCAGCTCACGCGGCCCCCGGCGCCCCTTGCCCGCCGTCGGCAGTGCCCGCAGCGCCAGCGTGATCGGCGCACCGAGCAACAGCATGATCGGCGCCACCATGCTGATCACCATGTGCTGCACCATGTGCACGCTGAACATGACCATCCCGTAGTCGTTCAGCCCGGTGCACGTCACCAGCAGCACCAGCAGCACACCCGCGGCGAACGAGACGGTACGCCCCACCGGCCACTTGTCCCCGCGCCGCACGAGCCGAACGACCCCCCAGCCGTACAGCCCGAGCCCCAGCAGACAGGCGACGAGGAAGAACGGGTCAGCGGACCACCCGAGACCTTGCCCCAGGGTGAAGGGCAGCAGATCCGTGCCATGCCCGCTGTGATCCATTGCGCCGGCTCCTGTTTGGTGGGGGTTTGAACGCCCTCCAGACTAGGACCGCCCTCGATGATCTCCGCGACCGGGGGCGGGTAGTCTCCGTCGGGCCGGGCCGTGCCCGGCCCACACGAAATGCGTGACAAACGGGGGCTGCGCATGACATATCGACGTGCCGCGATACCGGCATCGACCGGCGCCGTGCTGCTGACACTGCTGCTGTGGTGGGCGGGGGCGAGCGCCGACGCGCTACGACTACCGGGCGCCACCCGCGTGTTCGGCATCGAGGGAACCGCCCAACTCGGCCGCTGGCTCGCCCCTTGGTCGTACGACGCCTCGGGCCCCGTGGGCGGCCGCCTGTACGAGACCGCCCTGCAGATCAGATTCGTGGCGCTCTTCGCCTTCTTCGTCGCCGGCGCGCTGTTGCTGCTCCGCAGGCTCCCGCCGGTGAACGGCCGGACGCCCGCCACGCTGCTGGCGCTGTGGGCGTGGGGCCCGGTGGCCGGGACGCTGGCGGTGGCGGTCTCCGCGCCCTGGCTGATCGCCGCGCAGGGCCGCGGCAGTTACCGCTTCCTGCCCAGTCTGGCGGGCGTGATCGCCTCCGGGCAGCAGATCGTGGTCGTGACAGCACTGGTCGCGGCCGTCGTGACGATCCTCGCGGCACGTATCGCGGCCAAGGACACCGAACCGCTGCCGAGAGGGGACGTCCCGGCCCGCGCCGCCCGACTGGCCGCCACCGCCGGGACGGCCGTGATCGCGCTGTCCCTGCTGATCCTGTCCCACGACTCGATCGCCGCGGCCATCCAGACGGCCCCCCTCGGCACCGGCTTCTTCACCGAACCGGGCGACTTCCTGCGCCAGTGGCTCCTCCTCGGCGCCTGGGACTGGCCGGCGGGCGTCTCCCTCGCCGACTGGCTCCTGTACCGCCTCTTCGACATCCTGCTGCTGGCCGGTGTGTGGTGGTCCCTCCGCCTGCTCCCCGCCCTCCTCACCCGAACCACGTTCCCGGCGATGGCAGCGGGAACGACGGCCGCGACGGTCCTCGGCCTGCTGGTGACCCAACTGCTCCGGATACTCCTGCAGGAAGCCCGCCTGGACGTGGGCTTCCTGTACCTGTCCACGACTTTGGGCACGGGAATCCCGGCAGCCCTGACCTGGGGTGTGCTGGCGGGGGCCGCCGCGACGGCGGCTTTGAGGACGACCGGGGCCGCACATGTAACCAAGGGGCACCATCAATAGGGGCGCGGGGAACTGCGCGATAAGCCACACACAACCCGCACCCGACAAATCACCTGCCGACCCGAGCTCATAGTCGCCCCCGAAACCTACAAAACACACTCCGCCTCGGCATACCGCTCAGAAGGCACCGTCTTCAACGTCTCCACGGCCTCTGCCAGAGGCACCGTCACGATGTCGGTCCCCCGAAGCGCGGTCATCCGCCCGAACTCCCCCCGGTGCACGGCCTCCACCGCATGCCACCCGAAGCGGGTCGCGAGCACCCGGTCGTACGCGGTCGGCGTACCACCCCGCTGCACATGCCCGAGGATCACGGGACGCGCCTCCTTGCCGAGGCGTGCCTCCAACTCCATGGACAGCTGGCGGGCGATCCCGGCGAACCGCTCGTGGCCGTAGACGTCCTTGCCGCCCTCGTCGAACTCCATGGTCCCGGCCTTCGGCTTGGCCCCCTCCGCCGCGACGACGATCGCGAAGCGCTTGCCCGCCTCGAAGCGTTCGCCGACGCGGGCGGCCAACTCCTCGATGTCGAAGGGCCGTTCGGGGACGACGATGGCGTGGGCGCCGGCCGCCATACCGGAGTGCAGGGCGATCCAGCCGGTGTGACGGCCCATCACCTCCACGACGAGGACCCGCTGATGGGACTCGGCGGTGGTCTTCAGCCGGTCCAGGGCGTCGGTGGCGACGCCGACGGCCGTGTCGAAGCCGAAGGTGACGTCGGTGACGGCGATGTCGTTGTCGATGGTCTTCGGCACACCGACGACGGGCAGACCGCTGTCCGACATCAGCCGGGCGGCCTTGAGGGTGCCCTCACCGCCGATGGGGATGATCGCGTCGAGGCCCAGCTCCGCGACATGGCCCCTGGCCCGCTCCACACCGTCCCGCAGATGCGAGGGCTGGACCCGGGAGGAGCCGAGGATCGTGCCGCCGCGGGCCAGGATGCCGGCCACGGCGTCGAGGTCGAGCTTGAGGTAGTCGCACTCCAGGAGGCCTTTCCAACCGTCCCGGAAGCCGATGACCTCGTCGCCGTGGTCGACGACGGCGCGGTGTACGACGGACCGGATGACGGCGTTCAGCCCGGGGCAGTCGCCGCCGGACGTGAGGACACCAATGCGCATAGCCCCAGATACCTTCTTCACATGGGCCGGGTCCGGACCGCGCTGTCCGGCGGGAAACGCCGCCACCCTACCGGCGGCAGGGGGCGGTTCCGTAGCCGTTGTCCGCCTGCTGGACGCCCCCGCACAGCTGAGCGCGCCCCTGGTCAGACGGGCTTTCACAGGTGAGCGCGACCGCTTTCAGACGGGCTCTCGAAGGCCCCGTGAGGAACCGTTTCTCAACCCTTCCGACCCACTACCTCTCGCCGCCGCGACCGACCGCGCGGTCCCCCGTCGGCCCGCCGCGAGGCACCCGTCACGCGGGCTGGGTCGCCGCCGCGATCCGCTCGCCCCGCAGGGCCTCGAACCAGCGGTCGTCCGTCGGCGGCAGCGCGTTGACGTCGAGCGCCAGCTTCAGCAGCAGATCGGCGATCTGCGGGTTCCGCGCGAGCACCGGACCGTGCATGTACGTGCCGAACACCGTGTCGTTGTACGCGCCCTCCGTGCCGTCGCCCGTGCCGTTGCCCTTGCCGAGCCGTACGTTCGCGAACGCGCGGGCGGTGGGGCCGAGATGGGTGACGCCCTGGTGGTTCTCGAACCCGGTCAGCTGGGGCAGCCCCAGGCGCGGGTCGATGTCAGCGAGGACGTCACCGACGCACCGCTCGCCCTCACCGCGGGTCGTGACCACGTCCAGCAGCCCGAGGCCCGGCTCGCGCTGCCCCAGGTCGTTCACGAACTCGTGGCCGAGGATCTGGTAGCCGGCGCACACCGCGAAGACGATCGCGCCGTTGTTCACCGCCTGGTACAGATGCCGGTCGCGGCGCAGCCGCTCGGCGGCGAGCCGCTGGGGACGGTCCTCGCCGCCGCCGATCAGATAGATGTCACCGGAGGTCGGGATCGGCTGGTCGCTGCGGACGTCCAGCCGGGCCACGTCGAGTCCGCGCTGTCGCGCCCGGCGCTCCACGACGAGGACGTTGCCCTGATCGCCGTAGGTGCTCAGCAGGTCCGGGTAGACCCAGACGACCCGCAGGCTGTTGTCACTCATGAGTTCCCCTCAAGCCCTCGTGGTCAGTTGCCGACTCGGCGGCGCAGGTCCTGGAACGCGGTGTAGTTGGCGATGACCTCGATCCGGCCCGGCGGGCACATCTGCACCGCCTGGTCGAGGCTGTCGCACACCTGGAAGTGCTGGTTCGCGACCTCCAGACGCACCGCGAGGTCCAGCTTCCGGTCACCGAGGACGAAGATCGGGTGGCCGGTCAGCCGGGTGTAGTCGACGTCCCACAGCCAGGAGGTGTCGGTGCCGTCGGCGCCGCGCGCGTTCACCGAGAGGATCACCGGGGCCGGCGGCGGGTCGATCAGCGAGAACGTCTCCAGCCAGCCCGCCGGGTTCTTCGCGAGCAGCAGCCGCAGATCGCGCTGCATGAACTGCACCACGTCGTACCGCCCGGCCACCGCCTGCACCTGGTACATGCGCTCCAGGGCGACCTGCGGCGGCACCCCGAACACGGCGGCGACGGCGGCCGAGGAGGCGGCGTTGGCCTTGTTGGCGCGGCCCGGCAGCTGGAGGTGGATCGGCCAGGCCGAGCCGTGCGGGTCGAGGACGTGGTCGCCGGAGAGCGCCCAGGTCGGCGTAGGACGGCGGAAACCGCAGTCACCGCAGAACCAGTCGTCGCTCGGCCGCTGCAGCACACCGCCGCACGACGGGCACGACCAGGCGTCGTCCTTCCACATCTGGCCGACCGCGACCCAGATCACATTCGGTGACGAGGACGCCGCCCACACCACCAGCGGGTCGTCGCAGTTGGCCACGACCACGGCCTTGGTGCCGGCCAGGCCCTCGCGCCAGGCCTCCGCCATCATGCGGGTCTCGGCGGCACGGTCGAGCTGGTCACGGGAGAGGTTCAGCAGCGCGATGCACTTGGGGTCCGTGTCCCGGGCCACACCGGCCAGATACTTCTCGTCGACCTCGATCACGCCGAACTTCGCGTCCGAGTTCCCCGCCAGCGCCGAGGTGATGCCCGCGGGCATATTGGCGCCGAGCGCGTTCGACACGACCTCGCCCGCGGCGCGGAGCGCCTCCGCGATCAGCCGGGTCGTGGTGGTCTTGCCGTTGGTCGCGGAGACCAGGACGACATCCAGGTTCTGCGCGAGTCTGGCGAGAAGGTCGGGGTCGAGTTTGAGTGCCACCCGGCCGCCGATCACCGATCCGCTACCGCGTCCAGCGGCACGCGACGCCGCCGCGACCGCCTTGCCCGCCGTCACGGCCAGCTTGGCCCGCGGCGTCAGCGGGTCCGAGTTGCCTGCCATCAGTTCTCGATCCTCCTTGCGTACAGCGCCGCGCCCTGTCCCGGCAACGTGTGGGCCAAGCCTATCGAGATCCACTCACGCGCCCGAATCTCGCGGGGGCGTTGCACTGGCTTGACCGGTGATGTCGGGGGTGACCGTACTCTTGCGGCCATGCGACATGGCTCGATTCCTGGTGCCCGAGGGCGTGTTCTTCCTATGACACTGCTCGGCGATCCCATATTGCACGCGCCGTGTGAGGACGTGACGGAGTTCGGGGGCGAACTGGCGCGGCTTGTGGAGGACATGTTCGCGACGATGTACGAGGCGCGGGGGGTTGGTCTGGCCGCGAATCAGGTGGGTCGGGGGCTTCGGGTGTTCGTGTACGACTGCCCGGACGACGAGGATGTGCGGCATCTCGGGCATGTGGTGAATCCACGGCTGGTGTCGGTGGGGGGTGTGGTGCTGCGGGGGCCCGAGGGGTGTCTGTCGTTGCCTGGGTTGGAGGCCGGGACCGAGCGGTACGACGAGGCCGTGGTGGAGGGGTTCACTGTGGAGGGGGAGCTGGTCGTCGTCGAGGGGAGTGGGTTCTTCGCTCGGTGTCTTCAGCATGAGATGGATCATCTTGAGGGGCGGGTTTACGTGGACCGGCTTTCGGGGTGGCGGCGTTCTCGGGTGGAGAGGAAGATCGCCAAGGCGCCGTGGGGCAAGTGATCTCTGGCGGCTGCGGGTGCGTCGTGGTTGCTCGCGCCCACGCCGCGGAGCCGCACATGTCAGAGCCCCGCGCCCCTTAAAGGGGCGCGCCAGCCCAGGCGTGGTCACAAGAGCCCCAAGGCGTCCGCAAGGGACTGATCAGAACCCGGGGCTGCCCACCTTGTCCCCCGCCGCCGCCAGACGCCCCCACAGCAGGTCTGCCAGGCTGCGTACCAACTCCTGCCTGGTGCACGGGCGTTCGCCGAGCCACCAGTCTCCGGCCGCGTGCATCATGCCTACGATTCCGTGGCCCCAGACCCGGGCGAGGCGGTGGCCGTCGGGGCCGAGGTCGAGGCGTTCCTCGATGACCGTGCCGAGTTCTTCGCCCATGCGGCGCAGCAGGGGGGCCGAGTGCTGGCCGACGTCGAAGCCCTGGTCGCCGCCGGGCTGGCTGCCCTCCTCCGGGTGCATCAGGAAGCGGTACACCTGGGGGCGGGCCTCGATGGCGGCCAGATAGGTGTCCACGGTGGCCTCCACGCGCTCGCGGCGCTCCGCCGGGGCGTCCAGCGCGGCGCGCAGGGAGTCCAGGAGGGCGTCGGTGTGGCGCTTGGCGAGAGCGGCGTAGAGTCCGCCTTTGTCGCCGAAGTGGCGGTAGAGGATGGGTTTGGTGATACCGGCCTCGGCGGCGATGGCGTTCATCGATGCTTGGGGGCCGTCGCGGAGCACCACGCGGTCCGCGGCCTCCAACAGCTCCCGCCGACGGCGGTCGGCGGACCGTTCCTGGTCGGTTCGCTGTGTGGTGTCCATGAGATCCCCCAGTGCTGATTTCGGTGACGCCTGCGCAAAGTAGCACTGATTGGCACGTCCCCATCGAACGGGCTACCGAGCCCACCCCGGGAGTTGACTTTTCCTACCGACCGGTAACACACTCGCGTTACCGTAGGTAACATCTTAGTGCAGTGCTGGAGGGGTCATGGCCGAGTTCACCATGGAACTCAACGAGGAACAGAGGGAAGTCCGCGACTGGCTCCACGGCTTCGCCGCCGATGTCATCCGCCCCGCCGCGGCCGAGTGGGACGAGCGCGAGGAGACCCCCTGGCCGGTCATCCAGGAGGCCGCCAAGGTCGGCATCTACTCCCTCGACTTCTACGCCCAGCAGTACTTCGATCCGACCGGCCTCGGTATCCCCATGGCCATGGAGGAGCTGTTCTGGGGTGACGCCGGTATCGCTCTGTCCATCGTCGGCACCGGCCTCGCAGCCGTCGGCGTCCTCGCCAACGGCACCGAGGAGCAGATCGGCACCTGGATTCCCCAGATGTACGGGGACGCGGGCGATGTCAAGGTGGCCGCGTTCTGTTCCTCCGAGCCCGACGCCGGCTCCGACGTCGCCTCCATGCGCACCCGTGCCGTCTACGACGAGGCCAAGGACGAGTGGGTGATCAACGGGACGAAGACCTGGGCCACCAACGGCGGTATCGCGGGCGTCCACGTCGTCGTCGCCGTCGTCGACCCCGAGCTGGGCTCCAAGGGCCACGCCTCCTTCATCGTCCCGCCGAACACGCCCGGCCTGTCCCAGGGCCAGAAGTTCAAGAAGCACGGCATCCGCGCCTCCCACACCGCCGAGGTCGTGTTGGAGAACGTACGCGTGCCGGGGTCCTGCCTCCTCGGCGGCAAGGAGAAGCTGGACGAGCGGCTCGCTCGGGCCCGGGAGAAGGCCAAGGCCGGGGGTGGCGAGCGTGTCAAGAACGCCGCCATGGCCACGTTCGAGGCGTCCCGGCCCGCCGTGGGTGCCATGGCGGTGGGCACCGCCCGTGCCGCGTACGAGGTCGCCCTCGACTACGCCAAGACCCGTGAGCAGTTCGGGCGGCCGATCATCGACAACCAGGGTGTCGCCTTCCAGCTCGCCGACATGCGGACCGCGGTGGACGCGGCCCGGCTGCTGGTGTGGCGGGCGTCGTGGATGGCGATCAACGGGCGGCCGTTCACCGGGGCCGAGGGGTCCCAGTCGAAGCTGTTCGCGAGTGAGACGGCGAAGAAGGTCACGGCTCAGGCGCTGCAGATCCTGGGAGGCAATGGGTACACCCGCGAGTACCCGGTCGAGCGGATGCATCGGGATGCGGCTATTTACACGATCTTTGAGGGGACCAGTGAGATTCAGCGGCTGGTGATTGCTCGGACGGTTTCGGGGATGTCGATTCGGTAGATCGCGGGCTGCGGGTCGGTGGGGGCTTGTCGCGCCCACGCGGCGCAGCCGCAGATCGACACAGCCCCGCGCCCCTGAAAACGCGGGGCTGCTGCCCAGCGGTGGGTATCCGTAACCGGGTCAATGGGAACGAAAAAGGACGCCACCGTCGTCGTACCCAGGGAGCCCCCAGATGACCCACACCGCCGCCGACCTGCTGGACGCCACCGCCGCGAAACTCGCCCCCGACCCCCACGCCAACCCCCTCGTCCCGCTGATCGCCGACGGTACGGCCGGGCTCGGCACCCTCGCCGCGCTGGCGCTGGAGCAGCGGCTGGTCATTGCCGCCGACCACCGTTCCTTCACCCATCTGGCCCAACGCTCGGTGGCCGAGGAGCCCGCTTGCGCTCCCTTCTTCGAGATGCTCGCGGACGGGGAGGTGGTGGCGGGGGAGCGGCTGGGCGCGCTGGTGGAGGCGTGTGGTGTGGACGGGCAAAGGGCCGCCGGGTATGAGCCACTGCCCGGCTGCCAGGCGTACCCGGCCTATGTCGCCTGGCTCGCCCTGAACGCCTCCCCGTCCGACACCGTCGTCGCCCTGACCGCCAACTTCGCGGCCTGGGGCGGCTATTGCGCCACCATCGCCCGGGCCCTGCGGCAACACCATGGCTTCACCGACGAGGCCTGCGGCTTCTTCGACTTCTTCGCCGAGCCGGCGCCCGAACTGGAGGAGCGGGCGAGGGCGGCGGCCCAGGCCGGGCTGGACGCCGGGCGCATCGACGAGGACCGTGCGCACCGCTACGGCCGACTGCTCCAGAGCTATGAGTCGATGTTCTGGGGCACGCTGCGGGAGCTGGAGGGGGCAGGCTGACGGCAGGTCTGGTTCCCGGTGGGCAGTTCGCCGGACTCCAGGTAGGCGTTCACCTTCGCGTCGACGCGGGCGTTGCCGTACTCGCCGTACACACCACGGGCGATGACCCCGCTCAGCGTGAGCAGCCGGGAACCGGTCAGCAGGCCGTGCATGGCCCTGCTGCCCCGATACTCGCGCTGTCCAGAACGAACATCGAGGAGGCCATGACGGAGCTGCGCAACGTGGTCCGTGCCGCCTACCCGCCGATCCTCGCCGACCAGGGCCTCGACGGGGCGCTGACCGCGCTGGCCGCCGGCTGCGGCGTACCGGCCCGGATCCGCCTCGGCGACCTGGGCGAGGTTCCGGCGGCGGTGGAGGCGGTGGCCCACTTCGCCGTCACCAGCCCACCCGGCGGCCCGACCACCGTCGCCGTGGAGGTGCCGTGCCGATCGTGATCGCCGAGGACAACGTCCCGCGACCGCCACCCCGGCCTGCCGGTCCTGGTGCTCTCCCCGTACGTGGAACGGGCCTGCGCCCGCGAGTTGCTCTCCGACGGCGAGGCGGCATCGGCTACCTGCTGAAGGACAGCACATAAGGGTGCAGGCGGTGTTGGCGTACCTGGACAATCGCCGGTCGGCATGAGGTTTCATAGGCCCGAAGGGCCATGAAAAGGGGCGCGGGGCTGTGTTGAATATGCGGCTGCCGCAGCGTGGGCGCGACCAGCCACAACGCACCCGTACCCGCCAACGCGCCACTCACCCCATGGCGAGTAGGCACCCCCGCTACCCGGAAGCCGCCCCGCTACTGTGCGCGATACACGCCACATCGATCCGGTCGGCCAATTTCGCCAACTCGATCGTCAGCGCCGCCACCGTGTCCTCATCGAGGTCGTCCACCCCGGCCTCGACAAGGTGCAGCCACCGCCCGCCCACGGTCCGCAACAGCTTGCTCACATCGGCCGCAGCCACCTGCAAGGTCCCGCGGTCGTCGACGATCAGAGGCAGAGTCACTTCGCGGTTCACAACGGGGATGGTAGCCGCGGAAACCTCACGCTCCGTGCCAAACCGTGGTGATGTTGCAGAACTCCCGGATTCCGTGTCCGGACAGCTCACGCCCGTATCCGGACCGCTTGACCCCGCCGAAGGGAAACGCCGGGTGGGAGGCGGTCATCCCGTTGACGTACACCCCGCCGGCCTCCAGATCGCGTACGAACCGGTCGACGTCGGCGGCGTCCCGCGTCCAGACGTTCGAACTCAGCCCGAAGGGTGAGTCGTTGGCGATCGCGATCGCTTCGTCGAGGTCCGCGACCCGGTACAGCGTGGCCACGGGACCGAACGCCTCCTCGTGGTGGATACGCATCCGGCGGGTGATGCCGGTGAGGACGGTGGGCCGGTAGTACCAGCCGGGCAGGCCGGGCGGTTCGGCCCGTTCCCCGCCGCACAGGGCGCGGGCGCCGCCGCGTACCGCGTCGTCGACGAGTTCCTCCAGATCGGCCCGTCCCTGCTCGGTGGAGAGGGGGCCGATGTCGGTGTCCTCGTCCAGCGGGTCGCCGACCGTCAGCGCCCGCATGCCCGCCACGAACCGCTCGGCGAACGCGTCGTGGACGTCGGCGTGCACGATGAACCGCTTGGCGGCGATGCACGACTGCCCGGTGTTCTGGACACGGGCGGTCACGGCGACCTCGGCGGCCCGGTCGATGTCGGCGGACGGCATGACCACGTACGGGTCGCTGCCGCCCAGCTCCAGCACCGTTTTCTTGACCATCTCCCCGGCGGTGGAGGCGACCGCGCGGCCGGCCGGTTCGCTGCCGGTGAGGGTGGCCGCCTTGACGCGTTCGTCGCGCAGGATGTCGTCGACCTGCCCGGAGCCGATGAGGAGGGTCTGGAAGCAGCCCTCGGGGAAGCCCGCCCGGTGGAAGAGGTCCTCCAGATAGAGAGCTGTTTGGGGGACGTTGGAGGCGTGCTTGAGCAGACCGACGTTGCCCGCCATCAGCGCGGGCGCGGCGAAGCGGATGACCTGCCAGAGGGGGAAGTTCCACGGCATCACCGCGAGCACCGGGCCGAGCGGGCGATAGCGGACGAGGACATGGGAGGCACCGGAGTCCTTCACGTCGTACGCGGCGGGCTCGATGTCGGCGAGCAGCACCTCGGCGTGCTCGGCGTACCAGCGCATCGCCTTCGCGCACTTGGCGGCCTCGGCGCGGGCCTGCTTGACCGGCTTGCCCATCTCGGTCGTCATCGTCCGGGCGACGTCCTCGCCGTCCTCGTCGAGGAGGTCGGCGGCCCGGCGCAGCAGCCGGGCACGCTCGTCGAAGGACGTCGTCCGGTACGTCCGGAAGGTGGCCTCGGCGAGCGTCAGCCTGCGCTCGATCTCCTCCTCGCCGAGCGCGTCGTACGTCCTGAGGGTCTCGCCGGTCGCCGGGTTCACCGTCGCGATGGGCATGGTCGGCCTCCTGCGTGCGGACTGTGTTTCGACCTTCCCGCGCGGCGGCGCCCACCGCAACGCGGGGTCGGCATCACCCCGAGTGCTCCGGGAGACGGTCGAGAAACTCCGCCTGCGCCTTCACGATCAGGGTCCGCGCCCGCTCCACGGACATCCACTCCACCCGGTCCAGCTCCGGGAACTCCGCCATCCGCCCCGACCTCGGCGGCCACTCCATCCGGAACGTCCCCGGTACGACGGTCTCCGGGTCGAGGTCCGCCTCGACCGCCCACACCGTGACGATCTTGCCGCCCGTCTGCCGCACCTCGCCCAGCGCCACGGCCTCCCCGTCGGGCGGCTCCAGCCCCAGTTCCTCCTGGAACTCCCTGCGGGCCGCGTCCCAGGCGGGCTCGTCGGGCTCGTACTCGCCCTTGGGTACGGTCCAGGCGCCCGCGTCCTTCTTCGCGAAGTACGGCCCGCCCATATGGCCGAGCAGGACCTCGACGCCGTCGGCCGTGCGGCGGTGCAGCAGCAGACCCGCGCTGCGCCTGGGGGCGGTCGTCACCGGGTGACCTCCGGGTGTGCGGCGAGCAGGGCCTCGACCGTATCGGCTTCGGACGCCGGTTTGTCCTCGCGGTAGCGGACCACGCGCGCGAAGCGCAGGGTGACACCGGCCGGGTAGCGGGTGGAGCGCTGCAGACCGTCGTAGGCGATCTCGACGACGAGTTCGGGGCGTACGGTCACTCCCCAGCCGTGTTCCTCGACGGCCAGTCGCTGGAGACGTTCGGTCTGCCAGGTCAGCATCGCATCGGTCATACCTTTGAAGGTTTTACCGAGCATCGCGAGGCCGCCGTCGGCGGTGCGGGCGCCGAGGTGGAGGTTGGAGAGTCTGCCGGTGCGGCGGCCGTGGCCCCACTCGGCGGCCAGAACCACCAGATCGAGGGTGTGCACGGGCTTGACCTTCAGCCAGGAGGCACCGCGCCGGCCCGCGCTGTAGGGGGCGTCGAGGGCCTTGAGTACGACGCCCTCGTGGCCCCGGGCGAGCGTGTCGGCGAGGAACTGCTCCGCCTCGGGGAGGTCGTCGGGGCCGTCGACCAGGGTGCGGCGGACGCGCATCGGCTCCGGGACCAGACGGGCCAGTTCGGCGTGGCGGTCGGCGAAGGGCAGGTCGAGGAGGTCGTGGCCGTCCACGGAGAGCGCGTCGAAGAAGACGGGGGAGACGGGCACCTGTGCGGCGGCCGTCGTCACGTCGACGCGTGAGCCGACCCGCCCCGCCGTCTCCTGGAAGGAACGCGGGCGGCCGTTCTCGTCGAACGCGATCACCTCCCCGTCGAGGATGAAGCGTTCGCCGTTCAAGTCCATTGCCGCGGCGGTCAGTTCGGGCAGTCGGTCGGTGATGTCGTCGAGGGTGCGGGTGTGCAGACGTACGGTGTCGCCGTCGCGGTGGACCTGGACGCGGATGCCGTCCAGCTTCTCCTCCACCGCGCAGGCGCCCAGCTTCTCCACGGCCTCCGCGACCGAGGACGCGCTGTGCGCGAGCATCGGCAGGACGGGTCGGCCGACGGTCAGCCGGAATCGGTGGAGGGCCCCCGGGCCGTCCGCCAGCAGGGCCTGGGCCACGGTCTGCAGTGAACCGGCGAGCATCACCGCCCTGCGTACGTCGGCGGCGGGCGCCCCTGTGGCCCCGGCCAGGCCCTCCACGGCCACCGCGTCCAGGGCGCCCTGGCGGACCTCGCCGGTGAGCAGGCCGAACAGGTAGCGCTGCTCGTCCTCGGTGGCCGACGCCAGCAACTCGGCCACGAGGCGCTTGCGTTCGGCCTGGGAGCCGGGGCCGGTGACCGCGCCGAGCGCGGTCAGCCGGGTGTGCACTTCGTGGACGGTGAGGGTGGGGGTGGGGGCGGGTGGGATCGGCTGGTTCAGGGTCTTCCAGCCGATGCCCAGGCGGCCCTGGGGGAGGCGGCCCGCGAGGTAGGGGATGACGATCGGTACGTCGGCCGGCTCGGTGTGCCGGAACAGGTCCGCGAGCAGGGCCGTTTTTCGGGAGCGGGCGGAGGCGGTTGCTACCTCCTGGGATACGTGGGCCAGGCGGGCGAACAGCATGGGGCCATGGTCCCCCGGAGGGGGGCGGGGCGCCTATTGGGTGGGGGATACGGGTGCTTGGGCGAGTGCGGGTGCGTTGTGGCTTGTCGCGCCCACGCGGCGGCAGCCGCATATTCAGCACAGCCCCGCGCCCCTCTTTTTCGGGCCTGCGGCCCTCAAAAGCACGCGGCCCTTCGGCCGATTTACCGTGCCCAGCCGTCAGCCGTCAGCCGCCCTTACGCCGGTGCGGCTGCGTCCAAGTCCGTCATCAGTAGCTCCCCGTTGATCGTCGCCCCCGCGCGGTAGCCGGAGGACGCCGCGTTGATCACCTGTTCCGAGAAGCCCATCGCGTTGCCTGCCGCCCAGACGCCGGGGGCGGTGGTCAGGCCGGTGGGGTCCACCACCGGGTACGCGCCGAAAGGAGTCTCGTGCAACTCGGCGCCCAGTTTCTCCAGCAGGTCGGTCTGCGGTACGGCGCGTGGGGCCGTGAACAGTACCGAGCGGGGGTGTGTCGTGCCGTCTGTCAGCCGTACGCCCGTCAGCCGGTCCTCCTCGACGATCAGTGACTCCACCTCTCCAGGTACGACGTCCACCCCGGCGGCGGCCAGTCTGCGCAGGTCGTCCGTCGACAGGGACTCCTCGGGGACCTCGTGCAGGAAGAAGGTCACGTCCTTGGACCACTGGGAGACCATCAGGGCCTGGTGGACGCTCAGTGCGGACGTGGCGAGGACGCCGAAGGGCTGGTCGCGGACCTCCCAGCCGTGGCAGTACGGGCAGTGCAGGACGTCCCGGCCGAAGCGCTCGGCGACACCGGGGACGGCGGGGAGTTCGTCCTTGAGGCCGGTCGCGACGACCAGGCGCCGGGCGCGGACGGTACGGCCGCTCGCGAGGGCCACCGTGAAGTCGGCGCCGTTCTCGTTCCGGGTGGCGTCGACCGCTCGGTCCCGGACCAGTTCGATGCCGTACCGGGCGATCTCCTGGCGGCCGATGGCCAGGAACTCCGCCGGGGGCATGCCGTCCCGCGAGAGATAGCCCTGCATATGGGCGGCGGGCGCGTTGCGGGGCTCGCCCGCGTCGACGACCAGGGTGCGGCGGCGGGCGCGGCCCAGGACCAGGGCGGCGGAGAGCCCCGCCGCACCGCCGCCGATCACGATCACTTCGTATGTCTCGGTCACTTCGTATGCCTCGGTCACTTCGGCTGTCTGGGTCATGCCGACACCGTCGCCCCGGGGCCACGGGATTGACAAATGTCTTTGCTGTTCCCGCAATAAGGACCATGACTACCGATGATGTCCTCGCGGAGGTCGGGCCCAGGCTGCGGCGGATTCGGAAGGACCGGGAGGTGACGCTCGCGGCGCTGTCCGAGGCGACCGGTATCTCCGTCAGCACCCTGTCGCGGCTGGAGTCCGGCCTGCGCAAGCCCAGCCTCGAACTGCTGCTGCCGATCGCCCGCGCCCACCAGGTGCCGCTCGACGAACTGGTCGGCGCCCCGCCGGTCGGTGATCCCCGGGTGCGGTCCAAGCCGCTCGTACGGCACGGGCGTACGTTCTGGCCGCTGACCCGTCAGCCGGGTGGCCTCCAGGCGTTCAAGGTGCTGGTGCCGCAGAGCGAGGAGCATCCGGAGCCGCGTACGCATGAGGGCTATGAGTGGCTGTATGTGCTGTCGGGGAAGTTGCGGTGTGTGCTCGGTGAGCACGATGTGGTGATGTCCGCGGGCGAGGCCGCCGAGTTCGATACGCGCGTGCCGCACTGGTTCGGGTCCACGGGCGAGGAGCCGGTCGAGTTCCTGAGTCTGTTCGGGCCGCAGGGGGAGCGCATGCATGTGCGGGCGCGACCCTCCAAGGGGTGAGTGGGGGGCGCGGGAGAGGGGGAGTGGGTGACCGATTCCGGCGGACTGTTCCCCGATGGGCAAGCGACCGCTTAGTATGCGGTGGAGCCCGGTCAGACGAAGCAGTTCCGTGGAGGCACCGCATGCAGGCATGGCAAGTGCGTGAGAACGGCGAGCCGAGCGAGGTGATGCGGCTCCAGGAGGTGGAGCGGCCCACGCCCGGTGACGGCCAGGTCCTGCTGAAGGTGCGCGCCGCGAACATCAACTTCCCCGATGTGTTGATGTGCCGGGGGCACTACCAGGTGCGGCCGCCGCTGCCGTTCACGCCCGGCGTGGAGATCTGCGGGGAGACCGAGGACGGGCGCCGGGTGATCGCCAACCCGGCGCTGCCGTACGGCGGCTTCGCCGAGTACGCCGTCGCGGACGTGGCGGGTCTGCTCCCGGCTCCCGAGGCGCTGGACGACGCCGAGGCCGCCGCGCTGCACATCGGGTACCAGACCGGCTGGTTCGCGCTGCACCGGCGGGCCCGGCTGGAGGCCGGGGAGACCCTGCTCGTCCACGCTGCCGCGGGAGGGGTCGGCAGCGCGGCCGTACAGCTCGGCAAGGCGGCCGGGGCCACGGTCATCGGTGTCGTCGGCGGCGCCGACAAGGCCGCCGTGGCCCGGGAGCTGGGCTGTGACGTGGTCGTCGACCGGCGGAGCGAGGACGTCGTCGCCGCCGTCAAGGAGGCGACCGGGGGCCGGGGCGCGGATGTGATCTACGACCCCGTGGGCGGCGAGGCCTACACGCAGTCGACCAAGGTCGTGGCCTTCGAAGGGCGCATCGTGGTCGTCGGCTTCGCCAGTGGGACGATCCCGAGCCCCGGCCTCAACCACGCCCTGGTGAAGAACTACTCGATCCTCGGACTGCACTGGGGCCTCTACAACACCAAGAACCCCAAGCTGGTCCAGCACTGCCACGAGCACCTCACCGAGCTGGCCGCCCGAGGTGTCGTCAAGCCCCTGGTCAGTGAGCGGGTACCGCTGGGCGGCGCCGCCGCTGCCGTACAGCGGGTCGCGGACGGTGTCACCACCGGCCGCGTCACCGTGCTGCCCACCCTGGAGAACGGAGTCGCCGCATGACCGACGCGACGGACCTTCGGCGCCGTACCGCCGAACTGCTGGCCGCTCACCCTCCGGCCACCACCGACCGCCTGGACTTCCTGCGGGCACGCTTCGACGCGGGGCTCGCCTGGGTGCACTACCCCGAGGGTCTGGGCGGACTCGGTGTGCCGCGCTCGCTCCAGGTCGTCGTGGACGCCGAGTTGGAGGCCGCGGGCGCCCCCGACAACGACCCGCGCCGTATCGGCATCGGCCTCGGCATGGCCGCGCCGACCATCCTCAAGTACGGCACCGAGGAGCAGAAGCAGCGGTATCTGCGGCCCCTGTGGACGGGGGAGGAGGTCTGGTGCCAGCTCTTCAGCGAGCCCGGCGCGGGATCGGACCTCGCCGCGCTCGGTACCCGGGCCGTCCGGGAGGGCGAGGACTGGGTCGTCAACGGGCAGAAGGTGTGGACGTCCAGCGCCCATCTCGCCCGCTGGGCCATCCTCATCGCCCGCACCGACCCGGAGGTGCCCAAGCACGCGGGTATCACCTACTTCCTGTGCGACATGACCGACCCGGGCGTGGACGTCCGGCCGCTTCGGCAGATCACCGGCGAGGCCGAGTTCAACGAGGTGTTCCTGACCGACGTCCGTATCCCCGACGCGCGGCGCCTCGGTGAGATCGGCGACGGGTGGAAGGTCGCGCAGACCACGCTCAACAACGAGCGGGTCGCCATCGGCGGTATGCGGCTGCCTCGCGAGGGCGGCATGATCGGCCCGATCTCCAGGACCTGGCGTGAGCGGCCCGAGCTGCGCACCCATGACCTGCACCAGCGGCTGCTGAAGCTGTGGGTCGACTCCGAGGTCGCCCGGCTCACCGCCGAGCGGCTGCGCCAGCAGCTCGTCGCCGGGCAGCCCGGCCCCGAGGGCGCCGGCATGAAGCTCGCGTTCGCCCGGCTCAACCAGGAGATCAGCGGCCTGGAGGTCGAACTCCGGGGCGAGGAAGGGCTGTTGTACGACGACTGGACCATGCGCCGCCCCGAACTGGTCGACTTCGTCGGCCGGGACGCCGGGTACCGCTATCTGCGCTCCAAGGGCAACAGCATCGAGGGCGGGACCACCGAGATCCTGCTGAACATCGTCGCCGAGCGTGTCCTGGGCCTGCCCAGCGAGCCGCGCACCGACAAGGACGTCGCCTGGAAGGACCTCGCCCGATGAGCACGACTGGCACGACAGGTACGACCGGCACCCAGCCCGATCTGCTGTATTCGGAGGAGGAAGAGGCCCTCCGCGCCGCCGTCCGCGATCTGCTCACCGACCACTGCGAGGCGGCCGGCGTGATCGCCCGCACGGAGTCGGACGCGCCGCACGACCGCGAGCTGTGGAAGCTGCTCGGCGACGGCATGGGCCTCGCCGGACTGCTCGTCCCCGAGGAACTCGGCGGTCAGGGCGCCACGCACCGCGAAGCCGCCGTCGTCCTGGAGGAGTTGGGCCGGGCGGTCGCGCCGGTGCCGTATCTGACGAGCGCCGTCGTCGCCACCGAGGCCCTGCTCGCCTGCGGGAGCCCCGGCCTCCTCGGCGAACTGGCCTCCGGACGGCGTATCGGCGCCCTCGCGGTCGCCCTGAACGTCCGCGCGGGCAGCGCCTACCAGGTCGTACGGTTCGAGGACGGCGGTCTGCGCGGGGAGTTGACGTCCATCGCGGATGCGGCCGTCGCTGATGTGCTGCTGGTGCCCGCCGACGACGGCGGCCTGTACGCGGTGGACGCCTCCGCCGTGACCGTCACCCCCCAGGCGTCCCTGGACCTGACCCGGCCGCTCGCGACGGTCGTCCTCGACGGGGCCCCCGGGCGTCTGCTCGGTGACGCCGAACCGGCCGTACGGCGGGCCCTGCGTGCCGGGGCCGGGCTGCTGGCCTCCGAGCAACTGGGCGTCGCGGACTGGGCGTTGACCGAGACCGTGCGCTATCTCAAGGAGCGCAAGCAGTTCAACCGGCCCGTCGGCGGCTTCCAGGCGCTCAAGCACCGGCTCGCCCAGCTGTGGCTGGAGGTCGTCAATCTGCGGGCCGCCGCCCGGAACGCCGCCGACGCCCTCGCCAAGGGGGAGTCCGCCGAAGAGGTGGACGTGGCGGTCGCCGTGGCCCAGGCGTACGCGGCGCCCGTCGCCGTCCACGCCGCCGAGGAGGCGCTGCAACTGCACGCCGGTATCGGGATGACCTGGGAGCACCCCATCCACCTGTACCTGAAGCGCGCCAAGGCTGACTCGATCGCGTACGGCACGGCCGGTGCCCACCGGGAAGCCCTGGCGGAACTGGTCGACCTCCGGGCACCCTGACACACATCGGCGAAGCACCGGCGAAGCCCGCCCCACCCGGGGCGGGCTTTCCCATGCGCGCATGCCCGATCGAATCGCGTCGCCCGTGGATGGGCAGAATCAGGAATTCCGTCCAATAAATCGGCCACTGAATCATCGCTCACCCTGCGGCTGCTCAACTTCACCAAGAATTGCAGGCGCAGCAAATACGGGCACGCGTCACACTGGTAATCAACCAATAAATCGCGAACAGGTGAGCCCTCCCCATCAGCCCCTCGGCAATGTATGTTGGCGAATCGAAGATTTGATCGGGGGAAGGTGGGTCTTCAGTGACGTCCACATCAAGTCGGCGGGGCGACTTAGCGCCCGAGCACTTCATACCTGTCGCCTGGCAACCATGGAAACTTCTCTGCTATGTGGCGATGCTGATCTTCGCGATAGCCGTTGGATCAACATATTCCGGTCCGCTCACCGTGCTCGTCAAGGTCGTTCTCATTGTGTTCGGCGCACTCCAGTTCATCGGAATCTTCGGATTGATGCACGAGTCGGCGCATGGGCATCTGGCACGCAGCGGAAGGGGAAATCGGCTGCTCGGGGAGGCGATTTCGGTAGTGGTCGGGACGTCCTATCCGGGCTACCGCGCCGCGCACCTGACCCATCACGCCAGGTTCCGTACGGAAGGCGATCCCCAGGAGGTCATCTTCCCCAGGCGGTCCGCACCGGTCACGATGGCCCTCCTCACGGCCGCGTCCGTCTTCGGCGCACCGATTTTCCTGCTGGTGCGTGCTCCGCTGATCGCTCTGAAGCACAACAGCGTGGTGCGGGCACTGTGGGGACCGGTCGCGGCGGTGGCGCTCTACGCCACGCTCTACGTGGTGCTGCCGAGCGCGCAAGCGAGCTTCCTGTTGATGACGATCGTGGCGGGGTCGATCCTCGGCAGTCTGAACGACATCGTCTACCACCAGGGTCTGGTGGCCGACAACACCCTGCGGGCGTCCACCTCCTTCGACTGCGACGTCTTCGGCCAGATGTTCCTCAGCGGCGCCAATCGGCACGCCGAACACCACGCCTACCCCGCGGTGCCGGGGCCGAGGCTGGTCAAGGTGAGCAAGGTCCTGCGCGACGATTTCCGCGCCCGTGGCGTCCCCTTTGAGCGCAGCTTCACCGTGGCCTTCGCCCGGCGCTTCGTCACCAACCCCCTGTTCCTCCCCGTGGCCCGCGAGAGCGAGCCGGCCGGGGCCGAGAGGTGACCGCGTCGATGACGGCGTACCGGATGATGCCCGTTCGACTGGACGTTCTGGGCACCGGAGTCGCCATGCCCGGGGCGCCGGTGTCGAACGACGACATGGTGCGGTTCATCGCGCTGGGGAACGACAAGCACCGGTCCGAATTCGTGGGGAAGATCGCGGACCAGCTGGGTGTGTACCAACGATTCCTGTCCCGCGATCTCGCCGCCGCGCGTGAGCTGCCCCGCGCGGGCGACACGAACCCGGAGTTGAGCGAGCGGGCGATTCGTTCCGCACTCGAACAGGCCGGGCTCACGATCGATGACGTGGACCTCCTCATCGGACACACCACCTCGCCGCACACACTGCTGCCGCCGAACGTGTCGTGGGTCGCCGATCTCCTCGGCTACTCCGGGCAGTACATGGAACTGCGGCAGGCCTGCACGGGCTTCGCCAACGCGCTGACGATCGCCGCCTCGATGCTGACATCGATGGCGGCGGACCGCGTGTGCGTCGTCGGCAGCGAGACGGGGTCCGTGCTGTTCGACGTCGACGAAGCGGTGTCGGACCGCGGCCAGTTGGTGAACGCGGCGCAGATGGGTGACGGGGCCGGCGCGATCGTCCTCTCCCGCTACACGGGGAACGACGCGGCCCATCTCACGAACGTCTACTTCGGAACCCTCGGCCTGGGAAAGCCCTCCGGCTTCAGCCTCGCCACGGGCGGCTCCTCAAGGCCGGCACACGACACCGGCCAGCCGGGTCCGAGGAACTTCGTCAACGACTACACGCTGGCCCGTGCGGAGGGCCTCGACCTGTTCCGCGCGGGCTTCGAGGCGCTGAGATCGGTCGGCCTGGACGAGCCGCGGGTCGACCGGTACCTGACGCACCAGGCCAACGGCCGCATGGGCGAAGTACTCGCTCCCGTCCTGGGCATCCCGGCGAAGAAGTTCCACAACTGCGCCGCCGACTACGGGAACACCGGCTCCGCCTCGACATGGATCGGGCTGCACAGCGTGCGCGAGCAGCACGTACTGGAGCCCGGACAGGTGCTCGGCGTACTCGGGGCCGAGGCGACCAAGTTCATGTACGGCGGCTTCTCCTACGTGGAGGGCAGCCGTGCGGGCTCCGTCCACGACACACCGTCCGGATCGGCCGACGCGGGGGCGGGCCCATGCGACTGAGCCTGATGTTCTTCTCCGGCGCGCTGGAACCCAGCGCCGCCGACCAGTACCGGACCATCCTCGAACTGGCCGAGTTCGCCGACCGGGAGGGGTTCTCCGGCATCTGGCTGCCCGAGCGTCACTTCTCGGCCTTCGGCGCCCCGTTCCCCAACCCGGTGCCGCTGCTGGCGGCCGTCGCCGCCCGGACGGAACGGCTGACGCTCCGCTCGGGAAGCCTGGTGGCACCGCTGCACGATCCGCTGCGGATGGCCGAGGACCTGGCCGTCCTCGACAACCTCTGCCGCGGCCGACTGGAGGTCGGGTTCGCCTCCGGCTGGTCGCCGGACGACTTCGCCTTCTTCCCCGAACGCTACGAGCGGCGCCATGCCGTGCTCTTCGAACTGATCGACCAGGTGCGGGCCCTGTGGCGCGGCGGTCCGCACGACGCCCGCTCGGGCAGCGGCGAGGACATCAGGGTGCGCGCCCTGCCCCGTCCCGTGCAGCGGGACTTCAGGGCGTGGATCGCCGCCACGCAGAGCGTCGAGACGTTCCGCGGCGCCGGCCGACGCGGGGAGGGGGTGCTCACCCATGTCCTCGACGGCAACCTGCGGAAACTCCAGGAGAACATCGCCGCCTACCGCGAGGAGTTCGCGGCGGCCGGCCGCGACCCCGCCGACGGCCGCGTCGCGCTCATGCTGCACACCTTCCTCGGCGCGGACCGGGACGAGGTGATCGATGTCGTCAGGGACCCCTACTGCGCCTATCTCAAGACCATCGCGCCCCTGGCCCGAGGTCTGGCCACCGCGAGGAACCGCGGTGTCGACCTCGACCGGCTGAACGCCCGCTACCTCGATGAGTTCGTGCGGGCCCACTTCCAGCGCGCCCTTGACGGCCGGTCGCTCATCGGCACGGTCGAGGACGCCCACACGACGATCAAGACCGTGCGCGAACTGGGCGTCGACGAGGTCGCCTGCCTCGTGGACTTCGGTCTGCGGGGCGAGCAGGTCCGTCGGCAGTTGCCGTACCTCGCCGAGCTGAACGAGTCCGTCGCCCAAGAGCCGATCAGGGGGAGCGAACGATGACCATGGGTTCACCACAGGTCCGGGTCGACGACGTCGAGGACGATCCGACCCGTATCCTCAGCCCGCACTGGGAGAAGACGCCCGCGTTCGAGCCCCGACCGGGGGCAGCGACGGACGCGGAGTGGTTCCTCCTGTCGTGGGGGCCGAGCCGGTGCGCCGACGCACTGGCCGCGACGCTGCGGGAGACCGCCCCGGGGCCGGCGTCAGCCGTGTGGACATGGCGACGGAGCCCGTGGAGTCCCCCGACGGCGGCGCCGGAACCGAACAGCGCCATGTGCTCTTCGTGGACGAGACCACGCCGTTGACCGGACCCGACATGGCCGACGACGCGAGCTGGGCATGGGCCGACGCGGCCGTGCGCACCTGCCAGTCGGTGGCATCCCGGCCG
Organism: Streptomyces sp. NPDC002643; assembly: GCF_053592555.1. Taxonomy (NCBI): domain Bacteria; kingdom Bacillati; phylum Actinomycetota; class Actinomycetes; order Kitasatosporales; family Streptomycetaceae; genus Streptomyces; species Streptomyces sp. NPDC002643. The sequence continues at coordinate 103,364 of NZ_JBSFVY010000031.1, forward strand.
AGGGCCCGGGTGTGGATCGTGACGCGTACCGGGCTGCACGGCTCGGGGACCCGCGACATCGTCAGGCCCGAACACGACTTCGCCTGGGCACTGGGCCGCTGCCACGCCGCCGAGAGCTCCGACAGCTGGGGCGGCCTCGTCGACCTGGACCTCGACGATCCGGCCGAGGCCGGCCGGATGCTGGCGGACTACCTGCTCTCCGGCTCGGCGGAGGACGAGATCCTGCTGCGGGACGACGGCCCGCTCGTCGCCCGTCTGCGCGCCTCGTCGCTGCCGCCCACCGCGAGCAACCAGAGCCTTTCACCGGAGCGCCTGCACGTCGTCAGCGGAGGGGCGGCGGGGCTGAGCTTCGAGATCGAGCGCCGGCTCGCCCGCGGCGGGGCCAAGCGGCTGCTGATCCTCGGCCGAAGTCCACTCGACGGCGAACGCGAGCGCAACATCCGACTCCTCGAAGACCTGGGCTGCGCCGTGGAGTACGAGGTCCTGGACATCGGGGACCCGGCGGCGGTGCGCACGCTCACGGCCCGTCTGCGGCAGCGCGGCGATGCCGTCGGAGGCGTGTTCCACCTCGCCTCGAACTGGCGACTGGACGGGCGGTCGTGCGTGTCCTCGCTGATGACCGCCACCGAGGAGCAGACCCGGGTGCTGCTCGCGACGAAGGCCGGCGGCGCGCTGCTCCTCGGCGAACTCGCCGAGGACCTGGGCGCCGAGGCGATGGTCCTCTTCTCCTCCGCGGCAGCCACGCTCGGCTCCCCGGGACAGGCCAACTACGCGGCGGCGAACGCCGTCCTCGACGGCGTGGCACGCCGTCTGCACAGGGGCCGGGTCCGCGCCGTCAGCATCGCGTGGGGACCTGTCGGCGAGGTGGGCTTCGGCGCCACACCGGAGGGGGCGCGGCTCCACGACGTATGGCAGCGGCTCGGCCTGCGGCGGCTGACCGTCGAGCAGGTGCTCTCCGCCGTCGACATGGCGTTGTCCCAGGACCACCCGAACCTCACCGTCGTCTCCTGGAGCGAGGCGGGAGCGGACTCGCTGCCCTGGGTCGGCACACGCCCCACGCTGGAGCCGCTCGCCGCGGCGCGGCCACAGGGGCTGGCCCTGAGGCGGCTGGGCGAACTGGAGGACGAAGAGCGCGTCGAGTACATCGTCGACGTGATACGCGGGCACCTCGCACGCATCCTGTCGTGCGCGCCGGACAAGATCGATCCTGAACGTTCCTTCGCGATGATGGGCGTCGATTCGCTCATCGCGCTCGAAGTGCTCTTCATCGTCGAACGCGAATTCGCCGTCAGGCTCGGACTGGACCAGGTCCTGCTCGGCATGGACTCCACCCTCGCGGCGATGGCCGCGCAACTCGACCAGCACCTGCGCGAGGTCGCGACGCAGACGTCCGGGAGCGGTCGATGAAGGACGTCTGTGTGAGCGGGCTCGGGGCGCTGACGTCCATCGGGTCGAGCCTGGAGGAGTTCTGGAACGGCCTTGTCGAGCCGTCCGTCAAGTTCGCGCCGCCGTCCGGCTGCCCCCAGGTGGGCGTGCCGGTGGCGGAGATCCACTCCTCGGAGTTCATGACGGAGTCGGCCGTCTCCCATCCGGCGTTGTGCGACCGGTCGGCGCTGCTGGCCGTGGCGGCCACAAGGAGCGCACTGGACGACGCCGGTCTGACCGCCGACTCCTGCGACCCCGGGCGGGTCGCCGTGATCGTCGGAAGCGGCGCCGCCGGCGTCGCCACGCTGGACGAGGAGTACGAGCGGTTCTACCGGCAGGGCCAGCTGCGGCCCAGCCCGCTCACCGTGCCGAAGATGATGAGCAGTTCCTCGGCGAGCTGGATCTCCATGGCGTTCGGTTTCCGCGGACCCGCCTTCGTCGTCGCCAGCGCCTGCGCGTCGGGGACGCACGCGATCGGGATCGCCGCCCAGCTCATCGAGTCGGGTGTCGTCGACGCCGCCGTGTGCGGCGGCACCGACTCGTATCTCGCCGAGGGCGCCCTGAGCGCCTGGCAGGCCATCGGTGTGTTGTCGGAGGACACCTGCCGGCCCTTCGCCGCGGGCCGCACCGGGCTCGTCCTCGCCGAGGGCGCGGGCATGCTGGTGCTGGAGTCGGCCGAGCACGCCCGCGCGAGGGGGTTCGTCCCCCGGGCACGGGTGCTCGGCGCCGGTTCGAGCGCGGACGCGGGGCATCTCACCCGACCCAGTGCCGAGGGAATGGCCTCGGCCATGACCGGCGCCCTTCGCTCGGCGGGGGTCCCGCCGGCCGGGATCGACTACATCAACGCCCATGGCACGGGCACGATCGCCAATGATCTGACCGAGACCGAGGCCCTCAAGACCGTTTTCGGAGCCGGCTCGGTACCCGTCATGTCCTCGACGAAAGGCACCACCGGTCACGCCCTCGGCGCCTCCGGAGGGATCGAGGCGCTGGCCGCCCTCCTCGCCCTCGAACACGGAGTGCTGCCCCCCACCGCCCATTTCGACGCCCCTGATCCGAAATGCGATCTCGACTGTGTGCCGAACACCGCGCGGGAGCACCCGATCCGCACGGTGATGTCGAACTCGTTCGCATTCGGGGGCCTCAACGCCTCAGTGGTGTTCGGGCGGCTGTGACCATGACACATCACCGTACGGTCGCGCACGAGCGGCTCGGAAAGTAGGGAACCATGGCCCTTTCGATTACCGGGGCAGCGGGAACACTGGCCTATTTCGCCGCGGGAGTTCTAGCGTGGACACTCCTGGAATGGCTCCTGCACGGGCAGGTCTTCCATTCCCGCCGCCTCCGCAACCCGTTCGCGAAAGAGCACGCACGCCACCACGCGAATCCGCTGCATATGATCGGCTGGCCCCGCAAGCTCCTCACCCTCGCCTTTGTGGTCGTCACCCTCGTCGCGCTGCTCCGGCTGGCCCTCGGACACTACGAGGCCGCGGCCTTCCCGTGCGGGCTCGGTATCGCGTACATCGCCTATGAGGCACTGCACCGGATCATCCATCTGAAGGCGCCGCGCACGGCCTACGGACGGTGGCTGCGACTGACCCACGTCCAGCATCACTTCCACACCCCGCGACGCAATTTCGGCGTCACCACGACCGTTTGGGACCGTGTCTTCGGCACCTACGAGCCGTTCGAGACACCCCTCGCGGTGCCCGAACGCCTCGCCATGCCCTGGCTGATCGACCCCGACACCGGGCAGCTCGCCGACGCCTTCGCCAAGGACTACGTCCTGGTGCGCCGCGTGCGGGACGTCCATGGCTCCGCGGCGCCGTCCTCCCGCCGGTGACGTCGTGCCCCGGGGCTTGAGTCTCACTGTTGTCACCCGCGTCGTCGGCGTCGCGTACATCGGCTACCTGATCGTGTCGAACGGGCCGCCGGTCTTCCGGCTGCTCCTCGGCACGGTGGCCGCGGTGGTCGTCGTCACATGTCACCGATGGCGGGCCTTCGCGCTCTTCGCCTCCCCGTTGCTCGTCCAGTTCCTCGTGTACGACAGGCAACGCGTGCTCTCACCCGCCGTGACGGGAACGAGGATCGACGTCACCGGCCCCCGCGACTGGGAGTTGGCCTGGTTCGGCGTGCCGACGGCGCGGGGCCGGGTGACACCGGCCGAGTGGATGCAGGACCACACGACAGCGGTCCTCGACATCGTCTGCGGTCTGGTCTACCTCGGGTTCATGGCCGGCTTCATCGTCCTGGCCGCCTGGTGGCGCTTCGGGGAGCGACGCGTGGAGGCACAGGTCATCACCTGGGCGCTGCTCGCGCTGCACCTCATCGGCTACACCATCCACCTCCTCCATCCGACGGCGCCGCCCTGGTACGTCGACAAGTACGGCACCGGCCCGGCCATGGCCACGGCACCGCCGGAGGCGGCCGGTGGCCTGCGGTTCGACCGGCTTCTGGGCCTGTCGTGGTTCTCCTCGCAGTACCGGGACAGTTCGAGCGTCTTCGGCGCACTGCCGTCCCTCCACGTGGGACAGACCTTCCTCGCCGCCCTGTTCGCGTGGAGGTACCGCTCCCTCCGCGTCGTCACCACGGCCTTCTTCTGCCTCGTCCTCCTGGCCTCGGTCTACCTCGACCACCACTACCTCGTCGACGGGATCGTCGGCATGGCCCTCGCCGGCCTCGTCTTCGCCGTCGCGGTTCACGTCCAACGGCGCACAGGCGCCTCCCGAACGGACGGGTCGGGTCCGGTCAGGCCGCCTCGGCGCGGCGCAGATCGTCCGTCCGCCGGCGGCGTGGCGTCCACCAGGTGAGATCGCCGAGCAGCGCCATCGTCGCCGGGACGAGCAGACCGCGGACGACGGTCACATCGACGGCGATCGCGACCGCCATTCCCGTGCCGAACATCTTGATCGTCGGGTCGTCGTTGGACACGAACGCGAGGAACACCCCGATCATGATCATGGCCGCGGCGGTGATCACCCCGCCGGTGGCCGTCAGGCCCTCGCGCACCGAACGCAGATTGTCCCCGGTCCTGTTCCAGCGCTGCTGGACGACGGACAGCAGGAACACCTCGTAGTCCATCGACAGGCCGAACAGCAGGGCGAACAGCATGAGCGGCACATAGCTCGGAATGGGCACCGGACCGGAGAGCCCGAGCCAGGTCACACCCCACCCCCAGGTGAACACGGCCGTCAGGGCGCCGTAGGCCGCGCCGACGGAGATGAAATCCATCGCGGCGGCCTTGAGGGCGACCAGCGGCGCCCGGAAGGCGAGCAGCAGCACGGCCACCGACAGCAGCAGCACGACCGCGATGACGAGCGGCAGCTTGGACGTGACGCGCTCGGCGAGGTCCACCCGCGCGGCGGTCGTACCGCCGACATGCACGGCCACGTCCGGCACGGACAGGTCGCGCAGGCGGTGCACGAGGTCGGCCGTCGCCGGGTCACCGCCCGAAGTCGAGGGAATGGCCTGCACCGTGACGACCCGTCCGTCCCCGGACGTTGTCGCCCGCCCGACGAAGGCCACGCCCGGCTGGGCGCGCACCTCGGCCACCAACTGGGCGACGCGGGGGTCCCCGGCGCCGGTGGCCGGCGTCGGCAGTCGGCCGAGCACGGTGAGCGGCGACCCCGTGCCCGGACCGAACGCCTCCGAGATGACGTCGTTCGCCTGGCGCACGGCCGTGGTCGACGGCGACGACCCGGCGTCCAGTTGGCCGAGCCGCAGATCGGCCGCGGGCGCGGTGAGCAGGGCCAGCAGCACGAGCGCGGAGCCGCCGACGAGCCAGGGCCGACGGGTCACCCGGTCGGCCTGGCGTGCCCAGTAGCCGTCCTCGCCGGTGGACCCGGCCCGGCGACGGAACGCCCGGCTCAGCCGGTTGTGCAACATCCCGCCACGGGCCAGCCGGCGTCCGGCGAGCGAGGTCAGCGCGGGGAGCAGGGTGAGCGTGGCGAGCACGGCGAACAGGACCGCGGTCCCGGACGTCCAGGCGAGCGTCCGCAGCAGCGGCACCTCGGTGAGGCCGAGCCCCGCGAGTGCCACCGCGACCGTCACACCGGCGAAGGCCACCGCCGTGCCCGAGTCGCCGACCGCGCGCTGGATGGCCTCCGGCACCGGAACATCGGCCCGCGCCGCCTCCCGGAACCGGCTGAGCACGAACAGCGCGTAGTCGATGCCGACGCCGAGGCCCACCATGGTCGCGATGGTCGTCGCCACGGTGGGGATCGCGGTGGCGTTCCCGGCGAGCCCGATGGCCGCCAGTGTCGCGACCAGCGAGAGCGCCGATGTCAGCAGGGGCAGCATCGCACCGAGGAGACCGCCGAGCGCGAGGAAGAGCACGACGGCGGCCAGGGTCAGACCGATGTACTCGGTGCCGTGGCCGCCCGTGCCGTCGATGGCCTGGGCGAACGCCGCACCCGGAAGCGTCCGCAGACCGGCGTCGGCGGCGGGCTCGGCGGCATCCATGACGGTGCGCGCCATGTCCTCGGTGAGGTCCGCCCGGCGGACGTCCAGCCCGACCGTGAACCAGCCGGTGCGTCCATCCGCCGCCAGCGAACCCTCCTTTACGGAGGGCGGTTTGACCGTGGTCACATGCGCCACCCGCCGCAGGGACTCCGCCGTGGCCGCCAGCACACGGGAGCGGGCTTCGTCGTCCAGCCGCCCTGCCGGGGCCGTGACGATCACGATCCCGGATGTGGGCGGTGCCACGGTCAGGTCCCGCACGAGTTGGGAGTCGGTGCCCGGCAGACTGACGTCGTTGTCCGTAGGCGTGCCCAGCACCTTCGCACCGGTCACCAGTGCCGCCACCACGAGCAACCAGGCACCGATCACGACGAACCGGTGCCGGACGCACCCCCGGCACACCGCCGCGACGGCCCGGGCGACCCGCCCGTCGTGCGCCGCTGCACTCATGGGTCCCTCCCCGGCCGCCCTCACCTCAGGGGCGGCCGATGCCTGGTGAGCGGGCCGCCGCTGCGGACGAGTCGACGCGGCGCGATCCGGGCCAGCCACACCAGTGTCTTGTAGATCGGACTCGGCACCGAGATCACCCTGCCCCTGTCGACATCGGCGAGGCAGTCGCGGACGACCCGCCGGGCGTCGAGCCACAGGGGTTCGGGAAGCCTGTCGAGGCTGATCCGGGCCCGCTGATGGAACTCCGTTCGTACGAAGCCCGGGCACAGGACGGTCACGGTGACCCCGGTGGCGGCCAGTTCGCAGGCAAGGCCCTCGCTGAACGCGATGACCCACGACTTGGCCGCGGAGTACGTCCCTCCCGCGACCCAGCCCGCGGCGCTGGCCACGTTGACGATCGTGCCGTGCCCCCGGTCCCGCATGGAACGCCCCGCGGCATGACTGACGACGAGCACCGCGCGGCACAGGACGTCGAAGAGTCCCTCCTCGGCGGCACGTTCGTTGTCGCAGAACCACTTCTGGAGCCCGAAACCGGCGTTGTTGACGAGGACGTCGACAGTGCGCGCGCGTTCGGCGACCCGCTGGACGTCGGCACGCACGGACAGGTCGGCGAGGACGCCCTCGGTCTCGACGCCGTAGGTCTCGGCGAGTTCGCCGCAGACCCGTTCGAGACGGTCGGCCTCGGGGGCGACGAGGACGAGATGGTGGCCGCGCGCGCCGAGCTGACGTGCGAACTCCAAACCGATTCCCGATGTGGCTCCGGTGACGAGCGCAGTGGCCATACCACGAGGGTATCCGCAAGAGCCGGGGCTGTGAGGTCACTGGGACAGACGGGCCCGCGCGACAGAACTGCCGCCGCGCCGCAGAAGCCGTCGGGGAGCCAAGCGGGCGGCGATGACGATTCCCTTGTAGAGCGGGCCCGGGACGGAGATCACCTTGCGTCTGCCGGCGTCCCTCAGACAGGCGCGGACGACCGCCGGGGCGTCGAGCCAGGCGCGACCCGGTATCGCCCCGGTCCCTATCCCGGCGCGCCGGTGGAACTCGGTACGGACGAAGCCGGGGCACAGGGCGGTGACGCCGACTCCGGAGGGCGCGAGCTCGCCCGCGAGACTCTCGCTGAAGACCGTGACCCACGACTTGGCGGCCGAGTACGTACCGGAGGCGAGCCAGCCGGCGACGCTGGACACATTGATGATCTGCCCCCTGCCCCGCTCCTTCATCCCCCGGCCCGCGGCATGACAGATGACGAGGACGGCCCCGCACAGGACGTCGAACATCTCCTCCTCGACGGGGAGTTCGTTGTCCAGGAAGCGCTGTCGCGTACCGAATCCGGCGCTGTTCACCACCGTGTCGACGGTCCGGGCCCGCTCGGCGACCCGGTCGACATCGGCCCGTCGAGCGAGGTCGGCGACGAGAACCTCGGTCGTGACGCCGTGGGCCGCCTTGAGTTCGTCGGCCACCTCCCGCAGACGGGCCTCGGACCGGGCGACGAGGACGACCGTGTCCCCGCGCGCCGCCAACTGACGTGCGAACTCCAGCCCTATACCGGACGTGGCACCCGTGACGAGAGCGGTAGACATTCCGCAACTGTAGCGAGAATTACGGTCGTTTCAGGAGGTATCTCGGCCATCTCCGACAGCGCGGTCCTTCTCGGCGCCTTCGTCGCGGAGGGGCGACTCCTCGCGGAGCGGTGACTCCTCGCGGCCGGGGTGCCGCCGCGCCGACAGCAGGGTGAGTACCGTGGCCACCGCGCCCACGATCATGGCGGTCCACATGTTCAGGCGCAGGCCGAGGACATGGTTGGCCGAGTCGATGCGCAGCGCCTCGATCCACAGCCGGCCCAGCGTGTACAGCGCCACGTACATCCCGAAGACACGGCCGTGTCCGAGCCGCCAACGGCGGTCCGCCCAGATCACGAAACCGGCCACGGCGAAGTCCCACAGCAACTCGTAGAGGAACACCGGGTGGAACGTCCCGAGGATGACGTATCCGCCGTCCGGGCCGAGGACGGCATGGCCGGTGGACTGGTCCCACTCGTAGATCCGAAGCCCCCACGGCAGGTCCGTACTGCTGCCGTACACCTCGTTGTTGAACCAGTTCCCCAAGCGGCCGATTCCCTGCGCCAGCGCGATGCCCGGAGCCGCCGCGTCGGCCAACGGCGGCAGCGGCACACCGGCACGCCGGGCGCCGATCCAGGCCCCGAGCGCCCCCAGGGCGATCGCGCCCCAGACGCCGAGACCGCCCTCCCAGACGTACAGCGCGCTGATCGGATCGCCGTCGGGACCGAAGTACGGCTGCCACGACGTCGCGACGTGGTACAGCCGGCCGCCGACGATTCCGAAGGGGATCGCCCAGACCACGATGTCCATCACCACACCGGGCCTGCCGCCGCGCCGCGCCCAGCGGCGTTCGGTGAGCCACACCGCGACGACGATGCCCGTCAGGATGCAGAGGGCATAGGCCCGTACCGGTACCGGCCCAAGGTGCCAGACGCCCTGGACCGGGCTGGGAAGGGCCGCCAGGGATGCCGAGGCGAGTGGGCTCACCCCGCGCGGTCCTTCGGCATCGCAACTCGCATGAGAGCCCTCCCTACGACCCCCACGAGCGTAGCCTGCCAATCCTGCGGCGTGCTACGGAACTTGAAAGCGTGACGCCGGTGCCGAAAGGGGGCCGGGCGTCCGACACCACACGTTCGGCGGACACGTCAGCCGCACGGTCGAACCCTCTGTTACGCCACACTTGCGGCCGAATGCCGCGAAGTGGGCGTGGCGGAGGAGGGTTTCGACAATGGCCATTTCCATCTCTGTGGTGCTGCTGCTGGTGATCCTGACGGCGATCTTCATCCGCAACAACTCCCTGAAGCTCTCGCACGCCGCCGTCTGCGTCCTGTTGGGCTTCTACACGGCGAGCACGAGCCTGGCGCCGACGATCCACAACGGTCTGACGGCGACGGCCGACATCGTGAGCAGCCTGAAGCCGTAGCGCCCCCGCCGCCCCTACCCGTCCCATCCCAGGGGCTACGCCCCTTCGACCCCCGAGGGGGTGGGTCGAGTGCGGGTGGGTGGGGGCTGGTCGCGCAGTTCCCCGCGCCCCTGAAAAGGCGGGCTGCGCCCGGCCTTTTCACCGGCCCGCAGGGCCGGGTCTTTATCTTTTAGTACTGCAGCCGCAGTTGGTGTGACGGTTGGTCTGGCTGCTCGTTGAAGTGGGCATGGGTGGGGACGTCACGGTTGATGAGGTGCACCGCTGGGCG
>NZ_JBSFVY010000032.1:0-108842 GCF_053592555.1 Streptomyces sp. NPDC002643
CCAGCGGTGCACCTCATCAACCGTGACGTCCCCACCCATGCCCACTTCAACGAGCAGCCAGACCAACCGTCACACCAACTGCGGCTGCAGTACTAGGCAGCACCTGCGGTCAGCCGATCGAGTTGGGTGCCGTCCGGTCGATGTTCGTTGTCGAGGAGCACCCTGAGACGAGCTTTCGTAACCCACCAGAGCGAATGATGTGCGTTCAGTCCGGTGAGGTAGGTATTACGGTGGCCTAGCGTAAGGGCAAGCGACGTTGGCCTCTGGATCCAGGGGGTAGGGTCGGCAAATGCGCATAATCGTCCGCTCAACTCGAGCGCGGCGAGCCGACGACAAGACGGCTGTAGGTCTCGGCTGACCATGCGGCGGCGGGTGGCCTACCGGAAGGCACTCCACCGCGGCTGAGGAGGAGTCCGGGTGATGGGCGAGTACTACGCACATTCCCGCATCAACTTTTCGCCAGCGGCTCGTTGGCTGAGCTGATGCCCGGCTGCTTCGACTGTGGCAATGCAGCGCTTTGCTGAGCGAGGCAGTGAACGAGGCTCATCTCCGCTGTGCTGACGGCCTGCATCATGGTGGATAGTACAGATTCCGGCAGTGTCCCCTGACCGAGGCCGCCGTCGCAAACGATCGCTTCCAGCTCCCGATATGACCGACTGCTGACCGATGGGGCGGCATGGCGGAGGATCTCGCGCGCTGCGTATGCGTCGCCTGCCCGCGTGGTGTCGCTGACGATCGTGTCATACAGGGGGCGTGTGAGGGCTTCGCAGCCTTCCGGTACCAGGTCGATCGCCGCCAGGATCAGCCGCACCCGGAACATGCGCAGGTGCGGCGGGGCCGGCTCCAGCGCATCCTGCACGGCGAATGCCGCAGTGGCGAACCCTTTTGCTGTGGCGCGGCCCGCAAGGTGGTCGGCGTAGTGGTGGAGGACCTGCGCGACGGCTTCCTCCCACGGTTCCGTGATCGTGGCTTTGTCGATCAGGGAGTTGGCTGTGTCCAGAGCGTCCGTGTGCAGGCTCGCCACGATGCGTGCTTGCCTGCTGCCGTACAGCCGCTCGGGTTGCTCGTCGTAGGCGGTCGCGTGCTCTGCCGCTTGATGCCATTGGCCGGCGGCAACCAGGAGCCGGGTGCCGTCGTCGAGCAGGAGGTCGTGGAGCCAGGGCTGGATGTGGTCCAGGGCGGCGTCGGTGGTGAAGCCCGTGAGGTCGATGGCCTGCCCGTGGACGGTCACGCTGCCGCCGTCATGTGTGGCGCGGTGCACGTTCATGAGCTGCTGAAAGGCGGCCTGCGGGGCGCCAGTTCGGGCGGTCAGCCGTACGAGGTTGACGATGGGCTGGAGGCTGGCGATGGCAGTGTCCCCGGTGACGGGCCATGCAGCCTGGAAGAGACGGAGCTGACGCAGGCAGAGGTCTGTCGCCAAGTCGGTCAGCCCGCAGTCGGAGGCGATCAGAGCGGACAGGTTCCAGGTGGCGCACGCGAGGTTGATCCGGTCGCTGAACGGTCCGTCCTGCGCCGACTTCTCCCCGCAGGAGCGGACTTCGTCGATCCGGGCGGCGAAACTGGGGTAGACGAGGTGGGACCGGCTGACCAGCGGGAACCGCCTGGAGAACTGACGGAGCCTAGCCTGTGGGTGCTGTGGCAACGCGGTCACGGCATCGGCCTTTCCGTGGGGTCAGCGGGATGCAGGATCGCGGTATGTGCCGCGTGAGCGAGAACGCTCTGGGTGCGGGCGGGCAGACCGATCCGGTTCCAGTGGAAGATCACGTGGTAGGAGAGGACCTCGCGCAGGCCGCGGTCGAGGGCTCCGTCCCGGGCGGCTGTGCCGAGGTCTCTTCCGGCCTGCCGAAATGCGCTCACCCAGGCGGCGGCGGGCTTGAGGGTGCGGTCCGACTGGAGCATGGGGCCAGATGGGCTGGTGTCAGCGATGAGCAGCTGTCGGAGGCTGTCGGCCATTGCGTGGACTTTGGCGGCCGGTACGTCTGAGGGAAGGGGCCGTTCCCGGGTGACGCGGTGCCAGACGTCTCCTTGCTCGTACCACTCCAGTCCGGCGGCGCGCATCAGGGTGGCGCACAGCAGCAGTGACAACTCCCGGCGTCCCAGCTCGCCATGAGCTGTGGTGAGGATGGCGTGGCTGTCGGTGTGGAACAGGGTGTGGGCGATGGCCATGCTGTTGTCGCCGCCGAACGCTGCGGCTTCGGGCTCGTAGATGCCAGGCCACCAGCGGTGGACTCGTCCGGCTGCCGTGAGTTCGTCGAGCATGTCGGCCAGTGCCCGGGGGAGCTGCGTCCCGAAGGCCGGGAGCAGCCGCATCCGCCAGCACGGGTGCTTACGGATGAACCACCACCCAGTGATCAGACCGTCCTGTTGAGCCAGGTCCAGGACGGGGGCGATGTGGTCGGCGGCGGTCTGCTCGGCCTTGTCCCAGTCGGTGAACTGGATGTACAGCTGACGCCATGCCGGAGGTCCCGCCTGCTGGGCGAGGGCCTGTTGCCCGGCCTGCTGGTAGATGGCGACGGCGGCGTCCAGGTCGGCGGGCTCGAGTCCGGCGCGGGCTGCGGCGGTGTCCGTGTCGCAGCCAGCCAGGACGTCCAGCACAGCGCGCAGGGTTGCTTCCAGGCGGACGGGCTGGATCAGTCGATCAGTAGGCATGCGTCCCATCCCGAGGTCGGCGCAGCGTCGTGGGCTGCGGTGGTCAGGGCGAGGGCGGTGCCCGCTGCGCCTTGCAGGAGGCCGGGGTCGCGGCCGGGACGGGCGTGCCGGGTCAGGGCGGCGGCCAGGTCGGGCAGGGCGGCGCGCAGACCCGGGGCGGCGGCGTCGTGGGCGGCGCGGAAGGCGGTCTGGTAGACGCCCGCCCAGCCGTGGCACAGGCCAGCGTCGGCGATCTTGGACAGCTGATCGGGATTGGTCAGGCAGCGGACCAGGGCGTCCTCGTACAGGCGCTGGCGAGCCGGGTCGCGGCGGGCGAGGGCGGCGAGCTGTCCGGCGCGGGCGATGCCGGGGGTGCCGTAGCACCAGCTGGGCCGTGCCGGGCCGCGCTGGGCGGGACGGCCGGCGCGGAGTTCACCGAGGCGGAGGTGCTCGGGCCACCAGAATCCGGTGGGGCCGTCCTGCCGCCACGTGTCGAACCAGTGAAGGATGGTGTCGACGGCGTCTTCCTGTCCGTCGACCCTCACGCCTTGGCGCAGGGCGCGGGCAAGGAGCAGCAGCGGGCCGCCGATCCCGTGGGCGACACCGAAGTTGGCGTGGCCGGCGGGGACGGCGGACGGGGTGAGGTCGGGCTGGTGATCGACCCACCAGCCGGGCAGCAGGCCCAGGTCACCGTGTCGGATGGGGCGGGTCAGCCGTACGAGGTAGGCCAGGACGCGTGCCATCGCGGTGCCGGACGGGGACCGGCGCAACAGGTACGCGCCGATGCCGGTGAGCCCGTAGAAGATGTCGTACTCGTGGAAGCCGGCTGGACGCCCGTAGCGCATACGAGTCCGCGCCGCGTCGCATCTGCGGTGGGCGAGTTGAGCCACGTGGTGGTCCAGGGCTGCCAGCGGGTCCTGGTACCGGGGAGCCTCGGCCGTGATGGCGCAGTCGAGCATGAACGCTGCCGCAGGTGCCCCCAGGTACAGGCCGCTGGTGTCGGCGGCGCTGACGGGGGTGGCGACGGCGGTCTTGATCCAGGGGTGTGCCTGCTGCCAGGTTCCGTCTCTGGTAAGGGCGCGCTCGATGTGCAGGAGCGCGGATCCCGCGGCGCCGGCGGCCAGGTCCTGCGCCGCCCAGGGCTGGTCTTCGGGCGGCGGGACGGGGGTGGCCAGGTGGGCTGCGAAGGCGTCCGCCAGCAGGGCCGGGCTGGTTGCGTTGGTCATGGCTGCCGCTCCCGGTGTCGCAGGGCGCAGGCCCGGGTGAGCCGGCCGGTGGTGCGTTCGTGATCGGGGTCGACGGGCAGCGCCCGCACATGGTGCTCGTGGAGCAGCGACCGCAGCACGCTGTCGGAGTTGTGTCCGGTGGCCAGCTGCTGCCGGTAGGCGGTCAGGGCGGCAGCGCGCTGCCGCCAGGCGGCGATGACATCGGGGCCGCCCGGCAGGGCCTGGAGAGCGGTGTGCTCGGGATCGGCCAGAGCCTGGGCCAGGGCGATTCGATCCCGGGGTATGGGGCCGCGTTCTTGAGGCAGAGTGCGGGTCAGCCAATCCGACGCCTGATCTGCGTCGCTGGTGAACCGCACCGCCAGGTCGAACATGCTCGCAGCGGTCAGGGCCTGCCCGGTGGCGGCGTCATCCGCAGCGGCACGGATCTGCGCCACGCCGGCGGCCGAGTCCGAGGCGAACACCAGGTGCGCGGCGTCCAGAGCGGGGCCGTGCCCGTACGGGCCGGTCTGCGGCGGGTAGACAGCCAACTCCAGTCGGGCCGCCAGATGTTGGCTGCGGAGGGAGTCTGCCCAGGTGTTGACCAGTTGGGCGGCCGGACCGAAGGCGGCTGGATCGGGGAGGCGCAGGTACAGATCCAGATGCTGGTCGGAGTCCGGCCGGGTTGTGTCGCGATGGCGCCTGAACCACCAGAGCGGCATGGTCGCGAACTGGTCGAGCAGAGTGGGCAGGTGGCCGGACAGGATCTCGTCGTACCGCTGGGGGTGCGCAAACAGCCGGGCATACAGGACGGTGGACTGGCTGGGCGTCCCGGGGGCGGCGGCAGCGGCATCCCGCAGGCGTGGATGGTCGGCAGGGGTGGAGTTCGCCAAGGGGATCAAGAACTGGTGGGGGCGGCCGATCCACGCCCAGTCCTGCGCAGTGGTGCTTTCGCGCAGTTCGACAACGCGGTTGCGGTCCACGCCGGCGCGTAGCAGCGCCCGGTGGATGTGCTGGGCGAGGTCGAGGGGCAGCTGCTGGCCGTCTTCGACCAGAGCAAGGTGATCGGGGACGCAGAGCCGTTCACGCCACCGGGCCAGTGCCATGTCCCAGTCGGCCATGGGGGCGGACCGGCCGGGCAGTTCTTCGGCGGACAGCAACCAACGGGCAGGCGCGAGGATCGTCCGCTTGTACCGCACACGTGGCAGGTACGGCAGAGTGGCGGCGACGCCGAAGGTGAACGCCCTGTAGGCGGCGCTGCGGGCGGTGGTGATCTCCGCCAGGAACCGGGCGAGCGGCGGTGTGTGGACGGACGCTTCCAGCGCATGGGTGACGCGAGGCTCGACGTGCTGCCCCGTTGAACTGCGCACCAGATAGAACCGACGGGTGTCCGCAGTCACCGCCAAGTCGTCGAGCGGGATCACGCCGGGGCCGGACTCGTGGTGCTGGCCGAGAGGGATGGTGAAGGGCAGGATCTGCACGGTGCGGGCGATGTTCTCGTTGCGGCGCCGCCGAGGAGTGAACGACAGCTGTGCCGCGATGGCACCAAGGCCGGCGGTGGCGTACGAGGCGGTGAGCGCGGTCTGAGCGGACGGTGGGAGCAGGTGCGCGAACCGGCCGAGCATGCTGCTGCCAGGGCGGGGGGCTCCGGTGACGAGCAGCCGGTAGTCGCCGCACTGCACGGCCTCCAGGGACGGGGCGTGGATCTCCACGGCGATCTCAGCCCGGGGCAGGGGCAGCAGCGGTTCGGTGTGGCCGGCCGTCAGGTCGGCGATCGTCGCCCGGGTAAGGACCAGCTCGCGCCTCCCATCGAGCATCGCCTCCTGGAGCAGGCGCAGGATCTTCTCGTCCCGGTCGGTCACCTGATACGGCGGGCGGGCGCGCTCGGAGCCCAGGAAGCCCGCGGGCAGGCCGAGGCCGCTGTCCGCGACCAGGTCCAGTACGGGCACGAGGGCCTCGTTGCCGTACCGGTTGAGGAACCGCTGGTGGTAGTCGCGCCATTGCGGATACCCGTAGGGATGGGGCGACAGTTGGTGCATGACCCCGGCTGCCTCGGCGGCTTCGGCCAGGAGGGCTTCGGGGATATGGGGGGTGCAGTCCAGTGCGGCGTCCACCAGGAGGGGAACGCGGCCGGTGGCACTCACGCGCTGCATGCTCTGCGTCAGCCGGTCGTCGGGCGTCCAGGGGGCAACGCTGTCCGGGTGGTTCAAGCCGTCTTGGATCGACGAGAGCTGGGACACCATCTCTGCGACGTCGGGGATGGCGGCGGCATCTGCTTTCTGCAGCTCATCGCATAGGTGGGCGAGCGTGTCGATCGATGTCATCGGGGGCCACAGACTGCTGATCAGGATGTGCTTGCCCAACAGGTCGGAGATCAGGCTGGTCAGCTGGTCGGGGCGCGCGGTGGGGAACCGGTCGGCAAGGCGGTGCACGAGCAGGGTGTACGGGATCGGGGTGTGGGCCGCCTCCAGCACGGCGGCCACGGGCCGGGTGAGGCGGACCGACAGCTCGATGGGGGCGTAGCCGGGGGTATGCGCATCGGCCGGCATTCCCTCCACTACGAGCCGGTTGCCGCGGGAGCGGCCGGTGTTGTTGGCGACCACCGTCAGTCGGGCCAACATGGCGGGGTTGCCCTCCAGCCGGTTGATGACGTCCGTCAGCCAGTCGGAATCGGGCCGCAGAATCGTCCGGTACCCCTGTCCCCACCGGACATGGGCAGCTTGAGCCGGCTGCGCGGGGGCGACGCCGGCGAATACCCCGAACGGCGTGGGCCGGTGGTTCCAACGCAGGAGGTAGGCCGCCACGGACCGGACGGCCCGCCGGATGCGGCGGGCATCGGCCAGGCTGCCGCTCAGGATCTCGTCGATGCGCCGGCACAGGACGGGGCTGGCCGCGGACAGCGCGTCGGGTACTGGGGCGCGCCACACCTCGACCAGCCACTGCCGGCCGCGCACCGCGGCGTCGTCGCCGTACAGGTCGAGGTCTGGCACGGGTATCTGGCGGGAAGCGGTGGAGGCGCGCAGCAGCATTCCGGGCTGCCACTGATAAGTGATGGGTGATCCGTGGGCCACCGGTGCCCCTTCTGGTCGGGGGTGCGCGGACAGGTGGTGCCGGGGCGGCAGCGGTGATCCGCTGCCGCCCCGGCGGCCGGAGGCGTGTCAGGCAGCGTCCTCGATGGAGGACTGGCAGGCGCTGGCCCCGTTCTCGCAGGTGTTGCCGCAGCCGTCGCTGGTGGGGCACATGAAGACGGTGAAGGGGCTCTCGGAGATGACGACCCGGATGTCGAGCTCGAAGTCGTCCTCGGCGAGGGCGTCGACCGGCAGCCCGACCGGGGCGGGGACGCTGTGCAGTACGGCGGTGGTCATGTGATCACTCTCTTTGTCCGATGGGATGGTGCAGAACACCCTGGCCCAGCACCGCGGTTCAGACGACCGGCCAGGAGATCGAAATCCGGCTGTGCCTCTTGTCGATGATCCGGTCGCCGGTGATCCGGTCATCGGGCGTGCCCGCCGGGTAGACGGCGATGCGCGGGCCGTCAGCGCCGCGGACCTTTTCGCCCCAGGTGCGGAGGATGTCGGCGATTCGCTCAGCGAACTCGGCCGCGTCGGGCCCGAAGGCGTGGACGCCGTACTCTGCGGTCTTCTTCTCGGTGTCGCGGCGCACGACGGTGTAGGCGAAGTGCGGCCCGTCGATGGTGACCATGGACCAGCTGCTGCCCGTGGGGCCGATCTTGCCGGTGGTCAACTCAGGGTTGGTGGACATGAAGCAGTACGTCGGGACCTGCGTGGACAGGTACATCTGGAGGGTGCCGATGGGCTCCTGGCTGGCGACGGTCACCCCGGTCCACGTCTCGGCGCGGGCGCTGTTCAGGACGCCGTCCAGCAGAGAGGGGTTGGCGGGCAAGCCCTCGTCGAAGCGCAGCGTGACGCCCTCCTCTCCGGGGAGCTGCATGACCTGCTGCGTGTGGGAGCCGGCGCCCTGTGCCGCCACGAAACCGCACACGTGGGCGCTGGTGGCGACGAGGTGGTCAGCCTGCCGGACGAACCCGTAGGTGCGGGTCAGGCCGTTGATGCGGAGCGGCACGACGAGCCGACCGTCGTCCTTGAGCTGGTCGATCCAGGCGGGCGGGATGTCCCAGGCGCCGACCGTCACCACGATCGCGTTGTAGGGGGTGTGCTCGGGAAGGCCGTTCTCGGCGTCGGCGACGACGACGTTGACGCCCGTGTAGCCGGTCTCGGTGAGGAACCGCTTGGCTCGGTCGGCGGGCGCGGGGTCGATGTCGACGGTGGTGACCTGACCGGTGGGTCCCACAAGCTCCGCGAGGTAGGCGGCGTTCGGACCGTTGGTGCCGATCTCCAGCACGTTGTCACCCGGCCGGATGCCGGCCTGCTCCAGCTGCATCGCCTGGATCTGCGGAGCGGACACCGAGCTGGTGTGATTGCCGTGCTCGTCCTCCTGCGTGATCACGGCGTTGTACGTGCTGTATGCGTCGCTGAGCGACGCCTCCGGTACGGCAAGGTGCCGGGGCACCTTGCGCATGGCGGCTTCGACCGCGGGCGACACGATCGTGCCGTCCTCCTTGAGCTGGTCGACGACCTTGTTGCGGAGCTGGGTGGCCTCATCGTTGGCCACGGTCACATCGGTCATAGGGGTTCCTTGCGGGGCCTCGTGCGCCTTCGCCTCCGGCGTCGGCGCCAACTGCATGGTGGTTCGGCGATGGATGCCGGCTGGCGGAAGCCGGCGTTTGCTCAGCGCCCCAAGGGCAGCTCCTGAATCCGTTCGAAGGTGTAGGTGTGGCGGTCGGGATCGGTCGAGCTGCCCGCGCCCGTACTCACGCCAGGCATCCTCATTGACCCGCTCCGATGCCGTGGGATCGGATGTCGTCATGCCTCCTTCCGGAGCCGGTGCAGGGTGCGATGCCCGCGCTCGACGAGTTCGGGGTCGCCGTGCGCGGCGCCGTACTGGATGCCGCTGAGCGCGTCGAGGGCCGACAGACCCTTGAGCGCTTGGGCCTCGTCCGGGGACAGAGTTCGGCCGTAGCCGTCGAACAGGGCGGCTTCGAGTTCGGGCGCGTCAGCCCAGGTGTCGGCGATGCGCACGAAGTCGCTGACGAGAGGCCCGATTTCCGCGCGTTCCCAGTCGATGAGGGCCAGGTTCCCGTGATCTTCGAGCAGCAGGTTGCGCCGCTGCACATCGCCGTGGCGACGGCCATGGGGGACGGGCGGTACACGGGGCAGGTGCAGGGCGAGGGACCGCACCAGCGTCTCTTCCCCGGGCTCGAGGAGCCCGTCGGCTGCCGCCAGGTGCCGCTCCAGCTTGGCCAGCCCGCCGAGGGCCTGCGCCATCATAGGGGGTTCGCCGAGATGGAGGGCCCGCAGGAGCTGCCCGAGCTGGCGGTAGACCGACTGCCAGGCAGCCATGCTCAGATCGGTGCCGTGGAGTACGCGGCCGGGAAGCGCGCTGACGATCACGGCGAGTTGTTCGGGGTCGGCGGCGACGAGCTGCGGGGCGCGGCCGGCTCCGAGGGCCGGGGCCCACTCTCTCAGGGCGCCCACCTCACGCTGGTGGAACTTGGGCCCTTGGTGAACCTTCAGGAACCAGCTCCCGCTGTCGCGTCCGGTCAGCCGCCACACGCGGGAGGCTTCCCGCGCCCAGGAGGCGTCCGTGGCCTCCCTCAGCGGGCCGATGGTCTGTTCGGCGAACGTGCCGAGCTGCTCGCCCAGGACGGCGTACGGGTCCGGCGCCCGCGCGGGCAAGGGGCTCAGACGGCTTGGCCCGTTCGCGTCGTAGGCGATCGGGTCGTCGGGTTCCTGGAGGTGCAGGGCGAAGGAGTGCCCGTTCCGGTACGCCTCCAGGCCGGCCCGGCAGTACGCCACCATGTCGTCGGGCAGGTCATTGAGGGCAAACCAGTCGAGCTGTGAGCAGCGGTCCGGTTCGGCGATACGCGGGACGCCGATCCATCGGGTGACCTCGAAGAACCAGCCGGTGCGGTTGTGACCCTTGGGGCTGCGGTGCTGCATCACCATCGCGACGCGGACATCGGTCGGCCTGATGATGATGCCCAGTTCCTCCTCGGCTTCCCGGACCAGCCCGGTGACCACGTCCTCGAAGTCGCCGTCGAGGTGCCCGGAGGGCATGTGCAGCAGGCCCGAGGCGTAGGTGTCGCCCGCCCGCCGGCTCAGCAGCACCTCGCCGTCACGCCGCAGGATGAGATGGACGTCGACCGGTTCCCGGTGGCGCTGCGCCATGTTGTCCCCGCCCCGATGCGAGGCTGTCTGCCCGTTCACCGCTGGCCTGCCAGACGGGGGTGCGGCCGGCGCCGACTCGCGTCCGGGCACCAGGGCGTGGCATCGGCAAACCGCCCCTCAAAGGGGTTTACGGGAACGCGCGAGAACGCGCGGGTGTTGGGCATGCGGATCTCCGGGGTGCAGACGTGACGTCCAGCGTCAGTGACCGCGACGCCCGGGTGCCCGTTTCCGGACGCCACGGATTCTAGCTGGGACACCATTGCGAGTTGGCTGGTCACCGGCTTGATCACGCCGATCTGCTGATCACACAGCTCGGACATGCGCGGTCTCCTTTCGGGCCGTGCCGGCGTATGACGCGGCCTGGGTCAGGACCGGGTTATCGAGTGCCAGTGTCTGCGGCGCGGTCAGGCCCGGGGAGGTCAGCTGCCAGCCGTCGAACAGTCGGGCGATCTGTTCCTTCGTTCGCAGGTGGACGGGGCAGTTGGCCGCCGTCATGGTCTTGGCGAATCGGCGCACGGGTTTGCCCGAGACGTCAGCGGTGGCGTGCGTGATGACGAGAGCGCTGCCGGTGGCGGCAACGTGTTTGTACTGGTCGACGAGGACGGTCAGGGGCTGCGCCGCGGTGTCCTCGATGTGGTGGAGCACGCTGCCCAGGAGAAGGATGACCGGTTCTCGCCAGTTGATCGTCTTCAGAATTTCTCTGGAAGCGAGGATCGACTCGGGGTCGCGTACGTCGGCGCACAGGCTCTCGACTACAGCGGGCGCCTTGGCCGTCATCATTGCGTCGGCGTGAGTGTGCACCAGCACGTCGTTGTCGATGCACACGGCGCGGGCGTCGGGATGAATGCGGGTCAGGACATCCACCGGCGTTGGGTCGTGGGGAAGGCCGCAGCCGAAATCGACCAGCTGCCGGATGCCCGCGATGGCCAGGACCTGCACCATCAGGAGCACGTACATGCGCTCGTGGCGGACGGCGCTCTCCAGGAACGGCATGCGGTCGGCCGCCCGAAGGGCCCCGTCACGGTCGACGATGTAGTGGTCTCGCCCGCCGAGCAGGTAGTTCTGCATCCGGGCGCTCGACGGCCGTGCCTGCAACTCGGCGATCGCTGCGGAGGGGTGGAGGAGCATCGGGTGGTCAGGTCGCATGCCGCTCCTCCTCACCGGTGATGGTGTGGAGTTCGGGCAGACGCCACGACGGACCGTCCGGTGCGCCGAGCCACAGAGTGTGTTCCGTCTCCGTGATCGTCACGCCCAGCTGCTCAACCTCTGGTTCTCCGGCCGCGTGCCACTGACCGAGCGCGTCAAAGAGGTCAGAGCCGAGATCGCGCGGCCCCCACTCGTAGATCCGAGGGGAGTGAAGGAAGACCACTGCCCGAGACGCCTGATGGTCATGAATACGCAGGCGGTCGACAACGTCCCCTTCGAGCTGCGCAACGCCGCGCACCACCTGCATCCGAAGATCAGGGCGAAGCATGCCGGCGAACAACCGGGCCGCCGGCCGTACGTGCGCCGCCCTCGCGTCCAGGGCTTCCGACGCCCTTGGGCTGCCTTGCGACTCGACGGAGGTGCCCTCACCAGGGCGGTGCTCGCGCAGCCACACGGTCTGCGGAGTCGGTCCGGCGTGGAAACGCCCACTGGCCGACGCTCCGTCCCGCGCCACGGTTAAGACGAGCAGCGTGCTGGATCCGCCCAGAGCGGTACGGACGGGCAGGCACAGCCGGCCACCCGGACGAATCGGGGTGATCCACTCCCACGGCACACGGCGTACCGCACGATGGGACAGGAGCCCGTGGAACGAACCCGCCGGTCCCAAGACCCCGGCTTGAGTCCCGCTGACCACCCGAACTCGCGGGTAGGGGCGTAGGCGCTGCCGGGCGATCTCGGCGAGACGTTCTGTGTCCGCGGCCGTTACTACCTGGCCGCCCTGTAGAAGGTGCTCCAGAGAGGCTGCCGTCCAGCCGCAGTCTGTGCCGATCTCGGCAACGGCCGTCCCCGGTACTGGAGCGAGCGCGGCCAGGCGCGCCGTGGCGTCTTCTTTGGACGGGATCACTCCCGTGACGATGCCGGGGCCGCCCTCCCCACCGTCGTCGACGTCGAACACGAGCATCTCGGAGCGATGGACGAACTTCGCCCACTCACCGGCGTTCTTACTCCGGTCCACCCTGCGCCAGCGACCACCTCGGTGCGTACGGATCACGTTGGGCACGAAGTCCTGTCGCCGATCGCAGTTGAACACGTCCCCCGCATGCTGGTGAACGGGGCCACTGCCCGGTCGCAGGCTGTCGGCCTCGACGCGGGCGTTCATGCCTGTCCAGCCATGGAGACGACGTCTCCGGAGTTTTCACGGCCGGTCGTGGGGTTTAGGAGACGGAACTGCCACCCTCGCGTGACTGCGTGCGCGGCCGAGGAAGCGCCCAGCGCC
Source organism: Streptomyces sp. NPDC002643 (assembly GCF_053592555.1). Taxonomy (NCBI): domain Bacteria; kingdom Bacillati; phylum Actinomycetota; class Actinomycetes; order Kitasatosporales; family Streptomycetaceae; genus Streptomyces; species Streptomyces sp. NPDC002643. Next base: position 12,501 of record NZ_JBSFVY010000032.1, read on the forward strand.
CGCAGCAGGCGTCGAGCGTCCTTGCGCACGTCGCCCAGCGGACGCTTCGCGCCGGCCGCGATCTCCTCGACGGTATTTCCGTCGGCGAGTCCTGCCAGGACTGTGCGCTGCTCCTTGGGCAGCTCGACGACGTAGTCCACGGGCCCGGGGACGTCCAAGTGCCCGTGACGGTAGGCGAGGTCCACCATGCCTGCACGCTCCGAAGTTCCGAGCTTTCCGCCGATCCGGAGGATGTACGTCTTGACCGTGCTGTCGGACACTCCCATGTCGCAGGCCGTCTCTGCGGTCGTCCTTCCCTGAGAGATGCCCAGCAGAGCCTCGCGCTCCTGAGGGGAAAGCGGCGGCGAGATGGTCTCGTCCGGGGCCGGCATGGTCCTACTCCTTTGGTTTTGGCACAGTCGTCGTCATATCGGGGTCGGCCCACTTCGCTGGTCTGCTCGTTGGGGGCGTGAGCTACGAACCGTCGTAGAGCTGCAGGGCGAGTTCGGCGAGGACGTAGACGGTGGGCAGGCTGATGGCGGTAGCGAGGAGGACGGCGCCCCGGTGCTCGCGAGCCTGTCGCCAGCCACGTCGAACGCGCCCTGGGGCCGGCTCGTCTTTGCGGGGTGAGCCCGAATTCGGTGGGGCGGCCGGAGCACGGTGAATCAGCTGAGGAGGCGCCGCGCGATAGGACCCGGTCATGTCATGCACCGTCCCGCTCGCAGTCCTGTTCGGCGTAGCGCACCAGGGTCTCGGTGTGGACGGCGAGACGGTATGCGTGCTCCCTCGCCGCCTTGAGCCCCTCTCCCGGAGCGACGTCGAGGGCCTCCTGCGAGCGTTCGATCGCCTCACCGCATGCGGACCACCCGCGACTCCCGGCGGCGAGCGATTCCAAGTGGATCGAGACGTAGGGGACGAGCGTCGTGACGTAGCCGCCGAGCGCTCGCGTGACCGCCGCGAGGGTGTGCGGATGCGGGTACACCCCCGCGTGCTCCCAGGACTTCGCCGCACGAATGGCTTCGCGGATACGCGTCGAATCGAACCCGGCGCACACAGTCCTGCCCCAGCCGTCGACCATGTCGGCAGAGGCGTCGACAGCAGGAAAGACGGCGAGCAGCTCCCGCCCGACCTCGGACATCCGCCGGTGCAGGGACGCCGCACGCACGGTGTCGCCGGGAATCTCTTCGTCGAGTAGCGCACGCACGCGTATGACCAGTCGATCCTCTTCCAGAGGAGGCTCGTTGGCATCGACAGGAACGACTGCTCCGAGTAGTCGCATCAAGTGACCGCGCATGAGGAGCAGTTGGACGTGTCGTTCGTCCGGGTCTTCGCTGACGGAGGCAGTCTCGGCGAAGACCAGTCTGGTCACTTCGCGGTGAAGGGTCTCCTGCACCGCGCGACGCGACGGTCCGGGCGCGAGGGTTGATACAGCGATCCTCAGGTCACAGCCCAGTTCCCTCAGCGAGCCCTCCGGCCAGGGCACGCCGTCCACTTGCCCACCGCCTACTGCGGGGGCCGAGGTCGTGCTCCGAGGCATAAAGGCAACTCCATTGGTGTGATGCGTAGTTGGCGATTGGGGTGTCACCTCGGCGGCCCCCAAAGAGGGGCCGCCGAGGCGTTTCGAGCCGCCACTCGCCGACAAGGGCGGTTCGTTCAGGAGGGACACGGCGCGGCGAACTACACGGGCATCGTTCAGGGAGCTCGGAGACGCCGGTACCGCCGCACAGGACTCGGTCGGGACGTCCTGGGGCGTCCCGCTGTCCGGATCGCTTTCGTGGCCAAGCGACCGAACACGGGTACGTCGTTGAGGCTGAAGCGTTCTGCTGCGGCCCTCAGGTCGTGCTGTTGAGGACATGGAAAGGGGTGAGGATGTATTTGATGGATTCACATCGTGGGTGGAGCGTCGCTGACTCGGTCCTGCTGCGGCTTCAGGCGTGACCGGGGCCATCACGACCTCCTCGCGGGGACGCGGAAGACGCACCACGTCGTCTTGCCGTCTTTGCTGACGCCCCATTTCCGTGCGAGGACGGCGACGATGAACAAGCCGCGGCCCGACACGTCCTCGTTGTTGGAGGGGCGCACTTCGGCTGGGGTCGGGTTGTCGTCAGTGACTTCGATCCGCAACTCGTCATCGGGATACCGGACGCGTAGTCCCACGTCGCCGGTCCCGTGCTCGAAGGCGTTGGTCACCAGCTCGGAGACGGCAAGCACGATGTTCTCGGCCAGTTCGCCGTTCACGTTCCACAGGCCCAGGAAGGCGCGGGTGATCCGGCGTGCCTGCCTCGCACATGCTGAGTTGGAGGCGAAGGTCACGTCGAAGGCGCGCGACATCTGGGGCAGTGCCTTCGCGGCAGCCGGCGCGATGGCTGTGGCGGGGCTCATCGAGGGCCTCCCAGGTGGGCGGTGCGGGGGAGCGGGCGGCATGCGGCGCCATTGCGCCGCGCGGCACGCCTCGTTTCGTCGATCACCAGGCGTGTTCGCACAGTGACCAGCGAACACTGTGCGGTACGAAAGAGGGAAGGAAGTAGCAGTGAAGTTGACCCGTCAGTAACCACGATTGGGGTGCCGGAGGAACAGGGGGCCCTGACATGCTGGGTGGCATGGCAACTCTTGATGGAAAGCCCGTGTCCGCAGACGATTTGCTTCCCCTGGCTCTGACCAACTTCGGTCACTTCACGTCCATGCGCGTCGATGGGGATGGCAGCATCCGGGGCCTGACGCTGCACATGGAACGGCTCGTACGGGACTGCAAGACCGTGTGGGGCGCGGACCTGGACACCGCGCTCGTTCGCGACTACGTCCGCCGGGGCCTGGAGGGACAAAGCGGCCCGTGCGTCGTTCGAGTCACGATCTACGACCCGAAGGTCGAGATGGGACACCCAGCCGACGCCGACGAGCCGCACATCATGGTGTCCGTGCGTAGTGCCGGCGCCCTGCCCCCGGAACCGCTGCGTGCCATGAGCGTGCCGTACGAGCGCGACTTGCCCGAGGTGAAGCACGTCGGTCTCTTCGGTGCCCTGCGCGCCCGTGGGGCAGCACAGCGCGCAGGGTTCGGCGACGCGCTCTTCGTCGGCCGCGACGGTCGCGTGAGCGAGGGTGGCACCTGGAACGTCGCCTTCATCGACGGCAACGGGACCGTGGTGTGGCCCCAGGCACCCGTCTTGCCCGGTGTGACGATGGCCCTCCTCCAGAAGCACGCCAGCGGCGTCGAACACCGCACCGCCCCCGTCACCCTCGACCAGGCCAAACGCATGGCGGCGGTCTTCGCGACGAACACCAGTATTGGGGTCCGGGCCTTGTCGGCGATCGACGACAAGGCGCTGCCAACTGAACATCCCGTGCTGACTGCTCTCCGAGAGACGTACCTGTCCATCCCCGGCGAGACCCTGTAGCCGTAGGGGGCGAGCGTGACAACGGGGGTCACACGATGGACTGGCCGCGAAGTCGCTCTGCTGCGCGAAGCACTGCGCATGAACGGAAAGGACTTTGCCGCCAAGGTCGGAATCAGCACCAGGCAGCTCGTGAACTGGGAGGGGCGGGGCGAGTCGATCAAGCCCCACCCCAACAACCAGGCCGCGCTCGACACCCTGCTCTCCACAGCGTCCCCCGACGCCCAGTGGCGATTCGCGCAGCTCCTCACCGAGCAAGCCGCAGTGGGGCGCGACGAGCGAACCGAGGAGCTCCTGCGCCGCGACCCGCGCACCATAAGACATCCGGTCGACGGCAAGGTCATGGTGCTGATCGAGGAAGGCATCTACCTGTCCGGCCCTGAGGATACGTCGATCTGGGTGGATGCCTACCGGATCGACGTCTACCCAACGACCAACCTCGACTACGAGAACTTCGTCCGCGCTACAGGGCATCGCCCGCCGCAGCACTGGACCGGCCAGCGCTGCCCCAGCGCGCTGCGCGACCATCCCGTGGTCTGGCTGACGTGGCACGATGTGGACGCGTACGCCCGCTGGGCGGGCAAGGCGCTGCCCACCGTCAGCCAGTGGGAGAAGGCGGCCCGCGGCCCGAAGGGGCGCGCTTACCCCTGGGGCAGCGATCCCACCGCCGCGAAGTGCAATACCGCAGAGTCGGGCATCGGAGGCACGACACCCGTCATCCGCTACCAGTCCGGAGTAAGTCCCTACGGCGTTTTCGACCTGTGCGGAAACGTGTGGGAGTGGTGCTCTACGCCGGGAACCGACGGACCGAACCGGTACCAGTTGAAGGGGTCCGCGTTCAGCAGCCCGTTCGAGCGTGCCGCGCCGGCGCTCGAGAACGCGGCCAACTCCACGATGAAGGACAACGACACCGGGTTCCGCTGCATCGCAGCCGCCCCGTAGCTCGGCGCTTGGCGAGGCTGTGGTGAGCCAGTCCGTGTGCGCGCTCGTTGTCGATGTCGATGGGCGCTCTCCCTGCACGTCCTCCTTGGGACGCACGGAACCGATCGAACCGTGACTGTCCTCGGGAAGCACATCAGCCTTCCCTTGGACAAGAAGGGGAGAACCTCGACCCGGCAGCCTGGCTGCGTTGCAGAGTCGGTCTCTCCTCGGCCAAGCTCCGGCTGCCGGGACGGTCCTCCTCGTGAACGGGGGCGGTGCTGCCCTGCGCAACGTCGTCATGAGCCCATCGCATCGCGTGTCCGGGCCCTGGACCAGGGGAATTCGGAGGGGGAAAAACTTGTCAAGGGGGGAAACTGGCGGGGGAATTGAGGCCATGATTGGATTCCGTCCCCGGACAGAGGTCACACTCATGGCAGATCCGTTCGCCGAACTGCTCCTCCGGCTCCGGAAGGACGCAGGCCGGACACAGGAGCAGCAGGCAGCCGCCATCAACGCTGTCTCCGGCCGGGACACCATGACCCGTCGAGAGATCAGCCGCTACGAGCAGTTCGAGAACGTCCCGACCAACCACACGCTTGAACCGATCGCGGCGGCCTGCGGCGTCTCATTCGAAGACTTGAGGCGGGAGGCCAAGGCCGCTCGCGCCAGGAAGAGAAAGAAGTACGCCCGTGAAGAGGAGGACCAGGAGGACGTGAAGCGCCGCACTCTGCTGGGGGGCGCCGCCATTGGCGTGAGCGCGGCTGCCGAGCCCTGGGGACGGCTGGCACTCGCCCTCAGTAAAGGTTCCAAGACCGACGCGTCTGCCGCGGCTGGCCTCGTCACCCGCGCTGCTGAGTTGCACATCCAAGAGCTCAGCCTTAGCGCACGGCGGTTGCAGCGCACGGTCGAATCTCACCTTGACGCGATCACGGCAGCTTTGCCTCGTGCCGGCGAGCACGAACGGGCTCTCACTATCGCCGCCGGAGAAACCGCAGCCCTGGCCGGGTGGGTGGCCTGGGACCTAGGGGAGGTCAACAAGGCTGACGCCTATTACCAGGTCACGTCGGAGTGTGCATCGGCCGCCGGACACCCTCCACTCCGAGCCCTGGCCCTAACCTACGCCAGCTACGGAGCTCCGACGCCCAAAGAGAAGTTGAGGCTTCTGTCCCAGGCAGCACAGGATGTTCGAGGACCAGGCAACGCCACGGCCGCTGCCTGGGTGCTCGGCAGGCACGCCGAGGAGGCTGCGGCGCTCGGCGACGACACAGAGGCACTGCGTGCATTGGAACGAGCACGTTTCGCCTACGACTTTGCCGATCACACAAGCGAGCAGGCGTGGGTCCGATTCGTGACCCCTCACCGCATGGACTCACTGGCACTCTCCGTCTACGGACAGCTGGGAAGATCCGAGCTGACCGCCACGGCCGGCACTGCCGTCGAGCGCCTTGGGGATGACCTATCAGATGCAGGTGTTGTCGTCCTCGGTGACCTCGCTTCCGCGCTGCTACGCGGCGGAGATGTCGAACAAGGTGTCTACGTAACACGTCAGTTTGCGGCTGCGAGTCAGGCCAAGCCCAATACGATGGGCAAGGAGCGCGCCCGAAACATCGCGACCTGGCTTCCAGACAACGAGCGCGAACTTACCGAACACCTAATGCAGTTCGCGTCTTGAGGCTCGTGCCACACCAACGCAGAGCTCGCCCAAGACGCGAACGCGTCGTGCAGCGCGTCAGCGCTTGGTCGTCTCCTCAACGACCCAGGAAAGGTAAGCAGCCGATCCGCCTGTCACGGGAAGGGTGACCCACTGCGGCACCTCGTACGAGTGCTTCTCCGACACCCACGCCTCCAGTTCCGGAAGCTGGGCCGCGGTTGTCATGTACGAGATCCGCCACTCCTGCACCGTCTCGATCTCACTTTTCCACCAGTAGACGGCGGTGAACGGCGCGTCGATGTGAGCGCCCGCTGCCAGCTTGCTCTCAACCGCGCCTCGAGCCAGCGCCTTCGCCTGGTCCTCGTCGTTGATGGTTGTCTGCGCAATCACGATGTCGGTCATGCCACTACCTTTCAAGCCGGGAGTAACCCGACCCTATCCAGCGGCTTCCCGTGGGTGCGCAGCAGCGGCTTCCTGCGTGTGCGCAGGTACCAGACGGTGCTCAGGCTGCGGCTTCGCCGGGGTCCTCGTCCTCCGGGGAGTCGCCCGGGTAGGACCACCCATTGACACCGTCGGGGAGTTTCCGCGGATGTGGGTCAACGTCGTATGCACTGGGGGATCGACGAGGCGCGTCCGTGATTTCAGGGGCGGAGAGCGGCTCCTGATCCTCGGCGTCCCGCCTCTCGGCGAGACTGGCGACCACGACGGCCAGGGCAACGCTACCGACGGCCCCGCCGACGGCGAGGATCTTCCCCTTGTGCTTCTTGATCAGGTTCTTCGCGTTCTCGACGAAGGAGGTGGGCTCGCCGTCCTCAGGGGTCGGCTCGCCGGGCGTGGAGTCACTTAACGCACACATCTACCGGACACATCCCTCACCTGTCAGGCAATCACCTGACATCGCGCGATCAAGTAGTAGACCCTGCAGGCGCCGAGCCCGTTCACGTCCGACAACGGAGTGTCGGCCGTGCGCCCGCTGCCGACCGAGCAGTCCATCGAAGCCGTCGGCCGACCCGTTGCGTTCTGAACCGAGCTTTCGCCGCATGAGGCGCAACGTCCTGGACGTCACCACGCCTGCTGAGGCACCTCAACTGGACTTTCCCCTGATAACGGACATGGTCAACGGTGCGCGAAACTGGGGCTTGAGTCGCGGCGGTTGGCCGCCGGTAACGGCTTTCAACCAAGCCTTGGGACGGCGACACACCACGCCTGTGCCAAGGCTTCGACGGAGGCGAACCGGTGGGCAGGATCGTCGGCGGTGGCCCGTTCGACGACCGCCAGCTGCGATGCAGAGCCACGCCATTCCCGCTCTTCGTCGCCTGCATCCAGCAGCAGACGCAGCGCACGTCCAAGCACGTACACGGTCGTTCGAATGTCGATGGTCGAACCCTTGGCGAACTCCTCCGGCGCCATGTAGCGGCGGGACCCTGGCAGCCGGTCAGTCTCCAGGATGAAGGGCCCCGGACGGTATTCGTCCAGGTCACACAGAGACATGCGACGGTTCCCGAAGTCGTACAGCATGCACCCGTCGTAGAGGTCGACAGCGACAAGCCCGGCCCTCTCCACGGTCACGTGCGCGTCGAGTATCCGCTCCAGTGCCATCAGGACGTCGGCGACGGGAAGGCGGCGGAAGCGGGCCATCGGACTGCCGGGGGCGGCCCGGCCGCCTTTGCGGGAGGTGGTGGGGTGGTACAGGACCTCACCCTCCACCCACGGGTAGACCAGGGCCACGCCACCCCTGAGCGCGATGGAGCGCTCCAGGGGCACGATCACCGGATGCTGGACCAAGGCATGGACCTGCACAGCTCGGCGCAGCGAGGCGACCGCCTCCGAGGTGACGGCGCCCTTGACGAACCATCGCTTGCCACCGACAGCGACCCCGTAGGACACGCAACCAGAGTCCTGCTCCCGGAAAACACTGAAGACGGTACCCACTTCGTGCAGGAAGGGTTCCAGGGCGTCGACGGGGCCGGCGTCCAACAGCGGGTGCGAGGGCATGACGTCTGATCCTTCCAGCCCGGACGCCGCATTGCGACAGGGCGAGGCCAACCGAACTTGATGAGCCGACACCACACGCCGGCCTGATGCTCCGCGCCGCTTCTTATGAGCGGAATTCGGCGAGCGGGTTGGTGACCCTCTGCCGCCAGCCCTCCCGGTGGCCGCTCGCGTGGAGCCGGTAGTACACCGTCTCGCGCCGCCTCTCGTCCGCTGTGCCGTCGTGGTTGCCGATGTTGTGGGCGAGCAGGTAGTGCGCGAACAGCACGCTACCGGCGGGACCGACCGCCTGCATCGGCTCGCCGAGCTCGATCTTCGGATACGGGCCAGGATTCATCTCCTCGACCCGGGCCAGGGCATCCGCACCGCGTTCAGCGAGGTACTGCCCGAATCGCAGATGTGTGCCCGGCCAGATCCACAGGTTCCCCTGGTGCGGCCGGTCATGGTCGGTGAGCCATACGCCGGCCAGCAGCGAGAAGGAGCCGGGGCGCCCGTCCGGTTCGCACGGCGTCAGGCCGTCGACGTGCGGGCCACCCGGCCGGTGTGTCCAGGGCGGGATCGTCGTCGCCACCTGCGCGAAATCCGGCTCTTGGACGGCGAGATCCGACCGCAGCAGCTGGGCGGCGAGCTCACCGATACCGGTCTCCCGGTAGAAGTCAAGCAACGGATGGACCTCCGCGGCGAAGCGGGGCCACAGGAAATACGGTCCGACGTGATCGTCAGCGAACGGGTGTTGCTCCAACAGTGCAGTGACGATCTCGCGCCCTGTGGCGATCTGCTCGCAGCTGAGCACGCCGGGAATCACCACAAACCCCTGTCGGCGGAACGCGGTCCGTTTCTCGCTGATGATCGTCGACGCCATACTCTTCAGTGCAGCAGTCAGCTTCTTTCCTCAGCAACCCAATTACCTAGGCCGCCCGTTGACGCTCCTATAGGAGCACCTGTGTCCTGTGCGCATGGCTCTGGCGGGCGATGCTGACGTGCTCTGTCTCGGAATGGCGTCGGCGGGTCAGCTTCCGGCCCTGGGTGTTGTCAGGCTGTTCGTGAGGGCGTCGCTTGCCCATCGCCTCCTGCTCTGGTAGGGCCCTTCCAATCATCCAGCAGGACGTCACCGACGGCCTCTTCATAGACGGCGCGGTTCTCCCGCTTCATGGCCTCAGCGAGCCCTGGCTCCCAGAGAGTGTCCTGTGCCTTGCCGCTCAGGGGGACGTGATCGCTGTCGGCGCGAACCGCGCTGAGATAGTCCGCGGCGCTCATCCGCCAGGGTTCGGCCTGGTAGCGGGCGCGGAGCTGGTTGGTCATGTCGATGCCGGGCCAGTCGAAGTCCCCGTGATAGCGCAAGGTACCGCCAGCTTCGACGATCAGTCGCACCAGCCGGTGAAAGGCGGTAGAGGGACGACCCGCGGCGCAGATCAGCGGCGGACTGCCGACACCGAGCTCACCGGCGGCACGGCGGAGCACAGCCGGGTTCTCGCATACGTACACCGTTGGCAGGTTCACGGTGATCGGCAGGGTGATGAGCTGGTGGAGGGTGACGTGGAAGGGGGTGCCGTAGCGGGCGGCGTCGGTGAGCCACTGGCCCAGTCCCTGGCCGGTGGCGGGGAGGTTGAGGACGAGGACACGGCTGGCGAGGTCGTCGACGATGACGTCGAAGGCGTCCCACAGCTCGCGCCGGGCCTCGGCTCCTGGTTCGAGTGGGATTCCACGTGCCATGGCCAGGGCCCGCAGGACCAGGGTCGGTAGAGAGCCGCGGCCGGGGTTGAGGGCTTTGGTGTCTCCTGTGGTGGCGTCGGCCAAGGCGGGCAGCATGATCGGTGGAGAGTCGCCGGGCCGGTTGCAGAGGTATTCCAGGACCCGGACGGCCTGGCTGAAGAGACGGGTGTCCTTCTTATTGATCAGTGCGGTGATCGTGCCGTCGGATGCGAGGCCGCCCAGCCACTGCCGGTACCAGGAGTGCTCGGCGTGCAGCGGGCTGGCCTCGCCCTCAACGAGGATCGTCTGCCGGGCCTGGTCGAGCGCGGTCCGCTCATCGGCGCGAAAGCGCAGCCTGGGGCCGATCCCTTCGAGGACATCGCGGAGCGACATGCCCGTGACGTTACGGACGCTCTCCTCCAGGGCCGAGAGGGGCATGGTGATGCGGCGGACGTCGGCGGACCGGTACGTACCGGTGATGCCGATGATGGCGTTGCGCTCGGCCGTGGTCGGGTTGGCCAGGCCGATGGAGCCCTTGATCTCGCCGCTGTTGCGTTCGAGCGAGCGCCGGGCAGCGGCCAGGAGCCGCCGGAACTCGGGGGCCCGGTAGCGCTCGTATGCCTCTGCTGACCCGGTCATTCCGATTCCTCGGCATCGTCGTTCGTCGGCTCGTCATCGGGGATGTCCGCGAGCAGTCCTACTTGTGCGGGAATGTGCCGACGGGGCGTGAAGCCGAGGAGTTCGGCGGCCAGCTCGTCGGATCCGGGGTACTCGAGGTCATCGAGGATCTGTTCGCCGTCCCAGACCAGCAGCATGGCGGAGACGGTGTGGGATGCCTCGTCGTGCTTCATGTCGTAGTGCGAGATCTGCGGTACGTCTGGGTAGGTGATCCACAGGTCGTAACCCGTCATGAACAGGTCGAGGTCGAACTTGGCCGTGAGGGCGAGCAGGTCGGGGCGGTACTTCTCGTCGATGCCGGCGAATGCCTCGTCGAGGGCGATCAGCCGTGGGCAGGTGGGGTACGCGGAGCTGTACTGGGCGTGGGCGGCTGCGAAGAGCGGCAGGTGGATGGAGGCGGACTTCTCGCCGCCGGACATCACGCTGTGCTTGGCCTTGGTGAGCAGTTCTCCCTTTTTCCGCTCCTCTTCGCTCATGCCCGGCCGGAACAGACGGAGCTCGAACTTGCGCCAGGCGCGGTAGTCCAGGACTTCCGCGATCACTTGCTGGTAGCTCCTCTTCTTGTCGGCAGCGGCCTTGGCGCGGATCTGGCTGCGGAGGTGGGAGCGGAGTTCGGCCAGTCCGGCCGGGCCGAGACCGGAGGCGTCCTTGTCGAGCAGTTTGTTGACGGCCTGCTGGGAGTCGGTGAGTGCGTCGGAGACGACCCAGTTGATGCCCACCGTCGTGCCGGAGGACATCGGCTTGGAGCGGGTGTCGGCGTCCATGCTCCTGACCAGGTCGCGGGCAGCGACGGTGCGGTCGTGGATTTGTTCGGCCAGCCCCGTCAGGAGGCCGTCCTCCAGGACGGTCCGTTCCTTGTCTTCCAGCAGCACGCTCTGATCGGCGAGCTGTTCGGCCAGGCGGCGGGCGAAGTCCGCCACGGGAGCCGGTCCTTCGCTGTCGGTGACCCGGGCCAGGATGATGTCACCGGCCGGCTCCCATTCGAAGAGGTAGCCCTGATCGGACTCCAGCAGGGCTGCTTCCAGCGCGGTGATAGCAGTAGAGATCTTGGTTGTCACGGTCTTCAGGAGACTCGCGGTGATCGGCCGGCCTCGGGTCGCCTCGTCGAGCGCGTTGATCAGGGAGGCGACGGATGTGGGGACGACGTTTTGGGCGGCCTCCGTGCTGGTGAGGGAAGTGTTGGGCGAAGTGAGGCTGTCCATGAGGGCCTGGACTGCCTGCTCGGGGCTCGGCCACATGTCGTGCGGCAGCCAGACGGTCTCGGCGTTCGCTTCGAGGAGGCCGAGAAGGTCGGGCCGGGCATACGGCTCCAGCGTGAGCGTGGTGCGCATTTGCTCAGCCACGGCCGTGGCCAGCACTGTACGCCCGAACTCCAGGGCATGGTCAGCCTTCAGGAGCCGGTCTCGCTGATCTTCGGCGTCCTTCTTCGCACGGCCGTACGTCTGCTGTGCCGCGGCGAGCTGCTCCTCCGCGTCCGCGATCTGCTGCAGAATCTTCTGAAGTGGGGCTTCGAGCGTCGCTTCCCGGGTGTGTAGACGTTCCTCCTGAACGGCGAACTCATCCTTGCGCGCCTGTAGCGCCTCCGCCTGTTCTGCGCAGGACTCCGTGTGCGCTGCGATGATCCCTCTGCGGCCGGCGATGTCGCGCTCGGCGGCGTCGGCCTGCTCACGGCAGGTGGAGAGCGCCTTGCCGGCGTCGGCGAAGTCGCCGATGGCCTGGGCGAAGTTGTTCAGTTCCTCACGGACGGTGGGCAGCCGTGCGGCCGTGGCGGCCTGCCGAAGCTGCCGGTTCTTCTCATGGGCGCGCGCGATCGCCCCGTCGAGCCGTTTGCGGGTCTCGGTGAGGCGGCGGCGGGCGCCGGCGACCTTCTCCGCCACCACGGCCACCTCGCCTACCACATCGGTGATCGGCTGGGTGCGGGGGAGCTCGTTCCTGGCGCGGTCGAAGTCGTCGAATGCTTCTTGCGCGTACCGCTGCCGTTGTTCGATGTCGGCGAGCTGAGTCTCCAGGGCGGCGATGGATTCGTCGAGCAGGCGCAGCCGTTCGCGCCGACGAGCGGCTCGCGCGGTGGCCCCGATGTACTCCGGCTGGTCCTTGGGATGCGCGCCGATCTGGACGCCGAGGCAGAAGTGCGAGCCCGTCGTGACTGCGGGATGGAACAGCGCGTCGCCCGTTGCAGGAATGTCGTCCGTGATTGCGATGGATGCCAGGACCGCCTGGACGGCCGCGGCATCGACGGACTGCTGATCTTCGACGACCAGTACATCGGCCAGGGAGCGTCCGCTCGGACGCTGCGCAGGAGGCAGCGGGCGCAGATAGGCGTCGGCGACCTTGTCGTGCAGCGCCTGGTCGGTCAGTGCGGGGTCGGGGTGCAGCCAGGCGGTGAGCAGGCCGGCCGCATACAGGGCGCCCTCCACGGCGGCTGCGTGGTTGTCGGGGATGTGATCGGCGAACCGCACGAGCTGCCACAGCGGAGCGCCGGGCCGGTCAACGCGGCTGGCAGGGCGCAGGTCACTGGGTGGGGGCGCGTCGTCGGCCTCGGCGGCCACGGTGTCGCGCTCATCCTGCCTGCTGCGCAGAGCATCCGCAGCGTCCCTGTGCTCCCGCTTCAAGGTCTCGACGCGGGTCATGGCCATAGTGCGGCGCTGGTCGGTGAGGGAATGAAACACCTCCGGCAGTGGGGCCGCTTCTGGTTCCCCCACGGCGTCGATGGCCGCGCGCAGCGCGTCACCGTCGGTGGCAGCCAAGACCGCGATGCCGTCGCCGCTGCTCCAGCGGCTGATGAATTCGTCCAGCTCCTGACTGGCCGTGGTGCGGGCGGTCTCGAGCTGCTCGGCGGCTACTGCGGACTGCCGCTCGGCCTCGGTCAGCTCACCGCTGGCCGCGTCCCAGTGGTCCTGCTCGCGGTCCTGATCCTTCTTGGCATCCTCAAAAGCGCTGAGGTGGGCGAGTACGTCCTCCAGTTCGCTGCGCCGCGCGGCCACGCGACCGGCCACGTCTGCGTCCAGTTCGGCACCAAGATCCAGCGTGGCGTCGTCGTGCAGGATGCCGCAGCGGCGCGCGGCGTCCATCAGGTTGCGGGTGTGCCTGGAGGACGCTTTGCTGAGCTCGTCATGCCGCTGGACAGCGCGCTCCGCCTCCCCCTTGAGGGCCGCCAAGCTCTTCTGGGCCTGGTTGAGGTGGCGTTCGCTGTCGGCGATGCCCCGGCTTTCTGCGCGTACGCGCTCGCGCAGTTCTCTGAGCCCGTCCCGCTGCTTGATGGCGTCGTGGTTCTTGTACTCGGCCAGGCGGGCGCCGATTTCGTTGCACTGGCGTTCGGCGGTATCCCGTTCCTGCTGTGCGGAAGCCAGCTGCTGCTCCGAGGTGCGGCGGTCCTGCGCGGCTTCCTTGATCTTCTCGCACTGGGCGGCCGTGTCCTGGATGCGCCCGGTGACGTGGTCGACGCGGTCACGGGCATGGGCGCGCAGGTAAGTGGTGTATTCGCGAAGGAAGTTACGGACCGCGGTATCCGCCCCCGTCAAGGCATTGAGGAGCGCTTGGATCTCGGCGAGGTTCTCGAAGTCGCGGGCGGCCTGCAGGATGAGGTCATCGTCGACGGGGCGCAGGCCGGCGGTAAGGGTGTCGGACAGCTTGACCGGGTCAAGATCCTTGGCCAGCAGCGGGCGCCGCAGCTGGAGCAGAAGGCTGACCAGCTGGCTGTAGCGCTCACGGCCCAGCCCGAACAGCCGGTCATCGATCTTTTCCCGATACGCCTCCGCTGTATCGAAGATGGCCTTCTTGCCCAGCAGCGTCTCCAGGGCCTTCTCCCGCAGCGGGCGCGAGGCGCCGTCCAGAAGGCCGAAGTCGATGCCGACTCGGCCGTCGGTGACGAAGAAGAAGCGGGCGGGCGTGGACATCGCCTTGGTCACCCGCATGCCGATCCCCACGGTGACGGCTTCGAGGACCTCCCCGTCCGGGTCGGTGCGGGCAAATTCCATCCACACATAGCCGTAGGCGGACTCCTGCCCCTTGTAGAGCAGGTTCGACTTCATGGTCCGCTCCTCGCCGCTGAACGGATCAAGACGCCTTGCGTCGAGGACACCGTCCAGCACGAGGGGGAACAGCACTTCGAGGGCCTTGGTCTTGCCGGAGCCGTTGTGCCCCCGCAGGACCAGTCGGCCAGCGGCGAAGACGAACTCCTCGTCGGTGTAGTCCCAAAGGCCGATCACCCCGGCCCGGGTGGGCTTGAAGCGAACCTCCGACTCGTCAGCGGTGCGGGAGTGAGGGATGAGAGTCATCGAGAGGTGTCCTCAAGGGGGAAGTCGAGAGCGAACTGGCCGTGCGCGGGGCGCGGCAAGACGGCGGTGATGTTGCGGTAGCGGCCGGCCGCGGGCCGGACCAGGATCCCGCCGGGGACGATGTGGACCAGGCGTAGATCGGCCAGGAGCGCGACCGCCTCTGCCAACAGGCCGCCGGGGTCGGCCTGCCACTTGTTGGTGAAGGAGGAGGGGCCGAACTCTTCGTAGAGCTCGTTGATCATCTGCTCCAACGTGCCGTGTTCCACGAAAGGCAGGCCCGTCTGCCCTTCATGCACCGGCACGTCCGGATCGGCCTCGTCCACGTGCCAACCAGCGTCCGCATGCGGGTCCTGCGCCAAGGCTGCGAGCGTGCCGGCCTGCGGCAGGGCCATGTCGATGCGGCTCAGCAGGTCCGCTTGTTCCTCCCCTGGTCCGGGGGGGCAGGAGGTACTGAAGACTGGCGGCCCGGTCCGGGTCTTCCCGCAAGTCCGCGATCTTTGCGAGCATCAGCCCTGCCGTGCGGTTGACCGCCCCGCCGCGGCCGGGGAATCGCTTGTCAGTGAAGTGCCCTGTGGTGTCGACGAGCATGATCCCCTCGGCGCGGCGCTCGACCGGCAATCCGGTCAGCCGTGCGATGTCCTCCGCCAGGGTGGGCTGGCGCAGCGCTATGGCCGTCTCCGCGTCGGTGTCGCTGAAATAGACCACCGGGTACTCGATCAGCAGTCGGCGAGCTCGCTGGGCAGCAAACCGCCGACGAGGGTCCCGTCCGGTGCCGACGGTCGGGGTGTCCAGCAGGCCGGCAGCGCTGACCAGGTGCTGCAGCGGCTTGTTCGGCCTGAAAAGCGCCGCGCAGGTGTCGTGGTCGATATCGAACAGCGCATCGCCGCGGTCGTGGTCACGGGCCCAGTCCTCCATGGAGCCATCGGAGATCCGCAGCGCACCCCGGTCGACAAGCCAGTCCATCACATCCACGACTGCGTCCTTGTGGCCCGGCGCGGTCGCATCGAAGCCCAGGTGCTCGATCGCGTTGGCGGACGGTGTGAGCAGCTTGACGAGATCGGCGAGGTTGATCTCGATGCGTGACCGGTGCAAGCAGGCCAGGATCAGGCACAGGTAGGCCAGTCGCCGCCGGTCGAAGGGCCTCTTGCTCTTCACCGTGAGGAACGCCTGGCTGGCATCGAAAGCATCCAGCCGCCGCAGCAGCCGTGCGTGACGGGCGCTTGTCTGTAAGGAGTATCCGAACAAGTCACGGAAGTCCTTGGCCAGTTCGTCTGACCACTGCAGCACCAGAGCCAGGGCCTTGGCTCGGGGATAACTCTCGGTGACAACGCCGTGCAACAGCATGAGCCGGGCAGCTTGCTGGTACGAGCCGAGGTCCGCAGGCTCCACCGAAGCGGCGACGCGATGGGCAGGCATCAGGGCTTCTCCGTTCGGCGCCGGCGCATCGCACCGTGAGGCTTGATCTCCAGGGCGAAGCCGGGCAGGTGCAGTGTGCCGGTCTCGGTCCGCAGCTGGCTGCCGCGCTCGTTCGGGACCAGACGCAGCGTCAGCACGTCGCTGCTGCCGGTCCCCGAACGCAGTCGTCCCGCGACGACGGTTCGTGCCTGGAGGGCACGGGTCAGCAGCTTGAGCACGGCTCGGGTCTCTGCCTTGTTCAGTACCCGGTCGTGGGGACCGTGGTCCAGGAGATCCGTGGCGGCCTCCCGGTCCGCGGCCCGATCCGCCAGCTGCTGCTCTCGCAGCCGGGCGTGCGCGCCACGAGGCGTCCGGATTGGCTGCGGCCCGCCCGGCGCAGGCCGCTTGCCATGCCGGAACAGGCTGATGCTGATCTCCACACCGGGCGCATCCCACCACGTCGCTCGTGGCGAAATCTGGTCATCGTCGTCGTGGGCACCCGACAGATGCCGCACCGAACGCAGGTCGAAAGCGGCGGACACCAGCGCGTTCGCCGCCTGCTCGTCCGGCGCAGCCGCCGCCCAGGCAGCCAGATGCCGCAGCTGGGTGGTCCGGCTCACCCCTCCTCGGCGTGACTCCGTCACCTGCCGCAGCAGGGCAATGACCCCTGAGATGGCCGTGCGAGTGGAGCCTTGCAGCTGAGCGGCCTTCGTCTCCCCAGAGCCGTCGGCCAAGAACCACTGGCGCAGCCCCATCCACCGCCGCCGCCAGTCCTCAAGCCGCACGGTCGGCCGCATCATCGGCCGTTCATCCACCGCGGCGGCCCGCTCCAACAGCGTCTCCACCCCGCTGTCTTCCACCTCGTACACAGCCTCGGCCAGCCGGGGCGCGTAGCGCTCTAGCTCTGCCGTGAACTCACTCATGTGCGCCAGCAGCGCGTGCTTGTACCGCAGGAACGTCTCCGGGGAGACGTCCGTCGTACGCGCTACATCGTTGAGGGTTAGGTAGAAGCGTGCCGCTCGCTGCGTCATGTCCTCCAGCACGTTGTCGAGCCGGGCGAGCTTGCGATACACCTCGTCCTGGTCGCCCTCCCGGTTCGCACTCGCCAGCGCCTTGAAGTCCGCCAGGATGTCGGCAAACACCAGCCGCGACAGGTTCGCGTCCTGTACCCGGGATCCGATGACCTCTTCCACCGCGCAGTAGACGCGGTAGCCGATCTCCGTGAACTGGTAGACCGACTGCCTGTTCCGGTACGCGGCCAGATTGCCGCAACGCAACGGGTCTTCCACCCGGTAGAGAACCTGCTCATTGTCCGAGGAGAGGTTGTCGAGCATGCCCCGCAGGTTCAAGTCCGCGGCGGACGCCACCTCGTCGTGCGCTATCGCGAGCTCGTTCAGTGCGTTCGCCACGTCGTCGGGGTGGACCTGCAGCTGGTGAACGGCCCGGAGCACGTTCATCGCCCGCAGCACCCACAGATATGCCAAAGGATCATCACGCTGCGTGAAATTGAACAGTCGCAGGCGGTCACCCACGGTTAATGAATCAAGATCGAATGACTCGGATACGCCTGAGCCATCGCGCTGAAACACCTATGCCGCCCCTCGTCTCGCCACGCATTGCGCATACCCTGACAGACGCCACTGACAATCGACCTGGGGTCGGGGCAGAGAGGCTGATTCCGCCCTCTTCAGCGCGCTCTCGGCAGTGGACGCCTGTACGCACATTCCGTGAAGTCGGATCCTGGCTGGCTCTCGCGTGACGCCGTCCTCTCCGGAGCCTTGGGCGGCGACTGGCCCACTGCCTGTTGCTTGAGGGTCGTGGCGCGGATCTAGTGGATCCTTTGCTGCTCCAACCACTTGAGGACGTCGGTCTTCTTGTAGAGAACCTTGGCATTCCTGCCACGGCCCAGTTTGTAACCCTTCAGCCCAAGCTTCGAAGCCTCTCGGTAGACCCAGCTGGTGGACATGCTGAGCAGCCTTGCAACCTCGGACGTGTCAATGAGGACAGGCTCCACTCGGCGGCGATCGGTCTGCGGAATGGATCGGAGGGAGACTTCGTCGGCAGTGTTGGGTGGCTTCAAGATCGGCTTGCTCCTCGCCATCGGCCGGAAGCTCAATTGGGACTTCGGCTCGACATTGGTTTCTTGTGGGTGGGTGGCGCCCGCCGCGTGCCACCGCCAAGCGTCACTGCGAGGGCGAAACAATAATCAGAGGAAACGCCGGTTTGGCTAACCGGCGATGTGCGGCTATGTTGCGCGCCGCCGGATCAGATGACGGATCTTGTTCGACCTGATGGCCGGGTGGTCGAGCCCTGCTGTGGTGAGCGTCACGAGAGTCTTCGGGAGCCGTTGCGTACGCTGATCGCGGCCGTTCGTGAGGGGTACCCCGGGGGAGTGAGGGCGGCCCCGAGTGCTCCTCCCGGCGTCTGATGCATCGTCAGGAAAGTCAGCATTCGGTCAGCATGAGTCCTGAAAAACCTAGGGAAAGCTGCCCGAACATGCGACTCGTTGTAGGGTGTGGAAACAGCCCTTGACCTGCAAAAATGCAGGCAGGGAGCCTACTTGTGGGAGTGCCCCGATGTTGCGTACCATGTTCAAGTCCAAGATCCATCGCGCCACCGTCACCCAGGCCGATCTGCACTACGTGGGATCGGTGACCATCGACGCGGATCTCCTCGACGCCGCCGATCTCCTGCCCGGCGAACTCGTCCACATCGTCGACATCACCAACGGCGCCCGTCTGGAGACGTACGTCATCGAGGGCGAGCGCGGCTCGGGAGTCATCGGTATCAACGGTGCCGCCGCCCACCTCGTCCATCCCGGGGATCTGGTGATCATCATCAGCTACGCTCAGGTCTCCGACGCCGAGGCCCGCACCCTGGAGCCCAGGGTCGTCCACGTGGACCGCGACAACCGCGTCGTGGCCCTGGGCGCGGACCCGTCCGAGCCGGTACCGGGCTCCGACCAGCGGCGCAGCCCGATGACGAGGAGCGCCTCATGAGCGATGTGGAGATCCGCGACGACAGGGCGGACGGCCGCCTGGAGGCCTTCATCGGAGGCGGTGACGGTGGCGGAGGCGGTGATGGTGGCGGAGGCAGCAGCGCAGGCGAACTGGCGGGCCACATCCAGTACTTCGTCCTCGAAGCCCCGGAACGCGCACTCGTCCCGGTCCACACCATCGTCGAGCCCGCACACGAGGGGAAGGGCGTGGCGGGCTCCCTCACCCGGGAGCTGTACGGCATGGCGGCACGCGAGGGCATCGCCGTAGCGCCCCTGTGCCCGTACGTCGTGAAGTGGGCCGAGCGGCACCCGGAGGAGGCCCCGGCCGTGGCCCCGGAGCTGCTGCGGGCCGCGAAGGGCTGGCTGATCGCCCACCCCGACGGCTTCTGAGGACCCCGACGCCCGCCACCCCGAACAACTCCTCAGGAGCCCGATGCTCGCCCTGCTGCACACCTCCCCCCTCCACATCCCGGTCTTCGAGGCACTCCGCGACGAACACCACCAGGGTCTGGAGCTGCGCCACTTCGTCGCCGAGGACCTGCTGACGCGTGCCGGGACCGACGGCCCCGACTCGGTCACCGACGATGTGCGGGCGCTGCTGGACCGGGCGGTCGCGGAAGGCGCCACCACCATCCTGTGCACCTGCTCGTCCATCGGCGGTGTCGCCGAGGCGGCCGACCCCGGGGTGCCCGTGCTCCGGGTCGACCGCCCGATGGCGGCGGCCGCCGTGGCCACCGGCCCCCGCATCGTCGTCCTGGCCACGGTCCACAGCACCCTGGCCCCGACGGTCGCCCTGATCGAGGAGGAGGCCACGGGCCCGGTGGAGATCCGCACGGTCCTCCTCGACGAGGCATGGCCCCTCTTCCGGGCGGGCGACACCGAGGGCTACGCCCGAGCGGTGGCCACAGCCGTCGACGCGATCACCGACGCCGACGCCATCGTCCTGGCCCAGGCGTCCCTGACCCCCGCCCAGCGGCTGACCACGACCGCGATCCCGGTCCTGTCCAGCCCCCGCCCGGGTCTCGCCGCCGCGGCGGAGGTGGCACGCGCGACCGGGTGAGTAGGAGTGCGCCCACCGGGTACCCGTGACACAAGTCCATGGCCGATGTCGTACTGGCTGGAGGACGTCATGACACACCCGGACCCGGACCCAGTGAAGCCAGGCCCCACCCCCGGCCCGGGCCCCGACCGCCCGGAGCCTTTCCCCACCCCACCCCCGAACCCCGTCCCGGAACCGGACCCCATCCCCAAACCCCCGGGCCCGGACCCGGTCCCCGGAGAACCGACACCAGGGCCGCTGACGTAAGGCGGGGAGTGCTGTTCCCGTAGGAGATGGAAGGCAGACAAACAGCGGCCCGGCGTGACTTTCCCACGCCGGGCCGCATCAACTTACCTTTAGGGGCGCGGGGCTGTATTGATTGCGGCTCCGCCGCGTGGGCGCGACCAGCCACAACGATCCCGCAGCCGCCAACGATCCCGCACCCCCTCCCCCCTAGGCGCCGACCTCAGACCGATCCCCACCCCACAACGTGTGGAACGACCCCTCCCGGTCAACCCTCCGATACGTGTGCGCCCCAAAGAAGTCCCGCTGCCCCTGCGTAAGCGCCGCAGGCAACCTCTCCGCCCGCAACGCGTCGTAGTACGCGAGCGCCGCCGAGAACCCGGGCGTGGCCACCCCCTGACGCGTCGCGGCCACGATCACCTCACGCCAGTCGTCCTGCGCCGCCGCGATCTCCTGGGCGAACCCCTCGTCGGAGAGCAGGCTCGGCAGATCGGGCCGGGCATCGTACGCGGCGCGAATCCGGTCCAGGAAGGCCGCCCGGATGATGCAGCCACCCCGCCAGATCGAGGCGACCTTGCCGAGGTCGATGTCCCAGTCGTACTCACCGCGCGCGGCGTCGATCTCGTGGAAGCCCTGCGTGTACGACACGATCTTGGACGCGTACAGCGCCTGCTCGACCCGGTCGGCGAAGGCGCCGGCCTCGGCGGCGCTCAGCGGCGTCGGCTTCGGCCCGGCCAGCGCACGCGACGCGTCCCGAAGGGCGGCGTGCCCGGACAGCGACCGCGCGAAGACGGCCTCGGCGATACCGGACACCGGCACCCCCAGGTCGAGCGCGATCTGCACGGTCCAGCGGCCGGTGCCCTTCTGCTCGGCCTGGTCGACGACCACGTCCACGAACGGCTTCCCGGTGGCGGCGTCCACGTGCGCGAGCACCTCGGCGGTGATCTCGATCAGATAGGAGTCGAGCCGCCCGGTGTTCCAGGTGCGGAAGATCTCCGCGATCTGCGCGGGGGAGTACCCGGCGACATCGCGCAGCAGCTGGTACGCCTCACCGATCAGCTGCATGTCGGCGTACTCGATGCCGTTGTGGACCATCTTCACGAAGTGCCCGGCACCGTCGGGACCGACGTGCGTCACACACGGCGCCCCGTCGGCGGCCTTCGCGGAGATCTTCTCCAGCATCGGACCGAGGGAGTCGTACGACTCGGCGGGGCCGCCCGGCATGATGCTCGGGCCGTTGAGCGCGCCCTCCTCACCGCCGGAGATACCGGCGCCGACGAAGAGGATGCCCTGCTCACGCAGTGCGGCCTCACGGCGGCGGGTGTCGGCGAAGTGCGCGTTGCCACCGTCGATGATCATGTCGCCGGGCTCCAGGAGCGGGGCGAACTCCTCGATCACCGCGTCCGTGGGGCCGCCCGCCTTCACCATGACGACCAGACGCCGGGGCCGCTCCAGAGCCTGGACGAACTCCTTGGCGGTCTCGGCCGCGATGAAGTCGCCCTCGTGTCCGTGCTCCTGGACCAGCGCGTGCGTCTTGGCCGGGGTGCGGTTGTGGACGGCGACGGTGTAGCCGTTGCGCGCGAAGTTGCGGGCGAGATTGCTCCCCATGACCGCGAGGCCGGTGACGCCGATCTGCGCTGAAGTGCTCATACGGTGTGGCTCCTATGAATCCTGATATCGGTGGTGCCGTTCCTGCACGCCAGTATTGTCCTTCCGGTCATCCTGACGTGCACCGGCCCCGACCGCGCTGCGCGGCCTGCCGTGCTTGAGTACGCGGGAAGAGGCCCACGTGCCTCAAATGAACACCCACCTGCCTCTGAACCCCACCCGCCCCGCCGGGCCCGCCACCTGCCGCGACGGAAGGTCCACCCGTCCCCCATGGGGCGCGTCCTCGTGCCCTTTGTGCGCCGCCCTTGATGACTCGCGCGCCGGACAGGGGAACTTACGCGCCGGATCAGGACGATTACCCGCCACCAGCGGGACTGGAGCGGCTGAATTGCCGTCTTGTCATGGCCGGTTCGCGGCGCTTACTTTTGCGACTTCATGGCATATGCGAGGGGGGCTTCTCGATGGCCGTACGCGGCCGGCACCGCCGGTACCAGCCGAACAGGATCAACCGCGCCTCACTCACCGTCACCGCGGGCGGCGCCGGAATGGCGCTCCCGCTGATCGCCACCGGAACCGCGGAGGCGGCCGACGTCGACACCTGGGACAAGGTCGCGGCCTGCGAGTCCACCAACGACTGGAACATCAACACGGGGAACGGCTACTACGGCGGTCTCCAGTTCACCCAGTCCACCTGGGAGGCGTACGGCGGTACCGCCTACGCCGCGCGCGCCGACCTGGCCACCAAGGACCAGCAGATCGCGATCGCCGAGAAGGTCCTCGACGGACAGGGCCCGGGCGCCTGGCCGGTGTGCTCGAACCGCGCCGGGCTCACCCGGGGCGGCGACAGCCCCGACATCGACCCCGGTGGCCGTGGCTCGACCCGCACGATCGAGGACGTCACACCGGAGAGGACGCCCCAGTCACAGGCGGGCAAGGTCGAGATGTACACCGTCGTCCGCGGTGACACGCTCTCCGAGATCGCGGACTCCCAGGACGTCAAGGGCGGTTGGCGCGGGATCTACCAGGCCAACCGCAAGACCATAGGGGCCGACCCCGACCTGATCAGGCCCGGGCAGAAGCTGAGTCTGCGCGCGCCGAAGGGCGGCTCGGACGTATCCGACGACAAGCAGAAGCAAAAGCAGAAACAGAAGGAGAAGCAGAAGAAGGAGCGGAAGGAGCAGCAGCCCGACAGGGAGCAGCCGTCGTCCACCGTCTCCTTCGTCGCCCCCGTCAACGCCTCCCAGGGCACGCCCTACCGGGCCTCCGGGTCCTCCTGGTCGAAGGGCTACCACACGGGCGTCGACTTCCCCGTGCCGACCGGCAGCGCCGTGAAGTCCGTCGCCTCGGGGCAGGTCGTCACGGCCGGCTGGGGCGGCTCCTTCGGCTATCAGGTGGTGATCCGGCACTCCGACGGCCGCTACACCCAGTACGCCCATCTGTCGGCGATCTCCGTGAAGGACGGCCAGCACGTCGGCGCCGGCCAGCGCATCGGCCGCTCGGGGAACACCGGCAACAGCACGGGCCCGCACCTGCACTTCGAGGTGCGGACCGGGCCCGACTTCGGCAGCGACGTCGACCCGATCGCCTATCTGCGGGCACGAGGCGTACGGATCTGACGCGCGGCGCGCGGCACGTGGCGCGCACGTAGGGCGTGTTTCGAAAGTCCCGCCTGCCCCGCGACGCCTGGCACGCCCTGGGCGGCCCGTCACGCGGGACGTGTACGTGCGGGGCCGTACGTCCGATACACGGCGGGAGGCCCGCGGCCGGGTCTCCCGCTCAGGACTTGACGTGGTCCCGATGCCGGTCGAGAGACGGTCTCGGTACGTACAGCGCGCCGTGGAACGGCTGCTGGAGCATTCGGCCGGACGGACCGTCGTCCCCGTACGCGTGGCGCAGGAACGGGGCCGGCACGACCACCGGCTTGTCGAGATCGATCGTGTCCTCGCCCGTCGACTGTCGCGGAAGGCTCGCGAGCAGTTCCTCGACCGTGAGGTGCTCCCGGTCGGGGAGGACCAGACCGTCGATCGTGACGCTCTCGTGCACCTCGGGCTCGGCGTGGTCCTGTCGGTCGAGGGGGCCCTGGTGCTCCTCCTCGTGGAGCCGCTCGGTGGTCAGCAGGATCAGGCCGCCCGCCGCGACGATGCCGCAGCCCAGCGCGAGAAGGGTGCCGGTGGTGCCGTAGCGGAAGGTCTCGCCGAACATCGTGATGCCGACCGCCGCCGCCACGACCGGGTTCACCACGGTCAGGGTGGCGAGCGGTGCCGCGAGACCGCCGCTGCGGTAGGAGGCCTGGGAGAGCAGCAGACCGGCCGTGGCGAAGACACCTATGAGCGCGAGGGTCGGTATATGGGCGAGCGCGATGCCGTCCGTCCAGTCCACGGCGACCGTCTTGGTGAACACCGACGACATACCGAACGCGACACCGGACGCGACCGCCAGCAGGATGCTGCGCGTCGCCGGATGCCGGTGCGCCGCGCGGGCCGCCACCATCAGCGCGGCCACCGCGCCGGCGCTGACCACGGCCACGGCTATGCGCTGGGCGGTGCCCAGGGACTGCGAGTCGACCGAGCCGACCAGGGAGAGCAGACCGGCGAGGCCCACCGTCGCCATGATCGCGCCCCGCCAGGCCGTCGCGCCGGCCTTCCGGCCCACGAACAGCGCCGCCATCGGCAGGGCGAACACGATGGTCAGCGCGCCCAGCGGCTGCACCAGGCTCAGCGGCCCGAAGGCCAGGGCCACCACGTGCAGCACACCGCCGAGGCCGTTCAACCCGACCGCGAACCACCAGCCCGGGCGCCGCAGGGGCGCGTAGGACTGACCGGGGGAGGACACCGCGACGCGCTCCTGCACGATCGCCCCGCCCGCGTACGCGACGGCGGATACGAAGCACAGCAGCACGGACAACGCGAGGGCGCTCATCAGCGGCTCCTCTGCGCGGCGCGGGGGCGCTCGGCCCGGCGCGGTGAACGGTCGGCTCTCATGGTGTCCACGATGCCTCGCGGAAGGGGCTCACGTCGTCGTACCAGAGCACTCATTGCGTCGTACTACCGATGGAGTACGGGTAGCCCTGAGTCATACCCAGGGTGGGCGACACGGAGTGCCTCCCTCCGGGCGGGCGAACACGCAGGCCCTGGTACTAATCGACGTCGTGGATCACGACGCCGCCCTCACCGGTCTCTCCGCCCTCGGCGGCTTCTTCGTCCTACGCACGGGAGAACCCCCGGGCGGCCCGCTCCCCACCCTCGAAGAGGCCTACGCGGCACGGCATGCCGACCCGGAGAGGGAGGTTTATGAGAATCCCGTAATTTTCCGTGTCCACAAGGTCGCGCGGGGTGTGCGCGCCCCCGAGCCCCGCGTCGCCGCCTCCATCGCCCACCTCGGCTTCGCGGCCCGCCTCTGGTCCATCGCCCTCGGCTCCGCCGCCCTTTACGACCGCGTACCCGACCTCGACCCCCGTCTGCTGCGCTGGGACGCCGACGCGAGCGCCCCCGACGAGCTGTGGCTCACGGACGTACGCCCCCTGCCCGCCGACCGCGTCGGCGAGACCGTACGGGACGCCCACCTCGTCCCCCTGGCGGCGGCCCTGCGCGCCCAACTGCCCATCTCAGCACGCCTCCTGTGGGGCAACGCCGCCTCCGCCCTCATGGGAGCCGTACGCCAACTCGACCGCTGGGGCCATGCCAACGGCCGTGCGGAGGTGGGAAGTCGGGCCCACGCGATCGCCGCCGAACTCCTCGCCCACCCCACCCTCTCCGGCACCCTCGACCCGCTCACCCACCGCCGCCGCAGCTGCTGTCTCTACTACCGGCTGCCCGGCGGCGGACTCTGCGGCGACTGCTGCTTCGACCGCCCCCCGGGCCGCACTTGACCCTCTCCGGGCCGCACTTGACCCGCCCCGGACCGCATTCCACACACCCCGGGGCCGCACTCGGCATGCCCCGACACGCCTTCGGTGCGCTGCCGACGCGCCCTTGATGCCCGGCATCCGGAGGATCGCGGTCTTCCGCAACTGCCCCATGTGGGTGACCATGTGGGAACCAGCCGCTGAGTCAGGGGGTTCCCGGTGCGAGTCGGCCTGTTGACCCGGGAGTACCCGCCGGACGTCTACGGTGGCGCGGGCGTCCATGTGGAGTTCCTGGCCCACGAGTTGCGTTCCCTCGTCGACCTGGACGTGCACTGCTGGGGCGAGGGCGCCGCCGGAGGCGTCGTACGCCACCGCCCCTGGTCCGCGCTCGACACCGCCAACGACGCGCTGCGCACCTTCTCCGTGGACCTGTCCATCGCCGCCGGACTCGAAGGCCGCGAACTGGTCCACTCGCACACCTGGTACGCCAATCTCGCCGGCCACTTCGGCAAGCTGCTGCACGGCATCCCGCACATCATGACCGCGCACTCGCTGGAACCCCTGCGCCCCTGGAAGGCCGAACAACTGGGCGGCGGCTACGCCCTGTCTAGCTGGGCCGAGCGCACCGCGATCGAGGCCGCCGACGCGGTGATCGCGGTCTCCGGTGCCATGCGCGACGACATCCTCGGCTGCTATCCGGCCCTCGACCCGGACAGGGTCCGCGTCGTGCACAACGGCATCGACACCTCCCTCTACAAACCGGACCACGGCACCGACGTCCTCAAACGGATCGGCCTCGGCGCCGACCGCCCGTACGCCCTGTTCGTCGGGCGTATCACCCGCCAGAAGGGCGTGCCCCATCTGCTGCGGGCCGTACGGGACATCGACCCGGCCGCCCAGGTCGTCCTGTGCGCCGGCGCCCCCGACACCCCGGAGATCGACCGGGAGTTCCGCGAGCTCTTCGACGAGCTGAGCCGGGTGCGCGAGGGCGTGTTCTGGATTCCGCAGATGCTGCCGCGCGCGGACGTCATCCAACTCCTCACCCACGCCGCCGTGTTCGTCTGCCCCTCGGTGTACGAGCCCCTCGGCATCGTCAACCTGGAGGCCATGGCCTGCGGTACGGCCGTGGTGGCCTCGCGGGTCGGCGGTATCCCCGAGGTCGTGGCGGACGGCGAGACGGGGCTGCTGGTGTCCAACGAGGACGACTTCGAGGCACGGCTCGCCGACGCCCTCGACTCGGTGCTCGCCGACCCGGGCGCCGCCGCCCGCATGGGGGAGGCCGGACGGGAGCGCGCGGTGCGCGAGTTCGGCTGGGACGCGGTGGCCCGGCGCACGGTCCAGTTGTACGAGGAAGTTCTCACACAGAGGTAGCAGAGGTAGCAGGGGTAACGGGGCAGCAGGGGCAGAGCGGCGAACAGCGCCCGGCGCGCGACCGGGCGCAGAGGGGCGGCGGCATGCGGCGCGGAGGACCTTCGGTACTGGGAATCGTGTTGGCGGGCGGCGAGGGGAAGCGGCTGATGCCGCTCACCGCCGACCGGGCGAAACCAGCGGTGACCTTCGGCGGAACGTACCGCCTCGTGGACTTCGTACTCTCCAACCTCGTCAACGCCGACATCCTGCGCATCTGCGTGCTCACGCAGTACAAGTCGCACTCGCTGGACCGGCACATCACCACCACCTGGCGGATGTCGAGCCTGCTCGGCAACTACGTCACCCCGGTCCCCGCCCAGCAGCGCCTGGGCCCGCGCTGGTACCTGGGCAGCGCCGACGCCCTGCTGCAGTCCCTGAACCTCGTCCACGACGAACAGCCCGACTACGTGGCGGTCTTCGGCGCCGACCACGTCTACCGCATGGACCCCCGCCAGATGCTGGCCCAGCACATGGAGGGCGGCGCGGGCGTCACGGTGGCCGGCATACGCGTCCCTCGCACCGAGTCCTCCTCCTTCGGTGTGATCACCCCGGGCTCCGACGGCCGGATCGTCGAACGCTTCCTGGAGAAGCCGGCCGACCCACCGGGCCTGGTGGACGACCCCCAGTCCGTCTACGCCTCCATGGGCAACTACCTCTTCACCACCAAGACCCTGGTGGAGGCGTTGCAGCGGGACGCCGAGGACGAGGAGTCCGTGCACGACATGGGCGGCTCGATCCTGCCCCAGCTCACCGGCCGGGGCGAGGCACAGCTGTACGACTTCAGCGCCAACCACGTACCCGGCGAGACCAGCCGCGACCAGGGGTACTGGCGTGACGTGGGCACCCTCGACGCCTACTACGACGCCCATATGGACCTCATCGCCGAGCGCCCCGCCTTCAACCTCTTCAACCGCCAGTGGCCCATCTACACCCACTCCAACCAGCTCTCCCCGGCCCGCTTCAACGCGGGCGGCATGGCCAGCGAGTCGATCATCAGCGCGGGCTGTCTGATCCGCGGCCAGGTCACACGGTCGGTGCTGTCCCCCGGGGTGGTGGTCGACCCGGGCGCGGTCGTCCAGGGGTCGGTCCTGCACGACAACGTCCACATCGGCAGGGGCGCCGTGGTCCGGGGCGCGGTCCTCGACAAGAACGTCCAGGTCCCGCCGGGCGCCACGATCGGCGTCAACCCGGAGCGGGACGCCGAGCTGTACACGGTCTCCGAGGGCGGAGTGATCGCCCTGGGGAAGGGGCAGCGGGTGTCGTAGGTGTCGTAGGCGCGAGGTCGCGATGTGGCCCGTCAGGGTGACCTACGTCCCCATAGTGACCACAGATGCACCATCAGTCCCACCTTTCTCATCGAGGTGGGACTTAATCTGTTGTTAACTGTGCGTAGCTTGATCGTACTTGACCGTAATCGGGCAACGGCGATTGACTGCAGATTCCCCCGTCGCCGACGCGAGGCAAGCCATTGACTTCCGACCCGCTCGCACCACTCGACCTGGCGTTCTGGAACATCGAGTCCGCCGACCACCCCATGCACCTGGCCGCACTGGGGGTCTTCGCGGCGAACTCGCCCACGGCCGGTGCCCACGCCGCCGACCTGCTCGCCGCGCGCGCCGCCGGTGTGCCGGGGCTGAGGATGCGCATCCGCGATGTCTGGCTGCCGAACGTACGACTGCCGCTGGCCTTCGGCGGCGCGACCCGTGAGCCCGTCGCCGACTTCGAGCCCTACGACCACGTACGGCTGCACGCCCCGACCGCCGACTTCCACACGGTCGCCGGACGGCTGATGGAACGCCCGCTGGAGAGGGGCCGGCCGCCCTGGGAGGCCCACGTCCTGCCCGGCGAGGACGGCACCTCCTTCGCCGTGCTCTTCAAGTTCCACCACGCCCTCGCCGACGGTCTGCGCGCGCTGACCCTCGCCGCGGCCGTCATGGACCCCATGGACATGCCCGCGCCCCGGCCCCGCCCCGCGGAGCCACGCCTCGGCCTCCTCGGCGAGGTCCGCAGACTCCCCGACCGCGTCCGGGGCACCCTCTCCGACCTCGGCCGAGCCCTGGACATCGGCGCCTCCGTCGCCCGTACGACCCTGGACGCGACGCTGGCGCCCCGCTCGTCCACGGCGCTGACCTCCGAGCCCAGCGGCACCCGTCGTACGGCGGGTGTGGTCGTGGATCTGGACGAGGTGCACATCATCCGCAAGACGGTCGGCGGCACCGTCAACGACGTCCTGATCGCGGTGGTCGCGGGTGCGCTGCGGCGCTGGCTGGACGAGCGCGGTGACGGCAGCGAGGGCATCGCGCCCCGGGCGCTGATCCCCGTCTCCAAGCGCCGTCCCCGTACGGCGCACCCCCAGGGCAACCGACTCTCCGGGTATCTGATGAAGCTCCCGGTGGGCGATCCCGATCCCCTCCGCCGACTCCGTACGGTGCGCACCGCGATGGACCGGAACAAGGACGTGGGGCCCAATCGGGGGGCCGGTGCGGTGGCGTTGCTGGCCGATCATGTGCCGCCGCTGGGGCATCGGCTGGGGGGTCCGCTGGTCAGCCAGGCGGCTCGGCTCTGGTTCGACATCCTGGTCACGAGTGTTCCTCTGCCCAGCCTCGGTCTGAAGCTGGGCGGGTGTCCGCTGACCGAGGTCTATCCTCTGGCTCCGCTGGCGCATGGGCAGTCTCTGGCGGTGGCCGTCTCCACGTATCGGGGGAACGTCCACTACGGGTTGGTGGCCGATGGGGAGGCCGTGCCGGATCTGGATCTGCTGGGGATGTCGGTGCGACGAGAGGTGGAACACCTGCGCTCGGTCTGCACTCCCTGACCTTCTCCGCCCCCGCCGCCCCTACCCATTCCCGTCCCCAGGGGCTGCGCCCCTTCGACCCCCGTCGAGGGAATGGAGGGCGGTCTGTCGGGTGCGGGTGGGTGGGGGCTGGTCGCGCAGTTCCCCGCGCCCCTAAGAGATCCGGCCCTGCGGGCCGATGAAAATGCGGGGCGCAGCCCCTGCATTTTCAGGGGCGCGGGGAACTGCGCGAGCAACCACCCACCACCCGCACCCGCCGAGCAAACCCCACCCTCACGAGCTGGTGGGCGGGGGTCGAAGGGGCGCAGCCCCTGGGGATGGGACGGGTAGGGGCGGCGGGGGCGGGAGCCGGTTTTGGTGAGTGGGGCCGGCGCTCCGTAGAATTCCGCGTTCGAACGGCAGACACAGCCAAGGCGCCGCAGGCAGCCGCAGGCAACCACCACGGGAACAGGCAGCACGATGACGGTGACAGACGACGGCACGGCGGCGACCGACGAGGCCGTGTACGGCCCCGGAATCGACCCCGAGCGGCTTGCCGTGTGCCTCAGCGTGCTCGAAGAGCTGGACAAGCTGGAGGTCGACCACCCGGACGCCATCGCGGTACGCCGCGCCACGGCCGGCATCTACCGCACGGTCAAGCAGCGCCGCCGCCAGGAGCGCCGCGCCGCCAAGACCGCGCACGACAAGACGGTCACCGAGTCCACCGCCACCGGCTCCGCCCAGCGCATCGACGACGAGACCGAGGGCATCCTGCCGTCGTCCGTCACCGAGGCCGGCCAGATCGCGGGGATACTCCAGCGCCCCCGCTCCTGCTACGTCTGCAAGGCCCGCTACGTCGAGGTCGACTACTTCTACCACCAGCTCTGCCAGAAGTGCGCCGCCGAGAACCGCGCCCGCCGCGACGCCCGCGCCGACCTCACCGGCAAGCGCGCCCTCCTCACCGGAGGCCGGGCCAAGATCGGCATGTACATCGCGCTGCGGCTGCTGCGCGACGGCGCCCACACCACGATCACCACCCGGTTCCCGAAGGACGCCATCCGCCGCTTCAAGGCCATGGACGACTCGGCGGACTGGCTCCACCGCCTGGAGGTCGTCGGCATCGACCTGCGCGACCCGGCCCAGGCCGTGGCCCTCGCCGAACAGATCGGCGAGCAGGGCCCGCTCGACATCCTCATCAACAACGCGACCCAGACCGTACGCCGGCTGCCCTCCGCCTACGCCGCGCTGGTCGACGGCGAGTCCGCGCCGCTGCCCGCCGGTGAGCTGCCCGCCCACCACGTCATCGGCGCCTTCGGATCGGGCGCGGTCGACGGTCTCGCCGCCCTCCCGCTCGGCTCCGGCGGACTCGACGCGCAGAAGGTCGCCGACCTCGCCCTGGTCGCCGGCAACGCCAGCGTCGCCCGGCACCTCGACGGCACCGCCATCGACGCCGGCGGACTGGTCCCCGACGTCGTCGACACCAACACCTGGGTGCAGTCCATCGAGCAGATCTCCCCGGTGGAACTCCTTGAGACCCAGCTGTGCAACTACACGGCGCCCTTCATCCTGATCAGCAAGTTGCGGCCGGTGATGGCCGACGCAGCCCGCAAGGCGACCAGCAGGCGCGCGTACGTCGTCAATGTCTCGGCGATGGAAGGGGTGTTCAGCCGCGGCTACAAGGGCGCGGGCCACCCCAACACCAACGCCGCCAAGGCCGCCATGAACATGGTGACGCGGACCAGCGCCCAGGAGATGTTCGACACCGACGGCATCCTGATGACCTCGGTCGACACCGGCTGGATCACCGACGAGCGCCCGCACTATGACAAGCTCCGCCTCGCCGAGGCCGGCTTCCACGCCCCGCTCGACCTCGTCGACGGCGCCGCCCGCGTCTACGACCCGATCGTCCGCGGCGAACAGGGCGAGGATCTGTACGGCGTCTTCATGAAGGACTACGCCCCCGGCAAGTGGTGAGACGTACGACGCCCGTGGTGGGGGCCTACGCGCCCGGCGACGACGCGCCCACCCGGCCCGCGCGGTCGGCCACCAGCTCCAGCACCGTGCGCCAGTCCTCCAGGACCCCGGCGTCCACCCCGGGTGTCCGGCCCGCCTCGTCCGCCTGCCGCAGCGTCAGCACGTCGTCGACGAGCACGGCGTCCACCAGACCGCCCGCGTGCAGCCGTACGAGGTCGTCGGGGCCCAGGGCGTGCAGGCGTACGAGCCGGGCGACCCGGTCTCCGAGCAGGGGCCGTACCGCGTCGGCGGCGAGGTCGGCGTGGCTCGTGTCGTCGCCCGGTCGGAGCAACTGCCCGAGGGCATGGACCAGGCCGGCCACCTGGAGTTCCTTGTCGGCGGGCCGCCCCCGGCGCAGCAGCGCGGCGGTCTGGAGGGCGTGCTCGTGCGGATCGACACGAACGACAGCCCTACTCGAACGGCCGTCCGGGGCGTCCCGGTGGCGGTCCGGTGTGTCCGCGCCGCCCCGGCAGGCGTGCAGCAGATCCATCAGCTCCTCGACGCTCCGCAGCTCCATGCGTCGGTCCTCCCGAGTCCGCCCGCGAGAAATGCCGTTGCGACGACCCACCAGATCATGGTCGGCTTGCGATACGGCCAACAGGACCTGAACTGCGTGCCGAGGACAGTGATCCGGAGGTTCGCCGACCGGCGAGCGGCGCGGCACTGAGCCGAACGGGTGGCGGCAAAAGCGGCGGAGCAGGCCAAGTCGCCCTGGGGTGGGGGGTAATGAAAGAGGAAAGACTCTCCCCGGTCCTTCCATCTTTTCAGCCCCATAGAGCGGACCCCCGCTCATTTGGTTACTCTGTACCGGACGGACAGCCTGAACTGGGTCCCACCCACACCCACGGTCCGTCCCGGGACAAGCCGGTCATCACGGCCTGCACCACCCAAGCGAGACGGCGCCACCGCGTCCGAACTGACAACGACTCAGACCCAAGCGGACGTCAGGCGCACAGCGGCAGGCTGGGCCGACGTCCCGAGGGTGACCCGACACATAAGGAGTGCGCGGTGACACCGGAGAAGACGAATCGCGATCAACGCCCCAAGGAACGCACGGAGCCCAACAGCCGTTCCAAGAAGGAGCTCGGCAGTCTGGACGTGTGGGCAAGGTCCGCCCCGATCCGCCTGGCGGGCTACGAGGACGACCTCGCCGAGCCCCACATCCTGCCCAGCGTCGACTGACCCCGGCAGGAGCATCGCGATCGCCGTCTGCATGGGCGTGCCAGACTCACGCCCATGCAGATCAGAGAAGCCACCGCCGACGACTGGCCCGGTATCTGGCCGTTCTGGCACCGCGTCGTGGCCGCCGGTGAGACCTACTCATGGGACCCGGACACCTCCGAGGAGGCCGCCCGCGCCCTGTGGATGTCCCCCGCCAAGCGTGTGTACATCGCCGAGGACGACACCGGAGCGATCGTCGGCTCCGCCTACCTCACCCCGAACTACGGCGGCCCCGCCGCCCATGTGGCCAACGCCGGCTTCATGGTCGACCCCGACCACGGCGGACGCGGCATCGGCCGGGCCCTCGCCGCACATGTCCTGACCGCTGCCAAGGCCCACGGCTACCGGGGCATGGTCTTCAACGCCGTCGTCGAGACCAACCCGGCCGTACGGCTGTGGACCTCCCTCGGCTTCACCGTCCTCGGCACCGTGCCGGACGCCTTCGACCACCCGAGTCACGGCCCGGTCGGCCTGCACATCATGTACAAGGCCCTGTGAAGGCGCCCCGTTGAAGGGCCTGCTGCCGCCAAGTCCCCGCTAACCGATCGACGCCGTCCGCTGCCACGGATGCAGCCGCTCCAACTGCCCGGCCAGCTCAAGCAGTTCGAGTTCCGTGCCCGGACGGCCCACCAGCTGTATCGCGCAGGGGGCGCCCGAGGGGAGCGTGTCGAACGGCACCGACATCGCCGGCCACCCCGTCAGATTCCAAGGCGGGGTGAGCGGCGAGTAGGTGGTGTTGACCAGCAGATTGCGCAGCCAGCCCCGCTCGTGCCAGTTCGCCGCGGCGGGCCCGCGCCGGGCGAGCGCCGGGGTGAGCAGGATGTCGTGCTCGGCGAAGAACGGCTCCATACGGCGCCTGAGCTGCTCCCGCCGGTCACCCTTGCGGACCCCGTTCAGGAAGCGACGCCCCACCGCCGCGTGCACCCGGGTGCGCCGGGCGAGCCGTCGGGGGTCGAGATCGCCGGCGTCCACGGCGGTGCCCGCCGTCCAGTGCGCCAGCGACGTCGTACCCAGCCAGAGGGGGTACGGCGGGTCGGCCGGGCGGACCGTGTGCCCGGCGCGGGCCAGCACATCGGCGGCCCGGCGCGCGGCATCGGCGTACGGGCGGGTGACGGTCACCCCGACCAGCGGGCTGCGTACGGAGAGGGCCACACGGCGTGGGGCGGAAGCCTCGACCGGTCGGTCGAGTGTGGTGTCCGCCAGGACCTGGAACATCAGTCGGGCGTCCTCGACCGTCGTCGTGAGCGGGCCGTTCTCGGACATGCCGAACCAGTCGCCGTGCCCGATGCCCGCCGGGATCACCCCGGAGCCCGGCTTCAGGCATATCAGCCCGCAGTTGGCGGCCGGTATGCGCAGCGAGCCCATGCCGTCGTTGCCGAGCGCGATCGGCACCAGCCCGGCGGCGACGGCCGCCGCGCTGCCGCCCGACGAACCCCCGGTCGTGCGCGAGACGTCCCACGGATTGCGCGCGGTGCCGTGCACGCCGTCCGTGGTGCCGAAGACACACAGCTCGGGCACGTTCGTCAGCCCCACGACCACCGCACCCGCCGCCCGCAGCCGGGCCACCGTGACATGGTCGGCTTCGGCCGGACGGTCCGGCGTCGCGGCGGAACCGTTGCGGGTCGACTCGCCCCGTACGGCGAGGTTGTCCTTGATCGCCACCGGCACGCCCGCCAGGGGCAGTTCGGTCAGATCGGCCCGTGCGGCCACCTCCTCCGCCTCCTCCAGGGCCGCCCGCGCCCGCACCACGCGGAACGCCCCGACCCGCCCGTCCACCGCCTCGATCCGCGCCAGATGCCGAGCCACCACCTCTCTCGGCGTGACCCGCTTCTCCCGTACGGCGGTGGCGATCTCGGCGGCGGTCCGGCCGGCCCAGTTGGTCACGGGCACTCTCCCTGGCGGTCGTGCGCGTCGACTCCGGACGCGACGGAAGGGCGTACTCGCGAGTAAGGGACGAGCACGAGGAGAGCACTGTGCCCTGTGGGGCGGGGTCAAGTCGAGAGACTGTGATGAAGAAGCGGGTCACCGGGGACGCTCCGCGGAGCGCCCGGCCCGTTCCATGGCCTCCGCTCGGCTCGTCCGCGACCTCCGCGCGGCCCGTTCTACGGCCTTCGCGCCGCCGTCCCGGCCAGCCGCGTCGGCGGCATGAACTCCCGTACGTACGTCCGCTCCCAGCAGGCGCCCGTCGTCCGGAGTTCCCGCCAGGTCGTGTAGCGGTAGTGGAAGAGGCGGGCGCGGACGAAGCGGGGCGGGGTGTCGGCGGGGAAGGGCGAGCGGCGCAGCAGACGGAGGGTGTCCCGGTCGTTCTCCAGGAGGCGCTCCACCAGGGGGCCGAACCAGGCGTCGGCGTAGGCGGGGGAGAGGGCCGCGAACCACATCAGCCAGTCCAGCCGCAGATGGTACGGGGCGAACTGGCGCGGCCAGTACCGGAGATCGCCCGGCTTGCCCTTGAACTCGTACTCCAGCCAGCGCGAGTCCTCGCGCGCTACGTCGTCCGCCGTCCCCTCGATCACCACCTCGTACCGCACCCGGCTGACGCTGCCGAACGCCCCGTAGGTGTTGACCAGATGGAGCGGGTCGAACGAGCGGTTCATGATCTGGCGGCGGGAGATCATATTGCGGACCGGGTGGTAGCTGAGCCAGAGGACCAGCGCGGTGACGGCGAGGACGACGATCTCGTACCAGAGCGGCGAGGCGGGGGCGTCCGAGGGAGTACCGCCGAAGTCGATCGCGGACAGGGCCAGCACGATGGTGATCCAGTTCAGCCAGGAGAAGTTGCCGGACAGGACCAGCCAGAGCTGGGTGAGGACCATCAGCGAGGCGGCGGCCGTGGCGATCGGCTGCGGGGTGAAGAGCAGGACCGGGACGACGAGTTGGGTGAAGTGGTTCGCGGCGACCTCGATCCGGTGGAACGGCCTCGGCAGATGGTGGAAGAACCAGCTCAGCGGGCCCGGCATCGGCTGGGTCTCATGGTGGAAGTCCAGACAGGTCAGCTTCCGCCAGCACGCGTCGCCGCGCATCTTGATCAGCCCGGCGCCGAACTCGACCCGGAACAGCACCCAGCGCAGCAGGAACAGCACCACGATCGGCGGTGCCACCTCGTCGTTGCCCAGGAACACGGCCAGGAAGCCGACCTCAAGCAGCAGGGACTCCCAGCCGAACGAGTACCAGGTCTGGCCGACGTTCACGATCGACAGATACATCGCCCACGGCACCAGCCACAGCAGCATCGCGCCCCAGAGCGGCAACAGCGAGTCCAGCCCGGCCACGAGCGCCAGGGACACCGCACAGCCCGTCCACGCCCAGCCCGCGAAGAAGCGGTCCGAGTAGCGGAGGTGGAACACGCTCGGTGCGCGCCGGAAGGGCACCAGCCGGACGTACCGGGGGATCGGCAGCATGCCCCGCTCCCCGAGCAGCGCCCGGAACTGCCGGGCCGCGCTCAGGAAGGCCACCAGATAGATCACCGCCAGGGCGCGCTGGAAGACCAGCCGGCTCAGCTCGTACTCGGGTGCCGTGAACCACTCCATGGCTCTCGCGCTCCTGGATCGCGCGCCGGGACGGGTGCGGTATCGACAATAGTGGGCCGGTACGAGGGCGCCCCTCCACTCGATTAATCGGGCGAATGCTGTCAAAGTGGCCCCATGGTCGATCGGGGAGCGGGTGAGTCGCCGGTGCCGGACGACTGGCTCGCCCACCCGGACCCGGTCCTGGCGCTCAATCTGATGGGCAGCTTCGACTGGGACCTCGACGCGGGCACCTTCCACATGGACGCCACCGCCCACGAGGTCTTCGATCTGCGCCCGGACGAATACGACGGCGACCCGATGAGCCTGACCCTCAGGGTCCCGCCGATGGAGGGCCGCAGACTCGACACCCTCGTCGCCCAGGCCATGAAGGACGGCAGCGAGAACTACGGCGCCTACTTCCGCATCCGCATGCGCGACGGCACGATGCGCTGGACCCACACCCAGGGCTACATCCGCCGCGACGGGACGGGCCGCCCGTACCGCGTCATCGGCATCGTCCGCGACGCCACCCATGAACTGCGCGAGATCCACGCCCGCGGCGAACCCGTGGTACGGCGGACCCGGGCCCCTCGACGGCGCTCCGACGTCGTGCAGATCATCACCGCCGCCCTGGCCCACGCCCGTACCGTCCAGGACGTGATCGACGTCCTGGAGGACACCGACGGCCTCACCCACCTCGGTGCCACCAGCCTCGTCATGGGCCTGGTGGAGGCCGGCCGCATCCGCATGGTCGCCGCCGGCCCCGAGGACAGCTACGTCCCCGGCACCCGGATCACCCGCCTCGATGTGAAGTACCCGATGAACGAGGTCGTACGGCACCTCCTGCCGCACTTCATCGAGTCACCGGAGGAGTTCGCCGAGTCCTATCCGCTGCTGTGGCCGCACATCACCGACCTCAAGATCACCTCGGCCGCGTATCTGCCGCTGATCGTGCAGGCCCGCCCCATCGGCGCGATGGGGCTGCTCTACAACGACCGCTGGGGCTTCACCACCGAGGAGCGCGACGTCCTCATCGCGCTCGGCAGCAGCATCGCCCAGAGCCTGCAGCGGGCCATGTTCTACGAGCAGGAGAAGGACCTCGCGGAGGGCCTTCAGCAGGCCATGCTGCCCCGCTCCATCCCCAGCGTCCCCGGCGCCGACATCGCCGTCCGCTACCGGGCCGCGTCCTTCGGCGGCAGCCTCGGCCGGGACATCGGCGGCGACTGGTACGACCTCATCCCCCTGCCGGGCGGACGCGTGGGCGCCGTCATCGGCGACGTCCAGGGCCATGACACCCACGCGGCGGCCGTCATGGGCCAGCTGCGCATCGTCCTCAAGGCCTACGCCACCGAGGGGCACACCCCGGCCACCGTGATGGCCCGCGCCTCCGCCTTCCTCCACGAACTCGACACCGACCGCTTCGCCACCTGCCTCTACGCCGAGACCGATCTCGCCACCGGAGTGGTCCAGGCCGTCCGGGCCGGCCATATCGACCCCCTCATCCGTGGCACCGACGGCATCTGCCGCCGGGTGACCGTGGACGGAGGGCTGCCGCTCGGGCTGTCCGCCGAGTTCGGGGGCGTGGAGTACCCCGTCTCCACGATCGAACTGGACCCCGGGCAGACGCTGCTGCTGTGCACCGACGGCCTCATCGAACAGCCCGGCGCCGACCTCGACGACGGGATGCGCACGCTGGAGGCGCTCATCGCCACCGGGCCGGACGACGTCGACGATCTCGCCGACCGGCTGATCGATGTGGCGGAGGAGCGGGGTGGTGACGACGACGTGGCCCTGCTGCTGCTCCGGCGGCGCAGCCGCGGCGCGGAGCCGGAGCCCGGCGGGCGGCTCCAGCGGCATGTCGCGCCCGGCGATCCCGAGGCGCTCGCCGAGGCCCGGCGCGTGATCCGTGCGACGGTACGCGGCTGGGGGGCCGGTGATCGTGCCGACGAGATCGAACTCGTCGCCGATGAACTGATCACCAACGCGTTGATGCACACGGAGGGCTCCGCCGTCGTGACCCTTCGGGTGCTGAGCGGCTCCGAACGGCGCCTCCGGGTCGAGGTGGAGGACTCGTCGAGCGCGCTGCCCCGGCGGCGGGAGGCCGGGGAGGACGGGGTGTCGGGGCGGGGGCTGCTGCTGGTGGACTGTCTGACGGATGTGTGGGGGGTGGAGGCGAGGGGTGGGGGGAAGTGTGTGTGGTGCGAGTTTGTGGTTTCGGGGGGCGCCTAGGAACTCGGGGGTGGGGGTTCGTGGGCGGGTGCGGGTGGTGTATGGCTGGTCGCGCAGTTCCCCGCGCCCCTGAAAAATCGGGCTGCGCCCTGATTTTTCATCGGCCCGCAGGGCCGTGCTTTCAAGGGGCGCGGGGAAATGCGCGACCAGCCACCTACTACCTGCGGTCGCCCACGGGTCGTCACCCCATGGCACTCTGGACCTATGCCGGAACTCCCCGAGGTCGAGGCACTCCGGGACTTCCTGGTCGAGAAACTGATCGGCCATGAGGTCATCCGTGTCCTGCCCGTGGCGATCAGCGTGCTGAAGACCTACGACCCGCCGATCAGCGCCTTCGAGGGGCGGGAGATCACGGCCGTGCGGCGGTACGGCAAGTTCCTGGACATCGAGGGCGACCGCGGCGAACTGCACCTCGTGGCGCATCTGGCGCGAGCCGGCTGGCTGCAGTGGCGGGACCGGTTGCCCGACGGGCCGCCGAAGCCGGGCGGGAAGAGCCCGCTGGCGTTGCGGGTCGCGCTGGAGACGGGGGAGGGGTTCGACCTCACCGAGGCCGGCACCCAGAAACGGCTGGCCGTCCACCTCGTACGGGAGCCCGGCGCGGTCCCGGGCGTCGCCCGGCTCGGGCCGGACCCGCTGGCCGAGGACTTCGACGAGGCGCGGTTCGCCGAACTCCTCGCGACGGAGCGGCGGCAGATCAAGGGCGCGCTGCGGGACCAGAGTCTGATCGCGGGGATCGGCAACGCGTACAGCGACGAGATCCTGCACGCCGCGAAGATGTCACCGTTCAAGCTGGCCTCGTCGCTCGGGCCGGCGGAGACCCGGTCGCTCTACGAGGCGCTGCGGAGCACGCTCACCGAGGCCGTCGAGCGCTCGCGGGGGCTGGCCGCAGGGCGGCTGAAGGCGGAGAAGAAGAGCGGACTGCGCGTCCACGGCCGTACCGGCGAGGCCTGTCCGGTGTGCGGCGACACCATCCGCGAGGTCTCCTTCAGCGACTCCTCGCTCCAGTACTGCCCGACCTGCCAGACCGGCGGCAAGCCGCTCGCCGACCGGCGTATGTCACGACTGCTGAAGTAGGGCGAGCGGAACGAACCGCAGGGTCCGAAACCATTGAAGGTACGGACCAATCCTGCGGCACTGCCGAAGCCCCCGGCGGCAATGGTCGGAGCTTTGAGCGCCATGCCGGGCCCTCGGCCATGCCGGGCCCCAGCGCCACGCTGGCCCCTCACCGCCACGCCGGTGCCTTCAGCGTGACCAGCAGTTCGCCCTCCTGGCTGCGTACCTCGAAGTGGCTGATGTCTTCGAGCTGCATCGCGGTGCCGCCGATCATCTCGGCCGTGGAGCCGGGGCCGCCGGGGGACTTCCAGTTGGCGGCCGTCTCCTCGGTGCCGTCCTTGCCGACCACGACGAGCCGGCAGGCGTGGGCCCCTTCGGCCTCCTTGACCTTGAGCGCGAGGTCGCTGCCCCAGACGTGTTCCTGGGCCTTGACCTCGGCCCATACACCGGTCTCGGCGTCGGTCGCGGCGACCGTGTCGGGGGCCTCGCCCGGACCGGCGAGAACGGCGACGGCGGGGCCGCCGATCGCGATGATCACGGACGCGGCGACCGCGTAGAGCCAGCGCCTGCGCTTGGCGCGTCGGCGGGCGCCGACCTCGTCGAGCAGCTTGCCCAGCAGCTGGGGGCCGGGCGCGGCGAAGGGGTGCACGGAGCGCGGTGTCGCGTTCCGGTACAGCATCAACTGCCGGGCGGCCGGTCGGAACTCGGTGACATGTACCGCGCACCGGGGGCAGCCGCGGACATGGTCCTCGAAGTGGAAGGACTCCACCTCGTCCAGCACGCCCAGCGCGTACGCGCCGACGTCGTGATGACGATCCTGGGACCACATGGCAATTCCTCGGGCCGGTGAGCGGTGGGGGTTGCTTCCTGCCCCCACCGGTACGGACCAGACCGGCGAATCACTCAAGCCTCACAGCCAATGCCAACCAAAAGATTCGGAGCCGCCCGCCCGGCGGATTGGTCGGAGTCCGAAAAAGTTGGCCCTTCCGTGCCCGAACTGGCCGTTCGGGCCGAGGAAGACACGCGTCACCACATCGGCGCGAGGGGATCGCCCGGGTCAGAAGAGATGGATCGCCAGATGTCCGAGCGGCAGACCGAGCCGCCAGGCAGGTGTCCAAACCTTTGGACCGTCGTCCTCACCGACGACCGCGCCCCCGCCCGGCACCGCGTCCAGATCGGGTGCGAGCAGCTCCGTCTCCTCCAGCCAGCGCCAGGCCGCCTCCGCCAGGTCCAGATCCGGCGACGGGCCGCCCTTCTCCAGCGCCTCGGCGGTGAAGTGGGCCATGCGCTCGCACACCCAGTCCTGCCACGGCTGGTCGTACGCCGTCAGCGACAGCCAGGTCTCCAGCTGGGTGACGACCCGGATGCCGGAGAGCTCACCGCCGGAGTCCGCGAGGAAGATGGTCAGCGCCAGGGCGTCGCGCCCGGCCCGGAACTCGAAGGACGTCGGCGGCATCAGATCGCCGGTCCGCAGCAGTTCCTCGGCGATGTACTCGGCGTAGAACCACGCCATCGGGACGGTCAGTTCGCCGCCGCCGGCGCCGTCCGTGCTCTCTTGACCTCTGTGCAGCATCCCTTCCTGCCCTCCTCCGGTGCATGCGCGTCGCCCGAACCCGGGGCCCGGAAAGCCGGACCCCGGTCCCCTATCCGGAACACGGATGTACACAGCTGATTGCTCAACCGTGGTCCTCGGCAAGGCGCTTTACGGAGGCTTGACTCGGCCGTGGGTTTCACCGCAGGTCGGCCGCGTATCCCGGAAGCACCCGGCGCAGGGCGCGCAGCGCGTAGTACGCGCGGGACTTCACCGTACCGGGCGGGATTCCCAGGGCTTCGGCGGCTTCCGCCACACTCGCACCCTGGAAGTACACCTGCACCAGTACTTCACGGTGCTCGGGAGTGAGTGTCTTCACAGCCTCGCGTACGTCGAGGGTGGCGACCGACCGCTCGGAGTGGTCGGCGATCACCCGGGCGTTCTCCAGGATCGCGTCCCCGACCTCGGCGGGACGCGCCTGCCGGGCCCGCCGCGCGTCGATGGCGAGCCGCCGCCCGACGGTGAGCAGCCACGGTCGTACGGAGGCGAAGTCGTCGGCGCGCAGCGCCTCGGGGTGCTGCCAGGCGCGTACGAAGGTCTCCTGCACCAGGTCCTCGGCGCGGTGGCGGTCCCCGTCGGAGAGCCGCAGCATCAGGGCGAAGAGGGGGCGGCCGTGTTCGCGCTGGAGCTCGGCCAGCTCGTGTTCGGCGGTCGTCCCGTTGGTGATTATGGTTCCGGCCGTCATGGCCGTATGGGAACGCGAGCCGGTCCGCGGGGACAGGGGCCTGTCACGGGTCTGCGGCGGACGGTCAAAGCCTGCGACGAACGGCGCGATGAACGGTCGGCCGGTGCTCTCGGAGGCTCCGCCTCCGGACCTGACCGGCCTGAATAGCCCGTCCGCACACGCCGGACGGGCTGATGGGGCGGGGTGCGTGTTTCTGGTGGGTTGAGGGGCGGCGGGTGGTGCGTGGCCCGTGTGCGCGCCCCCTGGGGCGGGGCGGCGGGCGCCGCTGTCGCTCATCCGGGCGTGTGTCGGCCTCCGCTCGGGTGAGGAAGGTGTGAGTCCTTCGGGTGATGTCCGGTTCGGGTTCTTGACGGGCATTTCCGATGTATGCGGATTCTTGACGGATCGTAAGTAAATACGACCGTGACGGGGTGTTCAGCATGCGCGTACGTGGGCGAACCATCGGATACGGCCTCGCCGTTCTTCTCGTCGGCGCCGCCGGCTGCCAGACCCACCGGTCCGCCGCCCCGCCGAGCCGCTCGGGACAGCCCGCGCCCTCGGTCCCCGCCGCGTCTCCCCGCGGCTTCACCCTCGTCGCCTCGGGGGACGTCCTGCCGCATATGTCGATCATCGAGCAGGCGCACAGGGACGGCGGCGGCGCCGCGTACGACTTCCGGCCGATGCTCGCCGGGGTGAAGCCCGTGGTCTCGGCAGCGGATCTGGCGCTCTGCCATATGGAGACCGTCTACGGCGCGGACGGCAACTACAGCGGATACCCGACCTTCAAGTCCCCGCCGGAGGTCGCCGAAGGGCTGGCCGCCACCGGGTACGACGGCTGCTCCACCGCCTCCAACCACACCCTCGACGATGGCGCCACCGGCATCCAGCGCACCCTGGACGCCCTCGACCGCGCCGACGTACGGCACACGGGATCGGCGCGCACGGCGCAGGAGGCGGCGGCCACCACGCTGATGCGTGCCGGAAGCGCCCAGGTCGCCCATCTCGCGTACACCTACGGCACCAACGGCATCCCCCTGCCCGCGGACCGGCCCTGGGCCGTGAACCTCATCGACCGCGAGCGCATCCTCACCGACGCCCGGACCGCACGCGCCGCGGGGGCCGACGTGGTGGTCGTATCGCTGCACTGGGGCACCGAATGGCAGGACGCGCCCGACGCCCGGCAGTTGAGCCTGGGAGAGCAGCTCACCAAGGCCGCCACGGACGGACGGGCCGACATCGACCTGATCCTCGGTACCCACGCGCACGTTCCGCAGGCGTACGAGAAGGTCAACGGGACCTGGGTGGTCTACGGGATGGGCGATCAGATCGCGGGGGCCATGTTCAACCACTCGGGGGCCCCGGACCCACGCGGCAACGAGGGGACCCTGGCCCGCTTCACCTTCGCCCCGCCCGCTCGGCCCGGCGCCCGCTGGGAGGTGACCAGGGCCGAGTTCGTACCCCAGTGGTTCGACGTCGGCACGGGACGGGTCGTCAACCTCAACGCACTGATCGAGTCCGGCTCGGGGGCGCATGTCACCGCCGTACGGGACCGGATTCGAGAGGTCGTCCTCAGCCGGGGCGCCGCGCAGCACGGGTTGCTGATGGGGAAGTAGACCGGCCGCGCACCCCGGTCAGGGGACGACCGTGACCGGCCAGCGGCCCGCCTTGACCAGGCGTACGGCCACCGAGCCGACGATCCGGTGGCCGGCCTGCTCGGAGGCGCCCACGACGACCGCGTCGGCCTTGAGGTCGTCCGCGGCCTTCACCAGCCCGCCGTACGGGTCGCCGCGCAGTGTGTGGAACTCCCAGCGCACCTCGAAGATCCCCTTCGCCTGCTCGGCGGCCTCACGGATCTGCGCCACGAGCCGCTCGGCGATCTCCTCGGTGGTCCCGGCCACCGGCACCCCGAGCGCCGCGCTC
Organism: Streptomyces sp. NPDC002643; assembly: GCF_053592555.1. Lineage (NCBI taxonomy): Bacteria > Bacillati > Actinomycetota > Actinomycetes > Kitasatosporales > Streptomycetaceae > Streptomyces > Streptomyces sp. NPDC002643. The sequence goes on from NZ_JBSFVY010000032.1 coordinate 56,587, forward strand.
GCCGCCAGCAACGGCTGTACGTAGACGATGGCGAGCAGGGCGTGCTGGCGTCGGGCGAGGCCCGCGGCGTAGGCCACGGCGCGCAGGGAGGAGTCGGAGCCGTCCAGCCCGACGAGGATGACCTTGGGTCCGTCGGTGCCCCGTTCGAACCCCTGTGCTTGCTGATCGGTCACGGGGCGAGGTTATCGCGGAGTCGGGGGCCGGAGAGCGCGGGCTCCGGCGTACGCCGGGCGGGTGGGTGGGGCGCGGAAAATTGCTCCCCACGGGTGTATTCATACCGCCGCATCGGTGTCGTAGTGGTGCGTCGCCCCCGTACCGGTCGACTCATGAGTCATGACGATGGATCAGATCTTCACACGACGGCGTCTGTTGATCGGAGGCGGAGCCCTGCTGGGCGCCGCCGGTGTCGCGGGCACCGCCAGTCTGCTCACCGGTGACGGGCCCGGCGCCTCCGCGACCAGGGGCACCCCGGCGGCCGGTCCGGGCGCCCGCCGGGCGCTCAAGCCCTCCACCTACCGCCTGCAGCCCATCGCCGGTTACGGGGCGCCCCGCCGCCGTACCGTCGTCCGGCCCGCCGTCCGCCGCGAGCCGTTCCTGCGGCTGGCCGCGCATGGGCGGGACATGGTGCTGACCTTCGACGACGGCCCCGACCCGCGATACACCCCGGAGGTCCTGCGCATCCTGCGCAAGCGCGATGTCCGGGCCATGTTCTTCGTGTGCGGTGAGATGGCGGTCCAGCACCAGGACCTGCTGCGGGTGATGGCGGACGACGGCCATGTCGTCGGCAATCACACCTGGTCCCATCCGCTGCTGCCGAGCCTTTCGCGGTCCCGTATCCACGCGGAGATGGCCCGTACCAGCGAGATCATCGAGAAGGCGCACGGGGAGCCGCCGCTGTGGTTCCGCGCGCCCTACGGGGCCTGGAACCGGACCGTCTTCCAGTTCGGCGCCGAACTCGGCATGGAACCGCTCGCCTGGACCGTGGACACGCTCGACTGGCGCTCCCCGGGAGCGGCCACCATCGCCGAGCGGGTGGAGAAGGGCGCCGAACCCGGTGCCATCGTGCTCTCCCACGACGCGGGCGGCGACCGCTCCCAGAGCGTGAAAGCGCTGCGCGAATACCTTCCCGAACTCCTCGACTCCGGCTATCGGATCACCGTGCCCCAGCGGAAATACGCCTGAGGAGCCGGACGGGCTTTCGCCCGCCCGGTCGGGAAGCGCTCAGCGCACCTCGACCAGGCGGGCGAAGACGACGACATTGCCGTCGTAGCCGTTCTGCTGGGAGAAACCGCCCCCGCAGGTGATGACCCGCAGTTCGGGAATTCCGCTGTTCCCATAGACACGGTCCCCGGGGAAGTTGTTCTTCGCGAAGACCTCGATGCCGTAGATCTCGAACACGGCGGTCTTCGCGTCCCCGCGATCGATCTCGACCCTGCTGCCCTTCTTCAGCGCCCCGAGCCCGTAGAACACCGCGGGCCCCTGCTGGTTGTCGACATGGCCCACCATCACGGCCGTGCCCTTCTCACCGGGGGCGACCGCGCCCGTGAACCAGCCCGCGAGGTTGGGGTCCTGGGCCGGGGGCGCGTCCACCCAGCCCGCCGCGTCCAGACCGACCGGCACCACCGGGGCGTCGACCTGGATCGAGGGGATACGCACCCGATCGACCATCGCGTACGGCAGCGGATCGGGAACGTTGGTGAAGGTGCCGTGGGGCGCGCTGCGGGTGTCGGCGGCAGCGGCCTGAGCCGGCTGCGGCGGACCCACGTCGAATTCCCCGGAGCCATTGCGGATCAGAGCGAGACCGGTGAGCAGAACCAGCGCTATCACGCCCCACGGCGCGCGCTTTCTGCGCCGTGCCTCCTCCTCGGCCTCGACCACCTCCGACGAGAACATTCGCCATCCCCTCTCGACACGGCCGTCGCCGCGTCATTCGCGCATACGGCAAACGCTAAGCGCGCCGCACCGCCACGGCGATGATTGAGGTACGAACGGGTGGCGGCGCAGTGGAGTCATGCGCCATCCGAGTCGCCCGCCGCAGGAAATTTCTGACGGTCCGTGACCTGCGGTGATTCCGATCATGCGGAGATATCCCGGCGTATCGGCTCACCAGGACGGACCAGCGCCGAAATGCGGCCCCGCGCACGGCAACTGAGGGTTTTTCCGGGAGGCGCTTTCTCGCCGATCGACCGGGGACGGGTCCCGGGGCGTCTTCCGCGGAGGATCACATGCGTACATCTCGTGCCCTGGCCGCCTCGGCCGCCGCGGTCGCCCTGGTCGGCCTCGCCGCCCCGACGGCCGCCGCCTGGGACCAGCCGACCTCGGTGACGGCCCAGCCCAACGTCATCGCCGCCGGCGGACAGCTCGTGCTCACCGTCACCGGCGGCGACGCGTGCGCCGCGAGCGGCAGCACGATCAGATCGGATGCCTTCCCCGAGACCCGGCTCAGGTCCATCGACGGCAGGAACGCCACCGCGACGGTGCGGGTCAACTCCAATGCCAGCACCGGGGCGCACCGCGTCATCACTCGTTGCGAGGGCACGGACACGACGTTCCGGGACGTCTTCACCGTCGTCGGCGGTGTGCGCGGCGGTCTCGGCGGCAGCAGCGCCAGCGGGGCCACGCCTACCGACATCGCCATCGGCGGCGGGCTGGTGGCCGCCGCGGCCATCGGCGGTGGCGTGTTCTGGATGCGCCGCCGCGCGGAGAACAGGATCTGAGCCCGCCCCCCTTCGGAGCACGGACCACCCCTCGCACACCCCCACGGCCTTTCGCCCCGGACCCTGACGGGTACCGGGGCGAAAGGCCGTGGCGTCGCGGCCGTGGGGCCGGGCCTGAGGCTTCGTCATCCCCAGGTGTGTGCCGGCCCCGGAGTGCCCGTCACCCCCCGGCCTTCGGGAACATCGCCACGAACGGCTCCGCCGTGGCGCTGAGCCCCCGGCTGTAGGGCGAGTCGAAGTCCCAGACGAGGAACAGCAGGAAGGCGATGAGGGCCGAGAACAGACCGGCCAGGATCAGCTCGCGCGGCGTACGCCGGATCTGCAGGGCGAAGACCATGCCCACGGTCACCACGGCACCGGCGATCAGACCGAACCACACCACGCCGGGCAGGGTCTCGCCCGTGGAGTCGGCGCGGGCGTTGCGCGCGGCGTCGGCGGCGGCCATCTGGTCGAGCAGCGGCTGATAGGCCTGGGCCTCGAAGTCGCTCTTCGGCTCGTAGTCGGTGACGTCCTCACGCACCCGCTGCAGCAGCTTCGAGCCCTTCTCCGTCATCTCGCCCTTGTCGGACATCGCCTTCCACTCGGTGGTCACCACATGGTCGACATAGGTGTCGATGTCGCCGCGGATACGGTCACGGACGTCCGCCGGGTACACCCGCACCCGCTCGTGGATCTCGTGCAGCGCCTGTGCCTCGGCCTGGACGTGGTCCTGGGCGACGCTGCGGGCCTCCCACACTCCGGCGATGGCCAGGCCCAGGACGATGGCGTACACCACGCCGATCATCATGGTGATGTACTCGATGACGTCCGGGGTCTCGGACGGGTCCTCGTCCGCGGACGCGGCGTGGTGCCGCACTGCGGCCACGACGAGGACGACGAGACACGCCGCCCCCATCGCGAGGGTGAGAACAAGCCATTCCGACAAGAGGTTCCTCCAGGGGTCAGCGCGGACGCAGTGCGGCGGCGGCGAACAGCGCGGGCACGGTGACGAGCAGGGCGAGCGAGACCATGGACGGTCCGGAGCGCTTGGCGCGCGGCCGGGCCGAGGCCCGGTACGGCGGATAGCTCACCGGGGTCGGCGACGCCTCGGGGGTCGGTCTCGGCGTGGGTGTGGGCTTGGGCGTGGGCTTCGGGGCCGGGGCGGGCGGCGGCACCTCGGCGACCGGCGGTGGGGCCGGCGGGGGCGGAGGCGGCGGTACCGGGGCGGGCGGCGGTGGCGTCGGCTTCGGTTTCGGGGTGGGCGGGGGGTCGGGAGCGGGATCGGGGCTCGGTGACGGCGGCTTGGGCCTCGGCGGAGGAGTCGGGGTGGGTGACGGCTCCGGCGGGCAGGTCGGGGTGGGTGGGGGAGGCGGTGGCTCCGGTTCGCACGTTTCGGTGCCCCCGATCGCCACGGCGACCGACCCGCCGGCGTCCGGGCCGGTCGAGGCGTACGCGCAGGCATGGGCGACCGCCGTGCCGCTCGGCACACCGGTGAGGAGCCAGGTCAGTGCGAGCAGGGCCGACAGTCGCAGGGCGAGTGCGGATCTGGTCCGCTGGGGTCCTTGCACGTCGGAGATCATCGGTGCTCGCGCGCCCGCGTACGCGAGTGGACGTACAGATTGCTCCAAACGAGGGAAAAGCGGGCCCTGAAGGTTTGAGCGGGAGGGCCTCGTGCTGACCCCGCTTTCGAGTCGATCACGGCTCTCACGAGGGCGCCGCCACGATCGATGTCACAGAGTTCGGAAAGAAATTTCTTCTCCGTTGAACACATCGGCCACCCCCGCCCGTACCTAGGGCCAGCGAGCGGCGCAGTAGGGCGCTGCAACACCCAAGGATTGACGGGGAGTTGGAATGAACACCTCCTGGCGGAGCGCCTCACTCGTAGCCTCAGCCGCGGCTGTCATGGTGCTGGCGACGGCGTGCGGTCAGGAATCGGGGTCCACGTCCTCCCAGAACGTGGGCGCCGCCTCGACCCCGACACTGGGCACCGGCACCATCGCCGGCGTCGGTTCGGTCGGCTCCGGGTCCAGCGCGCAGGGCGGCCAGGCCCAGTCCACCACGGCGGCCTCCGCGGGCCAGCTCACCGTGTGGAACAGCGACGAGTACGGCAAGGTGCTCACCGACAGCGCGGGCCGTACCCTCTACCGCTTCGACAAGGACACCGCCGAGCCGCCGAAGACGACCTGCGAGGGCGACTGCGCCGCCACCTGGCCGCCGGTCCCCGCCTCGGGCGCCACCGCCGCCGAGGGCGTCGACAAGGCCCTGCTCGGCGAGGTCACCCGCCCCGACGGCACCAAGCAGCTGACGGTCGGCGGCTGGCCGCTGTACTACTACGCCAAGGACACCAAGGCCGGCGACATCAAGGGCCAGGCCGTCAACGGCACCTGGTACGCCTCGGCCCCCGACGGCAAGAAGGCCTCCACCAAGGGCGGCTCCGGCGGCACCGAGGAGTCCGGTGGCGGCGAGGCCGTCGAGCAGGCCGGTCTGACCACCCGCAACGACCCGGAACTCGGCGAGATCGTCGTCGACAAGAACGGCATGACCGTCTACCGGTTCATGAAGGACACCCAGTGGCCGATGTCCACCAAGTGCGTCGGCGACTGCCTCGACAAGTGGCCGGTCGTCGCCCCGGTCGACAAGAACGACACCGAGGGCATCCTGCTGAAGGGCTACACGGTCTTCGACCGTCCCGACGGCATCAAGCAGCAGACCATCAACTGCATCCCGCTGTACACCTTCGCCAGCGACAAGGCCCCCGGTGACACCAAGGGCCAGGGTGTGGGCGGTACCTGGTTCGTCATCAACGGCGACGGAGAGCCGATCGGCGCGCAGGAGTAAGGATCACCTTCCCCAGGGTAGATCGCCTCGCCAGTCATACACCACCGGACGCGGAAGGGAGTGGACGAGCAGAAGAGTGCCGGACGCACCACAACAGCGCGGCCGATCCGGACCCGCCCCCTCCGCACCGCACGGAGGGGGCGGGTCACTTGGCGTCCCCGGCGCGTGACCGCACGGGGGGCGCGGCGAACGGCGGGAACGGGCCGGTGGCGTCGCACGGGTGCGAACCCGCATGGTCGGGGCGACGGTTGGGCATGTGCCCACGGCGGCGACGTTGAACGGACGGTCAATTTCCGTTTTTACTCGCTCCGTTGGCGGACGATCAGTAGCCTCGGCTCGAACACCGGATCGCCTGCGCCACCCCCGACGTGTTGGAGACACTGTATGGAGCGCCCCGCCTGGGCTCCCCGGAGCATCGACATCTCGATGCCGTCCGTGGCCCGCATGTACGACTACTACCTGGGCGGATCGCACAACTTCGAGGTCGACCGCGAAGCGGCCCGCAAAGCCATGGAGTTCATGCCGGGCCTGCCCAAGATCATGCAGGCCAACCGGGCCTTCATGCGCCGCGCGGTGCGCCACGCCGTCGACTCGGGCATCACCCAGTTCCTGGACATCGGCTCCGGAATCCCCACCTTCGGAAACGTGCACGAAGTCGCCCAGGAGGCCGGACCCGGCGCACGGGTCGTCTACGTCGACCACGACCCGGTCGCCGTGGCCCACAGCCAGGCCGTTCTCGCCGACAACGCCGACGCCGACGTCGTCGCGGCCGATCTGCGCAAGCCCCGGGACATCCTCACCGACCCCCGGGTCGAGCAGATGATCGACCTGAACCGGCCGGTGGCCCTGCTCCTGGTTGCCATACTGCACTTCGTGGAGGACATGGACGACCCGTACGGAGCGGTGGCCGAGCTGCGCGACGCGCTCGCGCCCGGAAGCATGCTCGTCGTCACACACGCCTCCTACGAGGGCATTCCGCTGTCCCAGGAGCGGGCCGAGGGCGCGGTGGACGTGTACCGGAACATTCGCAATCCGCTGATCATGCGCTCATCCGACGAGATCGCACGGTTCTTCGAGGGGTACGACATGGTGGAACCCGGACTGGTGCCGATGGCGAAGTGGCGGCCCGACACGGCTCCCGAGGACGAGGACCCGTACGCCTTCTCGGGGTTCGCCGGCGTGGGGACCAAAGCGTGAGGGCGGAGCCGGACGGGCCGGAGGACAGACTGCGCCGGTTCGCGACGATCTGGAGCCGAGCGGTCTTCCCCGCCACGTCCACGTCGCTGACCCGCCCCGAGTTCGAGGTACAACTCCTGCCGCTCGCCCGCCGTCTGAGCGAGGCGCTGCGGGCCAGGACGTACGACGCGGCGGAGGGCAGGGCCGTCGGTGCCGCCCTCGTCGACGCGCACTGCACCGAACCCGAGGCCCTCAGCCAGACCCTGGACTGCGTCGACGCCTACCTGGTCCTCTACTGCGGCGGCGACGGCCCCCAGGAGGATCTGCGGGCCCGCGCCGCCCGGCTGCAGTCGGCGATGGCCGCCGGATACGCCGAGGCGCTCAGACAGCGCACCCTCACCGAGCAGGAGGCCATCGCCCGCGCGGCGCTGGAGGCCCAGGGCGCGGTGGCCCGCGCGCTGCACGCCACCGAGGCCCGCTTCCGCGCGGTGTTCGAAGGCGCCGCGATAGGCATCGGCATCGCCGACCTCGACGGCAACGTCCTCCAGGTCAACGGCGCGTTGCAGCGGATGTTCGGCGTCACCGAGCAGGGGATGCGCACCCGCCGTGTGCCCGAGTGGAAACATCCCGAGGACGCGCCCCAGGTGTGGCGCCTCTACGACGAGCTGGTCCGCGGCGAGCGCGAGCACTACCACACCGAGAAGGCGTTCCACCGGCCCGACGGAACGGTCCTGTGGACCAACCTCACGATGTCCCTGCTGCGTGACGCGGACGGCAATCCGCAGTACCAGCTGGCCCTCATGGAGGACACCACCGAGCGCCGGCTGCTCAACCTCCGCCTCCGCTACGAGGCCACGCACGACGCCCTCACCGGACTGCCCAACCGCACCCTGTTCTTCGAGCGCCTGGAGAAGGCCCTCGCGGCGGGCGAGGGCCAGCGTTTCGGACTCTGCTATCTCGACCTCGACGGCTTCAAGACCATCAACGACAGCCTCGGCCACGCGGCCGGTGACCGTCTCCTCGTCGAGGTCGCCGACCGGCTGCAGTCCTGCGCCACCGCCCCCGGCGAGATGGTCGCCCGGCTCGGCGGCGACGAGTTCGTGGCCCTCACCACCGGCACCGACACCGAACGCGAGGTCGACGAACTCGCCGACCGCATCATGAGCGCGCTCGTCACCCCCGTCCGTATCGAGGGCCGGGAACTGCTGGTCCGCGGGAGCATCGGCATCGTCGAGGGCCCGGCGGGCGAGCGCGGCCCGGCGGAGGTGCTGCGCAGCGCCGACATCACGATGTACCGGGCCAAGTCGGCCGGAGGCAACCGCTACGAGGTCGCCGACGCCGAGGCCGACGCCCGCGCCATCACCCGCCATGGACTGACCACCGCGCTGCCGGCCGCGCTGGACCGGGGCGAGTTCTTCATCGAGTACCAGCCGCTGGTCCACCTCGGCGACGGCACCGTGCGCGGCGCCGAGGCCCTGGTCCGCTGGCTGCACCCCCAGCACGGTGTCCTCGGCCCCGACCGGTTCATCCCGCTCGCCGAGCGCACCGGGCTGATCGTGCCGCTCGGCCGCTGGGTCCTGGAGCAGTCGGTGCGCCAGGCCCGCCACTGGCAGGAACGACACGGCGGCACCGGCGCCGGGCCCTTCCGCGTCAACGTCAACCTCTCGCCGTGCCAGCTCACCCATCCCGGTCTGGTCCAGGACACGGTGGACATCCTGGAGCGGGAGGGACTGGACCCGGACGCCCTCTGTCTGGAAGTGACCGAGTCCGCGCTGATCGGCGCCGACGACGATCTGCTCAAACCTTTGCGCAGACTCTCCGAGATGGGCGTCGACATCGCCCTCGACGACTTCGGCACCGGCTACTCCAACCTCGCCAATCTGCGCCGACTGCCGGTCCGCGTACTGAAGTTGGACCGGTCCTTCACTCAGAGCATGCAGCGGTTCCCGGCCGACCCCGTCGACCTGAAGATCGTCGAGGGGATCGTCTCCCTCGCCCACGGCCTCGATCTCACGGTCACCGTGGAGGGCGTCGAAACGGGCGCCCAGGCCGAGCAGTTGAGAGTGTTGGGCTGCGACACCGCCCAGGGCTGGTACTACGCCCGCCCGGGGCCACCGGAGCGACTGCACCAGTTGGCGCTGGTGGACGCGACGGGCTGAGTTCGGCGGGAGCGCCCACCGGTCCTGAGCACGGCCGGAGCGCTCGACGGTCCTGAGTACGGCCGGAGCGCTCGACGGGTCAGCCCGTCGCGCGCTCCCGGTGTTCCTCCGCCACCGCAACGGCCGCGCGGACCAGGGCCGCGACCGCCCGGGAGCGGGACTGCTGGGGCCAGACGACCGTCAGCGTCGCGGGCGGGGCGTCCACGACCGGGCGGTACACCACGCCGGGGCGGGGGTAGCGCACCGCGACCGACGCCGGGAACAGGGGGATCACCTCGCCCAGGCCGACGAGGGTGAGGAGTTGGGCGAGGTCCTTGCCCCGGTCGCGGGTCCGCTCGATGTGCCGGTGCGCCTCGCCGGGGCTCAGCCCCAGGTCGTCCAGGGACAGCCGGGAGCGGCCCGCCAGCCGATGGCCGGCCGCGAGGGCCGCGACGCGCTCCTCCACGACCAGCGGTTCCGCGTCGAGGCCGGTCCGGTCGTACGGCTCGTGGACGAGGGCGACATCGGCCTCGCCGCGGCGTAGCAGGAGGGGTTGTTCCTGCCAGGCGCAGAGCCGGACGGCGACCGGCACCGCCGCCTCGGCCGCCGTGTGTCGCGCCTCGGCCGCGTACCGTGCCTCGGTCGTGCGCCCTGTCCCGGCCGCAGACCGCGTCTCGGTCGCGTATCGCGTGAGGATCGGCTCCAACAGGCCCGCGTCGCCGTCCGCCTTCACCGCCAGGACCAGCTTCGGGTCGGCCGCCGCCCGTCGGGCCCGCACCACGGCGGCGTCCAGCGCGTCCAGGGCGAACCGGGCCTCCGTCAGCAGGGCCTCGCCCGCCGGGGTGAGCGTCACGCTGTGGGTGGTCCGCTCGAAGAGGGTCGCCCCCAACTCCGACTCCAGCCGTTGGATCGTCCGGGACAGCGGCGGGGTCGAGATGCCCAGCCGCTCGGCGGCGCGGGTGAAGTTCAGCTCCTCCGCTACGGCGACGAAACAACGTAAGGGACGGGACTCCACGGCGTGCCCTCCGATCGGTGTTGCGCTGAGGGTAACAAGCGTGATCCGGGCGGACCTTCAGTCCGGCGGCGAAGGGCTGCAGGCTCGACGGTGTTCACAACACCCTTTGTTCCAGGAGCAGTTCATGATCGTGGTCACCACTCCCACCGGGCAGATCGGACGTGAGGTCGTCGCCCGTCTTCTCGATGAGCCAAAGGCCCCTCCGGTGCGGGTGATCGCCCGGGACCCCGCGAGGCTCGCGCCCGAGGTGCGCGACCGGGTGGAGGCCGTCCCCGGGTCGCATGCCGACCCCGCCGTGCTGAAGGAGGCGTGCGAGGGCGCCGGCCGGGTGTTCTGGCTGGTCCCGCCGGACCCGACTGCCGAGAGCGCCGAGACGTACTTCCAGGGCTTCACCGCGTCGCTGTGCGAGGTCGTCGAGGCGCGCGGCCCGCTGCGGGTGGTCGGCGTCTCCACCCTGGGCCGGGGGATCGCACGCGACGCCGGGATGATCTCCGCCGGCCTCGCCGCGGACGACCGGATCGCGGCCACGGGCGTCCCCTACCGGGCGCTGTGCCCGCCCGCCCTGATGGAGAACACGCTCCGCCAACTGCCCGCCGTCCGCGACACGGGTGTGTTCGCCACCCCGTATGTGCTGGACCGGGTCATACGGCTCTGCGCCACGCGCGACATCGGCGCCGAGGCCGCCCGGCTGCTGCTCGACGACTCCTGGACCGGGCAGGCGGATGTGCCGATCATCAGCCCGGACGCCCTCACCCCCGAGGGCATGGCCGATGTCCTCGCCGAGGTGCTCGGCAGGCCCGTACGCGCCGAGTTCGTCCCTGTCGACCGGCTGCGGGAGGGCCTGCTGCTCTCCGGCGCGACCGAAGGATGGGTGGACGAGTACGTCGACATGGTGACCGCCCAGAACGACCAGGGCTTCTACGGCGCCGACCAACTGCCGACCCCCGGCCTCGCGCCCACCACGTTCCGCCGCTGGTGCGAGGAGGTACTCAGGCCGGCCGCCGAGGGCTGACCGGCGCTTGAAGGCCACCTGACCGCCGGGTGCCGCCCGACCGCCGGGCGCCCCCCGCCCGACGTCCCCCCGCCACCGACCAGTCGGCTCACCGCTCCACCAACATCCGCTGCAACTCCCTCGCGGCCCGAGGTGGAGCCACGTCGCTGCGGTGGGCCAGGGCGATGGTGCGGTGGAGGCCGGGGCGGGCCAGCGGGGTGACGCGCAGGCCGCGGCCGGTGCGGGCGGCGACCATGCGGGGGACCACGGCGACGCCCAGGCCCGCCCGTACAAAGCCCAGGACCGCGTCCATCTCGCCGCCCTCCACCGCGAAGTCCGGCTCGAACCCTGCGGAGCGGCAGGCGGCGACGGTGAGTTCGCGCAGGTCGTAGCCGTGCCGGAACATCACCAGGCGCTCGCCCTCCAGGTCGGCGACGCGGACGGTACGGCGGCCGTTGCCGGGATGGGGCGCGTCCGGGGAGGAGACCACCACCAGGTCCTCGCGCAGCAGCTCGACCGTGGTGAGGGCGGGGGAGGGGGTGGGGAGGGGGAGGACGACCAGGGCCAGGTCGAGGGCGCCACGGGCGAGCTGGCGTACGAGGTCGTGGGAGCCGCCCTCCTCGATCAGCAGCTTGATGCCGGGATAGCGGTCGTGGAAGGCCCGCAGGACATCGGGGAGCAGACCGGTGCACAGGCTCGGGGTCGCGCCCAGCCGCACCCGGCCCCGGCGCAGCTGCACCAGCTCCTGGACCTCGTACCGGGCGGTGTCCGTGTCGGCCAGGATGCGGCGGGCCAGCGGCAGCAGTGCCTCGCCGGCGTCGGTGAGGGTGATGTTGCCGCGCGCCCGCAGGAACAGATCCGCCCCCAACTCCCGCTCCAGCGCCTTGATCTGCTGCGACAGCGAGGGCTGGGCCACATGCACCCGCTCGGCGGCGCGGGTGAAGTGCCTGGTCTCGGCCACCGCGACGAAGTACTGGAGCTGCTGGAACTGCATCCCTCCACGATAGGACGATAGTTTCCCGCTATCGAATCCAGCTGTTTCATGTCTTGGACCGATGGGGTGGGTCGGTCCTAGCGTCTTGTTCCATGGCTCTGGCAACGCGGACGGAACGCGCGGAACGGGCGGAACGAAAACCGTCCATGGCGCGCTCGGTGTGGGACAGCTCCCTCGGCAAGAAGACGGTCATGGCCGTCAGCGGTCTGATCATGCTGGGCTATCTGGTCGTCCATATGCTCGGCAACCTCAAGATCTTCTTCGGCTCGGACGAGTTCAACGGCTACGCCCACTGGCTGCGCACCCTCGGCGAGCCCTTCCTGCACTACGAGTGGGCGCTGTGGATCATCCGCGTCGTCCTCGTGGCCGCGGTCGTCGCCCACGCCACCGCCGCCTATCAGCTCAGCCGCCGCGACATCAAGGCCCGGCCCACCAAGTACGTCCACAAGAAGCCGCGCGCCAGCTACGCGACCCGCACCATGCGGTGGGGCGGCGTCATCCTCGGCCTGTTCATCGTCTGGCACATCCTCGACCTGACCACCGGCACCGTCCACCCGAACGGCTTCCAGTCCGGCCATCCGTACCAGAACGTCATCGACACCTTCTCCACCTGGTACGGCAACGCCATCTACCTCGTCGCGATGCTCGCGCTCGGTCTGCACATCCGGCACGGCTTCTGGAGCGCGGCCCAGACCCTCGGCGCCGGCAGCCGCACCCGCGACCGAGCCCTGAAGACCACCGCGAACGTCCTCGCGTTCGTCCTGACCGTGGGCTTCATCTCCGTACCCGTCGCCGTCATGACCGGAGTGGTGAGCTGACGATGACCTACACCGACTACACGACCGGCGAACCCGTCGTCGACGGCAAGGCGCCGGGGGGCCCGATCAACGAGCGCTGGGACACCCGCCGCTTCGAGGCCAAGCTGGTCAACCCCGCCAACCGCCGCAAGCACACCGTGATCGTCGTCGGCACCGGCCTCGCCGGCGGCTCCGCCGGCGCCACGCTCGCCGAACAGGGCTACCACGTCGTCCAGTTCTGCTACCAGGACTCACCGCGCCGCGCCCACTCCATCGCCGCGCAGGGCGGCATCAACGCCGCGAAGAACTACCGCAACGACGGGGATTCCGTCCATCGGTTGTTCTACGACACCGTCAAGGGCGGTGACTTCCGGGCGCGGGAGTCGAACGTCCATCGGCTCGCGCAGATCTCGGTCGAGATCATCGACCAGTGCGTCGCGCAAGGCGTGCCGTTCGCACGGGAATACGGCGGGCTCCTGGACACCCGGTCGTTCGGCGGCGTGCAGGTGTCGCGGACGTTCTACGCCCGGGGCCAGACGGGTCAGCAACTGCTGCTGGGCGCCTACCAGGCCCTGAGCAGGCAGATCGCCGCCGGGAACGTGGAGATGCATCCGCGCACCGAGATGCTCGACCTGATCGTCGTCGACGGGCGGGCACGCGGGATCGTGGCCAGGGACCTGATCACCGGCAGGATCGACACCTACTTCGCGGACGCCGTGGTCCTGGCGAGCGGCGGCTACGGCAACGTCTTCTATCTGTCGACCAACGCCATGAACTCCAACGCCACGGCCGTATGGCGGGCGCATCGGCGGGGCGCGCTGTTCGCGAACCCGTGCTTCACCCAGATCCACCCCACCTGCATCCCGCGCACCGGCGACCACCAGTCCAAGCTGACGCTGATGAGCGAGTCGCTGCGCAACGACGGCCGTATCTGGGTGCCGAAGGCAAAGGGCGACACCCGGCCCGCGAACAAGATCCCCGAGGACGAGCGCGACTACTACCTGGAGCGCATCTATCCGTCCTTCGGCAACCTGGTCCCGCGCGACATCGCCTCCCGCGCCGCGAAGAACGTCTGCGACGAGGGGCGGGGCGTCGGACCCGGCGGGCAGGGCGTGTACCTGGACTTCGCCGACGCCATCAAACGCATGGGACGGAAAGCCGTCGAGGCCAAGTACGGCAACCTCTTCGACATGTACCAGCGGATCACCGACGAAGATCCGTACGAGGTGCCGATGCGGATCTACCCCGCCGTGCACTACACGATGGGCGGGCTGTGGGTCGACTACGACCTCCAGACCACCGTCCCCGGCCTGTTCGCGATCGGCGAGGCCAACTTCTCCGACCACGGCGCCAACCGGCTCGGCGCCTCCGCGCTGATGCAGGGCCTCGCCGACGGCTACTTCGTCCTCCCGGCCACCATCAACGACTACCTCGCCCGGCACCCCAGGCAGGACGAGATCGGCCGCGAACACCCCGCCGTGCAGGAGGCGTTGGCCGAGACCGAGGACCGGATCAATCTGCTCCTCGCCGTCGACGGCGACCGCACGCCCGACTCCTTCCACCGCGAGGTCGGCGAGCTGATGTGGGAGTTCTGCGGCATGGCGCGCACCGATGCCGGGCTGCGCAAGGCGCTGGAGCGGATTCCGCAGATCCGTGAGGAGTTCTGGCGGCGCATCAAGGTGCCGGGGACCGGCGAGGAGTTCAACCAGTCCCTGGAGAAGGCCAACCGGATCGTCGACTATCTGGAGCTGGCCGAGCTGATGTGCCTCGACGCACTCCACCGCGCCGAGTCCTGCGGCGGGCACTTCCGCGAGGAGTCCCAGACGGCGGACGGCGAGGCCGAGCGCCGCGACGAGGAGTTCTCGTACGCCGCCGCCTGGGAGTTCACAAGTACGGGCTCTGCTCCCGTCCTGCACAAGGAAGACCTCGTCTTCGAGTACGTCCACCCCACCCAGCGGAGCTACGCATGAGGCTCACCCTGCGCGTCTGGCGGCAACGCAACGCCGACGCCGACGGCGCCATGTCCACGTACGAGGTGGACGACATCTCGCCCGACATGTCCTTCCTGGAGATGCTCGACACGCTCAACGAGGACCTCATCCTGCGAGGCGAGGACCCCGTCGCCTTCGACCACGACTGCCGGGAGGGCATCTGCGGGGCCTGCTCGCTGGTCATCAACGGCGATGCGCACGGGCCGGAGCGGACGACCACCTGTCAGCTGCACATGCGGTCCTTCTCGGACGGCGACACGATCGATGTGGAGCCGTGGAGGGCGTCGGCGTTCCCGGTGGTAAAGGATCTGGTCGTCGACCGGTCCGCGTTCGACCGGATCATTCAGGCCGGTGGGTACATCACGGCGCCGACGGGGGCCGCGCCGGAGGCGCATGCGACGGCTGTGCCGAAGCGGGACGCGGACCTCGCGTTCGAGCACGCGGAGTGTATTGGGTGCGGGGCGTGTGTGGCCGCTTGTCCCAACGGGGCGGCGATGTTGTTCACGTCGGCCAAGGTCAATCACTTGAACGTGTTGCCTCAGGGGGCGCCCGAGAGGGAGACGCGGGTGTTGGACATGGTCGAGCGGATGGACGAGGAAGGGTTCGGGGGGTGCACGTTGACGGGGGAGTGCGCTACCGCTTGCCCGAAGGGCATTCCATTGGTGTCCATTACGAATATGAACAAAGAGTGGCTGCGGGCTGTTCGGAAGAATAAGCGGTAGCGCCGTAGGGGTGCCTGTTGTTTCCGGGGCGCGGGTTGATCGTGGTTGCTCGCGCCCACGCGGCGCAGCCGCATATGTCACAGCCCCGCGCCCCTTTCGGGGCGCTGCAGTGGAAGCCAGCTGAAAAATAATAGACGTTCGCCGAAACGTGCGGACGAGCGGGGTCGGGAGTGGTGCTCAAATCCCGGCCCCGTTTCGCTTTTAGGCGATCCTGGCATTCAGCATTCCCACATCCGCTCTCCGCGCGGTGGTCACCCGGTTGTCAGCCGGCGTCGGAAAAAAAGGGTCGGCGGATCGCACGTCCCCAGGTCCGCCCCTGATGCCGCCGAGTCGGCCCGTGACCAGGAGATGCCATGACCGCCTCCACGCTCGACAGCCCGCCGCAGCCCGTCGCCCCCACCCGCTACACCGTCACCCTCGCCCGCAGCGAGGAGGACGTCCGTGCCGCGCAGCGGCTGCGGCACGATGTGTTCGCCGGTGAGATGGGCGCCCTGCTGGCGTCGCCGCAGCCGGGGCTTGACGTCGACTCCTTCGACGCCTACTGCGACCACCTGCTCGTCCGGGACACGCTCACCGGACAGGTCGTCGGCACCTACCGGCTGCTGCCGCCCGAGCGCGCCGCGGTCGCCGGACGGCTGTACTCGGAGGGCGAGTTCGACCTCGGCCCCCTCGACGCGCTCCGCCCCTCGATGGTGGAGGTCGGCCGCTCCTGCGTCCACCCCGACCACCGCGACGGCACCGTCATCAGCCTGATCTGGGCCGGCATCGCCCGCTACATGGTCCAGGGCGGCCACGAGTGGCTCACCGGCTGCTGCTCCATCCCGCTCGCCGACGGCGGCACCCTCGCCGCCGCCACCTGGGACCGCGTACGCGCCAAGAACCTCGCCCCGGAGGAGTACCGGGTACGCCCGCTGCTGCCCTGGCTGCCGAAGGGCGACGCCCCCGAGGGCCGTACCGAACTCCCGCCGCTGCTGCGCGGATACCTCCGCCTCGGCGCCTGGGTCTGCGGCGAGCCCGCGCACGACCCGGACTTCGGCGTCGCCGACATGTATGTGCTGCTGTCGATGCGCCGGGTCAACCCGCGCTATCTGCGGCACTTCCTCTCGCTCGTACCGGCGGCCTGAACCGATGAGCGCCTGGCTGCCCAGCGCGCCGTGCACCCCGCAGTCCTGCGTGGAGACCAGGGCGTCCCTCGCCGCCGCTCCCCGCGCGGTGCTGCGGCTGGCCACCGTGGTCACCCTGATCGTCGCCGGGCTCCTGCTCAGCGTCCTCTGGCGCGGCATCCCGGCGGAGGCGGTCAGGCGCTGGAGCCGGTGGATCGCGCGGGCCGCCGGAGTCCGCGTACGGATCTCCGGTGAGGCCGCGCCCACCGGCGGGCTGCTGCTCGTCGCCAACCACGTCTCCTGGCTGGACATCCCCCTGCTCGCCGCCGTACGCCCGGCCCGGATGCTCGCCAAGGCGGAGATCCGCCAGTGGCCCGTGGCCGGCCGGCTGACCGCCCACAGCGGGGCCCTGTTCATCGACCGCGACCGCATCCGCACCCTGCCCGACATGGTCGCCCGTATCGCCGACGCCCTGCGCGAGGGCGCCGCCGTCACCGTCTTCCCCGAGGGCAGCACCTGGTGCGGCCGCGCCCAGGGCCACTTCCGGCGGGCCGCCTTCCAGGCCGCCCTCGACGCGAACGTCCCCGTACAGCCCGTCCGCGTCCGCTACCGCCTCCTCGACGGCGGCGGGACCAGCACCACACCCGCCTTCATCGGCGACGACTCCCTGCTCGGCTCGGTGTGGCGGGTGGTCACGGCACGCGGCCTCGTGGCCGAGGTCGAGCTACGCCCCGCCCTCGCACCGGGCAGCGCACCCGACCGGAAAACCCTGGCCAAGGCCGCCGAGGCAGGCGTGACCGACGCCCTCGACCTGGTCCCGCGTACGGCTCCCGGACACACCGGCCCCCACCGGGGTGCGTGCGCCCCGGTCGGGATCAGCCGAGGCCGGCGACTCGTGCCAGTCGTGCGTAGGAGTCCAGCAGTGCCGCTCGGTCGTACGTACTCGTCGTGACCAGGACCTCCTGGGCACCCGTCTCCTTGACCACCGACTCCAGCTCGTACGCCACCCGCTCCTCGGTGCCGTACACCTGCCCCACGAGCCCGCCCTCATAGAACCCGCGCTCCCTGTCCGACATCACCCGCCGCTCGACCTCCTCGGCAGGGGAGAGCGGCGGGAAGGTGCCGTGCGTACGCGAGTACGCCATGGCCCAGGCTTCGGGGAGAAGGACGCGACGGGCCGACTCCGGCGTACCGGCGACCGCGACCGTCCCGGAGATGACCACATACGGCTCCTCGGCCCAGGGGGAGGGGCGGAACTCGGCGCGATAGCGGTCGATGCCCCGCCGCATCTTCTCCCGGTTCCGGAGATCCCCGATCACCATGGGCAGCCCGGCCCGCGCGGCGACGCCCGCGCCCTCACCCATGGCGAGGACGAACGGGGGTACGGCGAGCCCTTCGGGCGGCCGTGCGTGCACCCCGGTGGGCGAGGTCCCCCGGAACCACCCGAGCAGTTCGTCGAGCTGCCCCGCGAAGTCATCGGCATCGTCCTTGCCCCGCCCCAGCGCCCTGCGCACCCCGTCCGTGAACCCGACGGACCGCCCGAGCCCCATGTCGATCCGCCCGGGAAAGAGGGCTTCGAGAACCCCGAACTGCTCGGCGACGACCAGGGGACGGTGGTTCGGCAGCATGACACCGCCGGTGCCGACATGGATGCGACGAGTGGCCGCGGCAACGGCAGCGGCCAGCACGGTGGGCGCGGAACCGGCAACACCGGGCACCCCATGATGCTCGGCCACCCAGAACCGGTGATAGCCGAGTTCCTCGACAGCTTGGGCCAGCCGCACGGTGTCGCGGAGGGCTTCGGCCGCATCATGCCCTTCTCGGACACGGGACCGATCGAGCACGGAAAACCGAACAGAGGCAAGAACTGGGGTCACAAAGTGTTCAACACCTGGGAACGGTGAGGATTCCCACAGGCCGGGGCCCGGGTTACCTCAAGGGGCGCGGGGCTGTATCGATCTGCGGCTCCGCCGCGTGGGCGCGACAAGCCACAACGGGCCCGCAGACGCTCTACGGACCCGTCGTGGCTCTCTCATGCGGAACTAGCGGCGAGAGTTAACCACCGTTATCCCGGAGGTAGAGGCGGCCTCCAAGTTGTCGTACACCACCTCACCCCCACTCACCTTCCAGATCTTGACCTGGACGGAGTCCGGCCCATCCGTCGCGGTGATCCGGAACGCATACCCGCTCTTGCCGTTCACCGTGCCCGACCCCTGGTACACCGCCGTGGACCCGGTGACGACCAGCCAATCGGACCCGGTGGAACGGAACTTCAGCTTCCGCCCGAGGTCGAACTCGGCCTTCCCGGTGGGCGTCGCGCTGAACCAGATGTACTTGGCGTTGAAGGAGAAGACCGCCTTGCCGGTCAGGGTCGGCTCCGCCGGGTACGCCCCGGCCGGGGAGGTGAACCTGCCGTCGCCGGCGACCGGTCCGGCCTCCCGGTCGTAGACGATCAGCTCGCCGAGGGTCCGGCTGTCGGACGCCCCGTCGTCGTCGGTGACCGTGACGACCGGCGTGTGGATGCCGGCTTTCTTGTACACGTGCTCGGCGCGGCAGCCGGTGGCGGTGAGCTTGCCGGTGGTGGGCTGGGTGCCGTCCTTCCAGTCGACCTGGCAGGTGAGGGTGTCACCGGCGCCCGGGTCGGTGAACGCGGCGGTGATCACGGCCGGCTTGCCGACCGACACCGGGGACTTCGGCCCGGCCGCCGAGGTGATCGAAGGCGCCACGTTGGTGACCTTCACGGTGGCCGTGTCGCTGCTGCGGCCGCCGGTCAGGGTGACCGTGTAGCTGCCGTTGTCCTCGCAGGTGACCGTGGTCTTCGCGGAAGCGGCGTCCGCGAAGGCGCACGGCGCGCCCTCCTCGACCGTCCACTTGGGGCTGCCCGCCCCGGAGACCGTGCCGTTCAGCTCGATCGCGTCGCCCTCCTTGCCCTCGGCGTCCTGGCCGGCGCGGGCGATGGTGACGGGGTCGATGCTGCCGAGGGTCGGGACGACCTTCTTGAGCAGGCCGTCGGCGTCGAACTCCAGCTTGTCGATGGTGGTTTCGCGGTGGGTGCCGTCTCCGCCGGGGATGGCGAAGCGATGGTAGACGATGTACCAGTCGTCGGTGTTCGGGACATGGACCACCGAGTGGTGGCCGGGGCCCTTGATACCGAGGGAGAGGTCCTTCTCCAGGATCACGCCCTGCTTGGTCCAGGGGCCGGTGGGCGAGGCGCCGGTGGCGTAGGCGACCCGGTAGTTCTCGTCACGTGTGTCGTTCTCCGACCACATGAAGTAGTAGGTGCCCTTGCGCTTGATGACGAAGGTGCCCTCGTTGTAGCCGCTCGGCGTGATGTTGGTGACCTTCGAGGCGTCGAAGGAGACCATGTCGTCGTTGAGCGGGACCACGTAGGCGCGGCCGTTGCCCCAGTACAGGTACGACGTGCCGTCGTCGTCCGTGAAGACCGCCGGGTCGATCATCTGGCCCGTGTAGGCACCGGCCTTCAGCAGCGGCTTGCCCAGGGCGTCCGTGAACGGGCCGGTGGGCGAGTCGGAGACGGCGACACCGATGTTGGCGTCGGCGCAGAAGTAGAAGTAGTACTTGCCGTTCCGCTCCTCGATGGCCGGAGCCCAGGCACGGCTGTCCGCCCAGGAGACATCCGGACCGAGGTCCAGGATGACGCCGTGGTCGGTCCAGTGGACCAGGTCCTTGGAGGAGTAGGCCTTGAACTGCGTACCGCTCCAGCCCGCGAAGCCGTCGGTGGTCGGGTAGATGTAGAAGGTGTCGCCGAAGCGGACCACGTTCGGGTCGGCGTTGAGACCGGGCAGGACCGGGCTCTTCATGACGACCGCCGAGACCGTCCAGGTGCGCTTCTTCCCGTCGGAGCCCGTGACCTCGTACGTCACCGGCTCGCTGAAGTCGCGCAGGGTGCCGGAGGCGGGGCTGATGCTCGCGCCGTGGGCCAGGGTGAACTCCGGTGCCAGGGCGGTGACATCACTGCCCTCGGTCAGCGGCAGGACGATCTTGCTGTCCTTGTCGTTGACGATGGCGTCGACCTTGAGCGCCGGGTGGGTCGCCGCGGCGATCCCGGTGGTGTTGCCGGCGAGCTCCAGGACCTCGGCGGGCGTCAGGGCCCGGTTGTAGATGCGGAAGTCGTCGACCTCGCCGCCGAAGTACGGGTCCGGGGAGTACAGGGACTTGCCGATGTAACCGGAGTAGTCCTTGGCGGAGTCGTACAGCTCGGACGGCTTGACGGTGACACCGCTGACGCGGGCCGCCTCGGCGCCGTCCACGTAGAGGACGGCCGTCTCGGTCGCGCCGTCGAGGGTGACGGTGAGGTGCTTCCACTCGCCCTGGGTGAGCTGCGAGCCGCCGATCATCTGCTTCTCACCGGACCACGTGGCCTTGGTGATCGCGGAGAAGAGCTTGCCGCCGCCGTTGGACGGGGTGGCGAAGAGGTACTTGTTGCTGTCGGGGCCGAGCCCGAACAGCCACTGGAAGTTGTCGCCGCCCTTCCACTTGACGTACGTGGAGACGGTGACGCTGCTCGTGTCCTTCAGCACTCCATTGGGGATCTTGACGTACGGCGAGCTGGAGCTGCTGTTGCCGCCGGACATCTTGAACGAGCCGCCGTCCACACCGGTCCCGAACTCGGGCGTACGGACGTACGTGCCGTGGTAGCCGTGGCCGCTGGAGTCACGGGCGATGCTGCCGCCGGTCTCGTCGAAGTCGTAGTGCAGGACCAGATCGGCCGGGACGTCCGGGCCTTCCTCGGAGACCGTGACCTCGGCGCTGACCTCGATCGCCGAGTCGCCCGCGAGGTCGCCCTTCACCGTGAAGGTGCCGGCCTGCGCGTACCGCGACTCGGCCACGTCCTCCCAGGTGACGGCGACGGGCCGCTTCACACCGTCCCCGGACTCGGCGATGACGGTGGCCGGCAGGACCGGGGCCTCACCGATGCCGGTCTCGACCTTGACGTCCTCGACGCCGGTGATGATCTGGTCCGGCTGGTAGGTCTGGAGCAGCCGGTCGTACTCGGCCTGGGTGACGGGCAGTACGGTGCCGTGGCGCGGCTTGGACGGGAGGTCGTAGGACGAGGCGGGGGTCCAGACGCCGCCGGCGAGGTCGGTGGTCTCGAAGGGGATGTAGCCGCGTCCGCCGAACTCGTCGAGGAACGCGTACCACTTCTCCTCGGTGTTCGACTTGAACACCAGCGGGCCCTCGGCCGCGCTCATCTCGCCCTTGCCGATGCCCTCGGCGACCGCGTCCCACGACAGGTTCAGCAGCGAGTCGCTCTTCTCCTCGAAGATGAACTTGCTGTTCGGGGTGGAGGAGGTGTTGTTCCGCTCGTCCTTGGAGAGACGGAAGTACGTGCCGTCGTGCTGGATGACGGTGGAGTCGATCACCGAGTAGCCGCGGTCGACCCACACCTTGGGCTCGCTGAAGGTGTAGAAGTCGCGGGTCGTGGCGTACATCATGCGGTTGTACGTGTCGCCGGTGTGCGCCTCGTTGTCGTACAGCTTCGACGCCCAGAAGACCACGTACTCGCCGAGCTTCTCGTCGTAGTACGCCTCGGGGGCCCAGGTGTTGCCGGCCGAGTCCGGGGAGACCTTGACCAGGCGCTGGTTGGTCCAGTTCACCAGGTTGGTGGACTCCCAGACCATGATGGACTTGCTGCCGGAGCGCTGTGAGGCGTCCCAGTCGCCGTTGCCGTAGATCCTCAGGTCGGTGGCGATCTGGTAGAACTTGTCGCCCTCGGGGGAGCGGATGATGAACGGGTCGCGCAGACCCTTCTCGCCGAGCGTGGAGGTCAGAACGGGCTTGCCGTCGTTCAACTCACGCCACTTCAGCGGGTCGTTGCCCTTGCTGAGCGCGAAGTAGAGCTGCTCGCCGTCCGAGGTGCCCTCGCCGGTGAAGTAGCTGAACATATAGCCCTTGAGGGCTTCCTTCTTCGGCAGCTCCGGCACCCTCGCGGTGAAGACGCGGGTCGTCTTCGCGTCGTTCTTGGTGACGGTCGCGGTCAGCTCGACGGTCGTCGCGCCGTCGCCGTTCGCGGGACGGTGGACGATGCCGTCGTCGGTGATGACGTCGGTGTTCGCGGAGGACCAGGTCACCTTCGTACCGAGGTCGCCGGTCGCCGGGAGCGTCAGATTGCCGCGTACGTCGTCGAGGTTGTGCACGCTCAGGGCCTCGGCGGCCTGCTTGACGGCGGTGGTGTCGTCGGCGGCGGGCAGGACCGTGACCTCGAAGGACTTGGTGTCCGTCACGGAACCCTTCTTCAGGGTCGCCGTGAGGGTGGCGTGGCCGTCCGGCTCACCGGCGGCGGGACGCGTCACCACGCCGGAGTCCGAGACGACGGAGGTGTCGCTGCTCTTCCAGGTGAGGGAGGACCCGCCGGCCGTACCGGTCTTCGGCAGGGTCAGGTCGGCGGTCACCGCACTCGTGTCACCGAGGGTGAGGGCGGCCTTGTCGTCGGCGACGCCCTGGGTGGCCACGGGGAGGGAGAGCGTCTCGACCTCGGTGCCGGTGAGGGCGCGGTTGTAGACCCGGAAGTCACGGATCTTGCCCTTGAAGAGCTTGTCGCTGGTGTAGACCGACTTGCCTATGTAGTTGGCGGTGGTCGTGCCCGAGCCGATCGAGCCGGGGGTGATGGTGACCGCCGTATTGCGGCCGACCTCCACACCGTCCTCGTACAGAACCGCCGTGTTGCCGGTCTGCGTGTACGTGAGCTGCTTCCACACCGAGCGGGTCAGGTTGTGGGAGTCGGCGGGGCGGGTGTTCTGCTCGGTCGACCAGTTGCCGGACGCGATGGCCGTGCGCAGCGAGTTGCCGGTGGTGAAGAGATAGCCGTTGCCCGCGCCGCTGCTGGTGTTGCCGAAGCCGTAGATGAAGTACGGGGTGGTCTGCGACTCGTCCATCAGTACGTCCATGGAGACGCTGATCGAGTCCATGCCCTTCATGACGTCGTTCGGCACCTTGACGTAGGTGTCCGAACCGTTGAAGGCGAGGCCCTGACCGTTGCCCGTCCAGCCGGCGGTGCCGTTCACCGTGCCGTCGCGGCCGTTGCCGGAAGCGTCGGTGACGGTGGTGCCGGACGTGGCGTCGAGCTTGTACCAGAGAGCCAGACCGTCGGTGATGTCGGCGCTGTCCGCCGCGAGGGCGGGTGCGCTCGGCCCGGCCAGGCCCAGAAGCAGTGACGCGGCGGTCAGACCGGCGAACGGCCCCGCCCAGCGTCTCGCGCGGCCGCGCAGGCGTGCGATGTACGTCATATGGAGTTTCCCTGCTGAGAGCACGACTGATGAAGGGAGTGACAAGAAGAGGGGCGGCGAGAACGGCAACGGGAACGGCTGTGAGAAGGGCATGGAGGAGCGGGTCGGCAACCGCGGGACCCTCGCCCAGGGCGCCCGCCGTTTCGACCTTGTGACGTCGTGTTGCGAGAGTGTCAATCGACGTGTGGCGAGGCGTCAAGAGGTTTCGAACAATGTCCGACAGGCCGAACGTATTGCTCTCCGGGGGTTCTCGCTCGCCGCGCCCCCTATGCGCCCGCAGTGCCCTTCACCTGGCGTACCAGCTCCCAGACGTCCACGGCGAAGTACGCGGCTGGAAGTCGAAGTGGTCGGCGAAGGCGCTCTGGAGAAGGGCGTGGGCCTGCCGCCGGTCCGCCTCGGTGGCGCGGGGGCGACTCGTCCCAGGTGACCGGGGTTACGGGGCGCCCGGCGGCGGTCTGAGCTGGGGCGGGGGTTGCGGGGTACCCGGTGGTGGGGCTGAGCTGGGCCGGGTTTCGCTTACCGGCGCATGCAGGGTGCCGCTGCGCCCACCCGTGCCGCCCCAGCGGCACGATTGCCCGCAGCTACGACGACGACTGCTGGGTGGGTGCTGCCTCAGTGGCACGATTGCCCGCAGCTATGACGGCTGCTGGGTGGGCTGGGAGGCGGCCCTGAGGCCGCAGGCCTCAAGGGGCGCGGGGCTGTGTCGATATGCGGCTCCGCCGCGTGGGCGCGAGCAACCACGGAGCACCCGCGGTCGCCGTACGACACACGCCCCCGAGCTATGAGGCGCACACGACCCGCAGTCGCCGTGCAACGTGCGTCCCGAGCTAAGAGGCGTCCGCGGAGGACACCGGCAGCCCAGGGCTGCGGAAGACGCGGCGGTTCGTGTCCACCGCGAACACCTCGCAGCCCTTCCGGGACGCCGCCCACTCCACCCCCTCCGCGCCCATCGCGAACGCGGCCGTCGCCGTGGCGTCCGCCTCCGTCAGGGACGGGGCCACGACCGTGAGGCTCAGCAACCCCGTCGCCGGCCGGCCCGTGCGGCCGTCGAGGATGTGGTCACCGCGCTCATAGCGCGCCGACGTGGCGACCCCGCCCTCGGCGATCTCCAGGACCGTACAGAGGCGGTCGGCCCGCTCGGGGTGGCGTACACCGACGCGCCACGGCCCGCCGGTGGCGGCGACATCGCCACCGGCGTTCAGGCACACCCGCTTCGCGCCCCGCGAGACCAGCAGCTCGGCGGCCCGCTGCACCGCCCAGCCCTTCACCATGGCGCAGGGGTCGAGGCCGCGCCCCGGCAGCCGTACGTCGAACGCGCCACCGGTCGCCACCCGGTACTCCTCGCAGAGGCCGAGGACCTCGACCAGGTCCGGGCTGAGCTCGTGCGGTGCCAGCTCACCCCGGTCCAGCCGGGAGACCTCGCTGTCGGCTCGGAACGGGCTGAACCGCGCGTCGACCTCGCGCAGCCAGTCGAAGGCCGGCTCGGCGTCCTCGGCGGTGGCGTCCTCGTCCTCGATCAGCAGGGAGATCGGGAAACCCATGATGTGTTCGACGCGGCGCACCGTGGATCAGCCCTTCGCGTCGATCGCGGACTGCAACGACTGGCGGTAGCCGTCACTCGTGATCGTCGCACCCGACACGGTGTCGATGTCGGCGCTCTGGGCCTCCAACGTCTCCTCGATCAGAACCGGTACCGCGGCCTCGGTCTGCGGGTGGTTCGGCTGCTTCAGCATCTGCACGGCGGTGATCTTGTCGCCCGCGAAGGTCACCTGGACCTGGACATCACCCTTGGACGTGCCGATGGTCGAACCCGCGACCGTCTGACTCGCGCTCTCCTCCGACGCCGAGGCGGAGGGGGAGGAGCCCGACGCGGAGCCGGAGTCGGATGAGGAGCCGGAGCCGGAGTCGGACGAGGACGCCGATTCCGCGTTCTCGTCGATCGCGGCCTGCAAGGACTCCTTGTAGGCGTCACTGGTGATCGTCGCGCCGGAGACGGTGTCGATGTCGGCGCTCTGGGCCTCCAACGTCTCCTCGATCAGGACCGGAACCGCGGCCTCGGTCTGCGGGTGGTCCGGCTGCTGGAGCATCTCGACGGCGGTGATCTTCTCGCCCTGGAAGGTCGCCTGGACCTGGACGGGACCCTTCTCCGTGTCAACGGTCGGGCCCGAGATCACCGCGGGGTCGCCGCTGGTCGACGCGGACGCGGACGGGGCCGGCTCGGCGGTGACCGTGGTGGTCGTCTCGGTGGACGGGGTGTAGCGCCAGACGGGGACCAGCGCGGCGGCGCTGAGGACGATGGCGGGTATGGCTCGTTTCACGGTGCTTACCTTGTATCCCTCATCCAGCCAGGCTGAAGCGTTCGAAGTGGATCTGCTGCCCCGGCACGTTCAGCTCGCCCAGATGGCCGAGGACCGACTTCATCATCGGCGGCGGCCCGCACAGGAAGACATCGCGGTCGGTGATGTCGGGGACCATCCGCAGCAGCTCGCGCGGGGCCAGCAGATCGGGGCGGACGGGGCCGTCGACCAGATACAGCTCGGCGCCCTTGTCGAAGGCGAGCTGCTGGAGCTCGTTGTAGAGGACGGCGTCCTGCTTGGTGGCCACCCGGTAGATGACGACCGCGTGGCCCTGGATCTCCTCCAGCAGGGCGCGGATCGGGGTGACACCGACGCCGCCCGCGATCAGCACGGACTCCGGCCGGGTGCGGTGCATCGCCGTGAACGCGCCGTACGGGCCCTCGGCGAACACCCGCGTGCCGACCTTGACGTGCCGCAGCGCGGCGGAACCGGCACCGGCCGCCTTCGCGGTCAGCCGCAGCTGCCTGCCGTCGGGCGCCGCTGACAGCGAGAACGGGTTGGCCTGCCACCAGCGGTCCCGGGTCAGGAAGCGCCACATGAAGAACTGACCGGCCTGCGCGGGCATCCGGTCCAGATCACGGCCCTGCATGTAGATCGACACAACGTTGTCGGCCTCCGGGACGACCGCGGTCACCCGCAGCTGGTGGCGCCAGTTCCGCCACAGTGGCAGCACCAGACGGCCCAGGAACACCGAGGCCAGCGCCGCGCCCCACAGCACGTACCAGTACGCCGTCGCGGTCTCGGACGAGGCGAACGACGTACCCGCCGCGACCTGGTGCGTGAACGCCAGCACCACCGCCACATACGTGTACAGGTGGATGAAGTGCCAGGTCTCGTAGGCGAGACGGCGGCGGGCGAAGCGGGCCGAGACCACGCCGATCACGATGATGATGCCGAGCGCGACGATCGCGCGCAGCACGCCCTCG
The DNA here is from genome assembly GCF_053592555.1 of Streptomyces sp. NPDC002643. NCBI lineage: Bacteria > Bacillati > Actinomycetota > Actinomycetes > Kitasatosporales > Streptomycetaceae > Streptomyces > Streptomyces sp. NPDC002643. The sequence continues at coordinate 83,578 of NZ_JBSFVY010000032.1, forward strand.
ACGGTCTCCGCGAGGTCGACCAGCTGGTTCACCGGGTTCATGTCGGAGGACTGGGCGTAGCCGAAGGTGATGAACACCCCGTGCGCCACCAGCAGCCACAGCACCGAGAAACCGGTCCAGCGATGCCAGGACGTCAGCCGGTCCATGCCGATCCGCCGGTCGAACCACGGCAGCCGGGAGATCAGCACCAGCTGGAACGCCATCAGCAGCGCCCCGTACAGACCGGTGAGGCGGCCCAGCACGATCAGGGCGTTCGAGGCGAAGCCCGCCTGGACGAAGAAGACGGTCACCACGGCCACGTTCGCCGCCAGCACCGCGTACAAGCCGGTGCGGGCGACCACTTTGGGACGCGCTCCCGAGCGGCTCAGCGCCGCGGGGGATTGTTGGACAGTGGTCACGGGGACAGCTCCTGATCCTTGATCGAGTGGGGGGATTAGAGCTTCTCCGGCCACCGCTGTCGTTTTGCTGTCGGCCGACTTTCAAGTTTTTATCGATCTCCTTGCGGCCTGTGCAGCAACTATGGCGCAGGGCGATCGGTGCCGCAGTATGAGCACGTGGAGAAAGTGCGACTACTCGTGGTGGACGACGATCCGCCGATCGCGGATCTGGTGGCGACCGTCGCCCGCTATGAGGGCTGGGAGGCGGTCACGGCGTACTCCGGGGAGGAGGCGCTACGACAGGCCGCCGAGTTCCATCCCGACATCGTGGTCCTCGACCTGATGCTGCCCGGTCTCGACGGCTTCGGCGTCCTGGACCGGCTGCGGCAGTCGGGCACCATGGTGCCGGTGGTCTTCCTCACCGCCCGCGACGGTGTCGCCGACCGGGTCGCCGGCCTCACCCGCGGCGGCGACGACTACCTGGTCAAACCGTTCGCCGTGGAGGAGCTGATGGCCCGGCTGCGCACCGTGCTGCGCCGCAGCGCGGGCCCCGGCTTCCAGCGCTCGGTGCTCCAGGTCGCCGACCTCACCATGGACGAGGACACCCGCGAGGTCCGCCGGGGCGAGAAACTCCTCACCCTCACCCCCACCGAGTACGAGGTCCTGCGCTACCTCATGCGCAAGTCCCCGACCGTCCTCACCAAGGCCCAGATACTCGACCACGTCTGGGAGTACGGCTTCGGCGGGCGCTCCAACGTCGTCGAGCTGGTCGTCAGCCGGCTGCGCCGCAAGCTCGACGACAGCGGCGAACCCCTCATCCACACCGTGCGCGGCTTCGGATACGTCCTCAGGCAGGCCACCGAGTGAGGAACCGCCTCAGGGCCGCCTACCGGACGATGGCCCGCCTCAAGGACACCTACCGTCGTATGCGTCTCGGCACCCGGCTGGCCCTCGGCCTGGGCGCCCTGGCGCTCGTCGTCTTCGCCGTCGTCGGCAGCGCGCTCACCATGTACATGCGCGACTATCTGTCCAAGCAGCTGAACGAGCAGCTGCAGATCGCCCAGGTCGCCCAGTCCAAGAGCATCGCCGACTACGGCACGCTCGCGGGGAAGAAGTACTACCGCTGGTACTACGCCGTGTACGACGTCAAGGACGGCACCCCCGAGCTGCGCAAGCCCGAGGACCCGGGCGACCTGCCCAAGGACATCGACGACTTCGAGCTCGTCGCCCAGGCCCAGACCACCGCGGACACGGAGGTCACCCGCACAGAGCACCTCAAGGGCGAGGGCGCCTACCGGCTGCGGGCCTGCGAGGTCGAACCGGGAGTGATCCTGGTCAGTGCCGCCCCCATGGACGACATCGAGGACACCATCGGCCAGCTGGCCACCATCCAGGTGATCACCTTCCTCCTCGCCCTCGCCGCCCTCGTCGTCTTCGGACGGGCCATGCTGCGCCGGGGCCTCAAGCCGCTGAGCGACATGGCGCACACCGCCCGGGGCATCACCTCGCACGACCTGACGGACTCCGCGCGGCTGCCGGTCCGCCACGACGGCCGTGACGGCGGCCCCGAGGTCGAGGAACTGCGCACCGCCTTCAACACCATGCTGGAGCACATCGACGACGCCCTCGCCGTCCGCACCGAGGCCGAGCAGCGGCTGCGCCGCTTCGTCGCCGACGCCTCCCACGAACTGCGCACCCCCCTGATGTCCGTACGCGGTTACGCCGACCTCTTCCAGTACGCCGCCGCGCACAGCCCCGAGGAACGCGACAAGCACCTGGCCCGGCTGCGCGCCGAGGCCGCCCGCATGGGTGTGCTCCTCGACGACCTGCTGATGCTGGCCCGCCTCGACGCCGCCGATGTGGAGACCCCGCTTCGGCTGGAGGAGGCCGACCTGGTCGAGCTGGTCCGCCAGGCCGCCGACGCCTTCCGCGCCGGCCGCCCCGACCACCCCCTCACCGTCTCCACCGGCACCGCCCCACCGCCCCTGCGCCTGGACCCCCTCCGCATCCGCCAGGTCCTCGACAACCTCCTCACCAACGCCGCCGTGCACACACCCGCCGGCACCAAGGTGGCTCTGGAGGTGTCCGTGGACTCCGGCACGGCCGAGGTCCGCGTCACCGACTCCGGCCCCGGCATCCCACCCGACGACCAGGCCCGGGTCTTCGACCGCTTCTACCGCGTGGACAAGGCCCGCAGCAGAGACAGAGGAGGCAGCGGCCTGGGCCTGGCCGTGGCCCGCTCCCTCCTCAGGGCCCACGGAGGCACGATCACCCTGACGAGCGAGCCGGGGGCGACGACGTTCACGGTACGACTCCCGCTGGGATAGGGCCGGATCGACAATTGGCCCACTATGGGCAGCGGGGCCAGCGCGCCCTGAGGCCGCAGGCCGGATAGGGGCGCGGGGCTGAGTCGATATGCGGCTCCGCCGCGTGAGCGCGACCAGCCACAACGGACCCGCAGCCGCCACACTTCGCGCACCCCCGAGTCATAAGGCGCCCCATCAGTCCCCGTAATCTCATCCCATGGGCAAAACGGTGCGGCAAGCCGCACAAGCCACCCTCCACCTGACCATCGCCGCCGCGATGGCCTTCGGCGCGTACCTCTTCATCACGGTCCTCCTGATCACCGCCATCGCCACCCTCGCCGTCGTCGGCGCCTGGATGCTCCCGGAGACGGTGACCCTGATCCGCGGAATCGCCGGCGCGAAACGCCACCAGGCGGCCGCCTGGACCGGCCGTACGATCCCGGAGGCGTACCAGCCGATCGAGGGCACCGTCCGCGACCGCGTCCGTATCGCGGTCCGGGACCCCGGCACCCGCACCGACGCCGTCTGGATGCTGGCGTACTACGCCTACGGCTGGCTCCCCTGCCTGATGGTCTCCCTGTGGCCGCTGGGCCTGGTCGTGGACGGGGTGTGGTGCGGGCTGCTGCGCAGACAGGCCGTCGTCCTGCCGCTGATCAACCGCCTCGCCGACCTCGACGCCCGCTGGTCGGAGTCCCTGCTGAGGCCGTCACCGAAGGCCCGCCTGGCGGAACGCGTACGTCAGCTGGCCGCGACCCGGGCGGACGCGATCGCCGCCCACAGCGCCGAACTCCGCCGTATCGAACGCGACCTGCACGACGGCGCCCAGGCCCGCCTGGTCTCCCTGTCGCTGCGTATCGGCCTGGCCCAGCGCGCGTACGACCGTGATCCGGAGGCCGCCCGCAAGCTGCTGATCGATGCCCAGGAGCAGGCCGAGGCGGCGCTGACGGAGCTGCGGCACGTGGTCCGGGGCATCCATCCGCCGATCCTCACGGACCGGGGCCTCGCCGGTGCCGTACGGGCGCTGGCCGCCGGCAGCGGCATCGACACCACCGTCTCCGTGGAGGGCCTGGAGGACGGTGACGGCCCCCGTCCACCGGCCGCCGTCGAGGCCGCTGCGTACCACGTCGTCGCCGAGGCCCTCACCAACGCGGCCAAGCACAGCGCCTGCGCACGCGTGGAGGTGACGCTCACCCGAGTCCCGAGGGGGGTACGGGTGGTGGTGCGCGACGACGGACGGGGCGGGGCGGAACAAGCGGAACAGGGCGTGACCACGAGCGGCGGCCCCGGCGCCATGGGCGGTTCCGGACTCCTCGGTATGCGGCGCCGGGTCGCCGCACTGGACGGGACCTTCGCCCTGCGCAGCCCCGTCGGGGGTCCCACCGTGATCGAGGTCGAGCTGCCCTGCGTATGGTGACGGAAACGGAATCGAGGGCCGATTCGGGACCCGTGCGGGCCCGGTTTCGCCGCGAGGGGACAGATGGGTGGGACTGCCGTGCGTGTGGTGATCGCCGAGGACAACGCCCTGTTGCGCGAGGGCCTGGTGCTCCTGCTGACCTCGGCCGGACACGAGGTGGCGGCCGTCGCCGGCACCGGCCCCGAGGTCCTGCCCGCGCTGCTGGAACACCGCCCCGACGCCGCCGTCCTCGACGTACGCATGCCGCCCGGCTTCCGCGACGAGGGGCTCCGGGCGGCCTTGGACGCCCGCGAACAGCTTCCCGGACTGCCGGTGCTGGTGCTGTCGCAGTACGTGGAGGAGTCGTACGCCGCCGAACTGCTCGGCGGCGGGGCGAGCGGCGTCGGCTATCTGCTGAAGGACCGGGTCGGCCGGGTCGACGAGTTCCTGGACGCCCTGGACCGGGTCGCGGCCGGAGGGACCGCGCTCGACCCCGAGGTGGTCACCGAACTGCTGACCCGCCGCAAGGACTCCCCACTCGACTCGCTCACCCCGCGCGAGCGCGAGGTGCTGAGCCTGATGGCGGAGGGACACGACAACGCCACCATCGCCAAGATACTCGTCGTCACCGAACGCGCCGTCAGCAAGCACATCGGCAACATCTTCCTGAAGCTGGGGCTGCCCACCAGCGACACCGGCCACCGCAGAGTCCTGGCCGTACTGGCGTACCTGAACAACAAGTAGGCCCGCGCCCAAAGGGGCGCGGGGCTGTACAGCGCCTAGTCGAACGTCACGACCACCTTCTCCGCCGCCCCCGGCGTAGACGCCAGCTCAAACGCGTGCTCGACCTCCGTGGCGGGCACCCGGTGGCTGATGAGCTTGGCGAACCGCTCGTGGTGCTCGACCAGCTCGGGGGTGACCTCGAAGATCTCGGTGGGGTAGCCCTGCGAGGCGACCAGGGTCAGCTCGCTGCGCAGCATGCCGCCGAGGTCGATCTCCGTGCCCTTCTTCTGCACGGCGACCATGACCAGTTTCGCGCCCCACTTCGCCGAGCCCACCACGGTGTTGAAGACGGCGGCGACACCGGCGGCGTCGATGTAGATGTCGGTGCCGGGCCGGGGCTGGCCGAGCGCGTTGGCGGACTGCCCGTGCAACTCGGTCAGCCGGGCGGCGACGTCCTCCTCGGCGGAGTCGATCACGGCGTCCGCGCCCACGGCCAGTGCCTTCTCCAGCCGGGAGGGGATGACGTCGACGACGACCACGTGCTCCACACCGCGCAGCTTCAGCCAGATCGCCGCGCCGAGACCGATGGGCCCGGCACCGAACACCACGACCTTGTCGCCCGGCTCGGCCTCGGAGCGGTTGACGCAGTGCCGGGCGACGGCCATCGGCTCGTTGAGCGAGGCCACGTCGAAGGGCACCGTGTCGGGGAACACGGCCACGCTCCTGCCGATCTCGGCGTTCTCGATGAGCAGATACTCACTGATGGCGCCGTACTGTCCGCCACAGCCGATGATGCCGGTCGGCGCGTCCTGCGGGTTGACCACCACCCGGTCGCCGACCTTCAGCTCCGAGACCTCGGCGCCGACCTCGACGACCTCACCGGCGGGTTCGTGGCCGAGCGGCACCGGCACCAGCTCTCCGCCCAGGTGGGCGCGGGCGGGCATACCGCCCATGTGCAGGAAGGTGACGTCGGTACCGCAGATACCGCAGGCGCGGACGCGTACGAGCGCGTCCTTGGGGCCGGGTACGGGACGCTCGACGTCCACGACCTCGACCTTGCCGACACCGGCGGTGCGGACGGACTTCATCGTCGCCATGGAGGGACTCGCTTTCTGGGGGGTGAGCACGCCGGGCCCCGCGGGACGGAGCGGGGCCCGGCGTACTGGAAGAAGGAGGTGTGCGGAGGGCCGAACCGTCAGACGGCGGCCCACGCGTCGTCGACCGGCAGCACCACACCGTTGACGAACGCGGCGGCGTCGGAGGCGAGGAAGACGATCGCGTCGGCCTGCTCCTCGGCACTGCCGAGCCGGCCGATGTTGGCGCCTATCAGCCCGCCTATGACCGACGGGCCGTGTGCCGACTGGTCGGCGTCGACCTTGATGTTGGTCATGGTCGGGCCCGGGGCGATGGCGTTGGCGCGGATGCCCTGCTTGCGGTACATCACCGACAGGCTCTTCACCAGGCCCACCACACCGTGCTTGGACGCGGTGTAGGCGGCACCGGCGGCGCTGCCGCGCAGTCCGGCCTCGGAGGCGGTGAAGACGATGGCCCCCCGCTCCGCCTTCAGCATGTGCGGCAGGGCGGCCCGGGTCAGCAGGAACGGCGCGGTCAGATTGACCCGGATGACCCGCTCCCACTCGGCGTCGTCGACATCGGCGAGGGCCGACATCCGGTCCATGATCCCGGCGTTGTTCACCAGGACGTCCAGCCCGCCGAAGGAGTCGACGGCCCGCTCGACGACCCGGTCGACGACCGTCTGGTCGCTGAGGTCGCCGACGACCGCGAGGGCGGTGCCGCCGGCCTGCTCGATCTCCTTGACCGTCTCGTCGGCGGCGTCCTGGTCGATGTCGGCGACCACGACCTTGGCGCCCGCCGCGCCGAACTTCAGGGCCGCGGCGCGACCGATACCGGAACCCGCGCCCGTGACGACGACACTGCGGCCGTCGAGACCGATGCTGCTCATGAACTGCTCCTTCGTCGGGGGCATCTGGGCCGGGGGCGATTCGCTCGCACCACCCGGCTACTTGAGTTAGGCAAGCATATGTGACTTACTTGAGTCAAGCAATCGACTGTGGTTAGGTGATGCACATGCCCCCATCGCCGCCGGCGGCCGTCCCCGCCTCCCCGGAAGTGATCGAGATCGAACGGGCTCTGACCCAGATCACCTATCTGAGTACCAGAGCCCGTCGGCACGAGCGTCTGATGGCCCTCGCGGGAGTGCCGCTGGACCGCGCGGCCGTGGCCCTGATGCGACAGGTCGCCGACTCCGAGCCCTTGCGGCCGGGGGAGTTGGCCGACCGGCTCGACGTCGAGGCCTCCCATGTCACCCGCCAGGTGAAGCGGTTGGAGAGGTCGGGCCATCTGACGCGGGTCACCGACCCCGGCGACCGTCGCGCCCAGCGCATCCGGCTCACGCCCCTCGGGCAGCGGGCCATCGACCGCATCCGGCAGGCCGGCGCCATCGGCATGGGAGTGGCCCTCGCCGACTGGTCACCCGACCAGATCCGCCAACTCTCCGCGCTGTTCCGGCGGATGGTGGAGGTGTTCCTCGCGTACGCGGTCGAGGAGGGTCGGGAGACCGACACCGACACCGGTCCATCCGGCGTCGGCTGACGGGTCGATCGGCCGGTGTGCGGTGGTGGGGTGCCGGGGGCGGGGTGCCGAGTTGGCGGGGCGGCGAATGCCGAACCGTCCCCCGAAGTCGCCCCGCAAGGGCGGCCCCCGCGCCGCCCCGCAAGGGCGGCCCTGGCCCCGCACCCTAAGAGCGACCCGCAGTACCGCGCCCTCAAGGGCGACCCGCGGATCGCCCAACCGCCCCCCTCGAACCCCTACCGCCCCGGTCGCCCCCCCCGCCCCACGGCCGACCCGTCCGCGACGCGTCTTCGATCCCGTGGCCGTCACCCCGTTCGTCAGGCCAGGCCCGCCTCACCGCAGGCCGCCCCGTGAAGAGTGAGCTAACGAATGGTCTTATCCATGTACGGCACTGTCAGCGACAAACCGTCGCTTCCCCGAGGCGCGGGGCAGCACGTCCTGATCGTCGTGGGCGACCCGCAGATCGCCGAACTGCTCTCCACCACCCTGGAGTTGGCGGGCTACCGCATCTGTCTGGTGGAGACCGGCCGGGAGGCCGTGGGGCAGTTGGGCGAGCAGCGGTTCGACCTGGTGGTGATGGACCTGGCGGTCGTGGACCTGGAACGCGTCGGCAGGGAACGCTCGACCGTCCTCCACGTCCCGCCCGTACTCTTTTTGACGGTGAGCGAGTCGCTCGGCAGGCTGCTGCCCGAACTCGGCCTCGGCGAGAAGGACTATGTCACCAAGCCCTTCCGGATCGCCGAAGTCCTCGCCCGCGCCCAGATGTTGCTGCGCGGCAGACAGCCCGCCCGGCCGCACAGCGAACTGGCCTACCACGACCTGACCCTGGACGACTGCGCCTGCCAGGCACTGCGCGCGGGCCGCGTGTTGAACCTCACCCCCGCCGAGTACCGACTGCTGCGCTATCTCCTGGTCAACGCCCACACGGTGCTGTCCAAGGAGCAGATCGGCCGGTTCGTGTGGGGCGACTTCCACGGCGACAACGCCATCGAGCAACTGGTGTCACGGCTGCGCCGCAAGGTGGACCAGCAGGGGCCACCGCTGATCCAGACCCGCCGCGGCTTCGGCTACTGGCTCGGACAGGCCGGTGACCGCATCCCCGCAGGAGGTGATCCAGGTCACGTCAGGTTTCTGTCAGGCAACTGACCGGGAGCCGTCAGTTCCCCTTGTTTGCATGCGTTCATCGAGACCGCGAAGCACGTCACCCCGGCGCTCCGCCCCATCGGAGCCCCCCACCACCGAGGAGAGACATGGCCGACACCTTGACCGGCCCCGCGTCCGACGCCACCGCGCCGGTTCCCGAGTATCCGATGCCCCGGGCGACGGCCTGTCCGCTCGCCCCGCCGCCGGCCGTGGACGCGCTGCGCGGAGAGCGGCCGATCACCAGGGTCAGGATCTGGAACGGCAGTACACCGTGGCTGATCACCCGTCACGCCGACCAGCGGACCCTGCTGACCGACCCGCGCGTCAGCAATGACGACCACGAGCCGGACTTCCCCCACGTCAACGCCCACCGTGCGGACATCGCCCCGCACACCCCGAAACTCATCACCAACACCGACGCCCCCGAGCACACCCGACTGCGCCGCTCGGTCAACGCGCCGTTCCTGGTCAAACGGATCGAGGCCATGCGGCCCGCCGTGCAGAAGATCGTCGACGACCTGCTCGACACCATGCTCGCCGGCCCCAACCCGGCCGACCTGCTCACCGCGCTCGCCCTGCCCGTGCCGTCGCTGGTCATCGCCGAACTGCTGGGCGTGCCGTACGAGGACCACGAGCTGTTCCAGGAGAACAGCAACCGCGTCCTCGACAGCTCGCTCACGGCGGAGGAAGCGGCCGTGGCCGGCCGCGCGCTGGGCGACTACATGGGCGCCCTGTTCCAGAAGAAGCTCGCCGAGCCGGCCGATGACGTGCTGTCGGAGATGGCCGGCAAGGTCAAGGCCGGTGAGATGGCCCCCGAGGAGGCCGTCAGCATGGGCGTGGCCATGCTGATCGCCGGGCACGAGACCACCGCGACGATGATCAGCCTCGGCACGCTCGCCCTGTTCGAACACCCCGACCAGCTCGCCGTACTGCGCGAGACCGAGGACCCGAAGGTCGTCGCGAACGCCGTCGACGAACTCCTGCGCTACCTCTCCATCGTGCACTCGGGTCTGCGCCGGGTCGCCAAGGACGACATCGAGATCGACGGCCAGGTCATCCGCAAGGGCGACGGCCTCCTGTTCGACCTTCAGGCCGCCAACTGGGACCCGGAGGCGTTCCCCGAGGCCGGGCGACTGGACCTGAGCCGCCCCGCCCGCCAGCACAACGCCTTCGGCTACGGCCCCCACCAGTGCCTCGGTCAGAACCTGGCCCGGCTGGAACTCCAGGTCGTCTACGGCACCCTCTACCGGCGCATCCCCACCCTGCGCCCGGCCGCCCCGCTCGACCAGCTCGCGTTCAACCACACGGGCACCACCTACGGCGTCAAGTGCCTGCCCGTCACCTGGTGACACTCCCCCCACCGAGTTCAAGAACCAAGGAGCAACCCATGCGTGTGGAACTGGACGAACCGAAGTGTGTCGCGTCGGGGCAGTGCGTGATGGCCTCCCCCGAGGTCTTCGATCAGCGGGATGAGGACGGTGTCGCGATCCTGCTGGAGGAGCACCCCGCCCCCGACCTGATGGACGGCGTGCAGGAGGCCATCGCCATCTGCCCGGCCGCCGCGATCCGGCTGGTCGGCGAGTGAACCGCATCCTGGTCGTCGGGGCCTCGGCCGCCGGACTCGCGGCGGCCGAGACCCTGCGCCGGGAGGGCCACACCGGCACCCTCACCCTCGTCGGCGACGAACCGCACGCCCCGTACGACCGGCCCCCGCTGTCCAAGCAACTCCTCGCCGCCGAGTGGGACATCGACCGGCTGACCCTGCGCCAGCCGTCCGACCTCGATGCCCTCGACCTCGACCTGCGCCTCGGCACCGCCGCCACCGGCCTCGACCTCACGGCCCGTGAGGTGAGGCTCGCCGACGGCTCGACGGTGCCGTACGACGGACTCGTCATCGCCACCGGCGTACGACCGCGCAGGCTGCCCGGTGAGGGGGCGCATGTGCTGCGCACCCTTCAGGACACGCTGACGCTCCGGGAGCGGTTGAGGCCGGGGCGGCGGCTGGTCGTGGTCGGCGCCGGGTTCCTCGGCGCGGAGGCCGCGGCCGTGGCCTGGCGGCTCGGCGCCGAGGTGACCCTCCTCGAACCGGCACCGGTGCCCCTGGCCCACGCGGTCGGCGAGGAGGTCGGCGCCGTGCTCTCCCGGGCCCATCTCGACCACGGCGTGAATCTGCGCACCGGGGTCACCGTCACCGAGGTCACCGAGGACGGCGTACGGCTCGCCGACGGCGAGATCGTCGAGGCCGACGAGGTGCTGGTCGCCATCGGCTCGCTGCCCAACACCGAGTGGCTCGCGGACAGCGGCCTCTCCATCGGCGACGGCGTGGTCTGCGACGAGTACTGCGAGGCCGCGAAGAACGTCTACGCGGCGGGCGACGTCGCCCGCTGGTACAACCCGCTCTTCGGCACCTCCATGCGCATCGAGCATCGCACCAACGCCGCCGAACAGGGCATGGCCGCCGCCCGCAACCTCCTCAACCCCGAGGCCCGCAAGCCGTTCGCGCCCGTTCCGTACTTCTGGTCCGACCAGTACGACATGAAGGTGCAGGCGTACGGCCATCTGCGCGGCCACGACGAGGTCGCCGTCGTCGACGGGGATCTCTCCGAACGCCGCTTCGTGGCCGTTTACCGCGCGGGGGACCGGGTCACCGGCGCCCTCGCGGTCGGTATGCCCCCCAAGGCCATCCGGCAGTGGCGCCAGGCCATCGCCACCGGCGCCGAGTGGCGCGAGACCGTACCCCGCCGACCGTAGAGAGGACCACGATGTCCGCCCCCCACACCCCGACCCCTTCTCCCGCCTCTCCCGGCGCCGAGGACCCGGGCTTCGACCTCGACGCGCTGCGCGCCCGCTACCGGGCCGAACGCGACCGCCGGATTCGCCCCGACGGCAACCGCCAGTACCAGGGCATGGCCGGCGAGTTCGGCTCCTACGACGAGGACCCCTACGCCGATTCCGAACTCACCCGGGACCCCCTCCACGACCGGGTCGACGCCATCGTCATCGGCGGCGGCTTCGGCGGACTGCTCGCCGGGGCACGGCTGCGGCAGGCCGGACTGGACACGATCCGGATCATCGAGAAGGGCGCCGACTTCGGCGGCACCTGGTACTGGAACCGCTACCCCGGCATCCACTGCGACATCGAGTCGTACATCTATCTGCCGCTGCTCGAAGAACTCGACTACGTCCCGAAGTGGAGGTACGCGCCGGGCGAGGAGATCCGCCAGCACACCCGGGCCATCGCACGCCACTTCGACCTCTACCGCGACGCCTGCTTCCAGACCGTCGCCACCGAACTGCGCTGGAACGAGGCCGAGTCGGAGTGGACCGTATCCACCGACCGCGGCGACCGGATGCGCGCCCGCTATGTCGTCACCTCCAGCGGCACGCTCAGCCAGCCCAAACTCCCCGGCATCCCCGGTATCGAGACCTTCCGGGGCCACACCTTCCACACCAGCCGCTGGGACTACGACTACACCGGCGGCGACGCGAACGGCGGCCTCACGGGGCTCGCCGACAAGCAGGTCGCCGTCATCGGCACCGGCGCCACCGCCATCCAGGTCGTCCCGCACCTCGGCGCCGACGCCGCACATGTGTATGTCTTCCAGCGCACCCCGTCCTCCGTCGACGTACGCGGCAACGCACCCACCGACGAGGAGTGGGCGAAGACGCTCACCCCCGGCTGGCAGCGGCGCCGGATGGACAACTTCCTGAAGACGGTCACCGGCATCCGGGTCGAGGAGGACCTGGTCAAGGACGGCTGGACCAGCAGCGCCCGCCTCCAGGAGAAGCTCATCCCGAGCGACGCCTACGCCGACACCCCGGCCGAGGAGCGCGAACGCGCCTACGAGATCGCCGACTTCCAGAAGATGAACGAGCTGCGGGCCCGAGTCGAGCGAATCGTCGAGGACCCGGAGACCGCCGAGAAACTCAAGCCCTGGTACCGCTACATGTGCAAGCGGCCCGCCTTCAGCGACACCTACCTCCAGACCTTCAACCGCCCCAACGTCACCCTGGTGGACACCGCCGACACCCATGGCGTGGAGCGGATCACCGAGGACGCGATCGTCGTCGGCGGAGTCGAGTACGAGGTCGACTGCATCATCTTCGCCACCGGCTTCGACGTCGGTGTCTCGGGGCTGCTGTCCGGCCGGCTCCCCGCGTACGGCCGCGACGGGGTCGGTCTGCTGGAGTCCTGGATGACCGCAGGCCCGAAGACCCTCCACGGCTTCTACAGCCATGGCTTCCCCAACCTCTTCCAGCTCGGCCCGATGCAGAACGCCAGCGCCGTGAACTACGTCCACATCCTCGACCAGCAGTCGATCCACGTCGGCAAGGTCGTCGCCGAGGCCGTCAAACGCGGGGCCAAGTACGTCGAGCCGACCGCCGAGGCCGTGGACGCCTGGGTGGCCACCATCCGCGAGAAGGCCGCCGACCTGTACACGTTCCAGGCCGAGTGCACCCCCGGCTACTACAACAACGAGGGCAGACCGCGCGAGCGCAGCGAGTCGTACGGGGACGGGCCGGTCGCCTTCCACGAGCTGCTGCGGCGCTGGCGCGAGGACGGCGGTATGGACGATGTCCTCGTCGAGGCCGACCGGTAGGGGCGGGAAGGAGATGAGCACACGACGGCCCAGCCGGTTCGACCTCGACGCGACCGGCGCACCGCGCACCACCAGCGACCGCTGGCAGGCGCGCAGGCTCAACCCGCCCAATCCGCTGTGGGGTTCCAACGGTGTCGCCTTCGGCCCCGACGGCCGGCTCTATGTCGCCCAGTTCCTCGCCGGGCAGATCAGCGCCGTCGACCCGGCCACCGGCGACGTCGAGATCGTCGTACCGATGGACGGCCCGGTGCGGTCGCCGGACGACCTCGCCTTCGGCGCGGACGGCTCGATGTACATCGCCGACCTGGTGCCGGGCCGGGTGTGGCGGCGCAGCACGGCGGGCGAGTACAGCCTCGTCTCGGACGACATCCAGAACCCCAACGGCATCACCTGTATCGGCGACCGGCTCTTCGTCAACGAGATGAAGCCCGACGGCCGGCTGCTGGAGCTGTTCCCGGACGGCGGCGACCCAGTCGTCCTCACCCGGGGCCTCGCTCTCGGCAACGCCATGCAGCGCGGCCCCGACGGACACCTGTACTACCCGCACATGATGGGCGGCCGGAACCCGCTCCAGACGGGCCAGGTCTGGCGGATACCGCCGGACGGCGGGGCACCCGAGATGGTCGCGGACGACGTCCACATGCCGGTGGCCGTGCGCTTCGACCAGGGCGGTGTCCTGCACGTCCTCTCCCGGGGCGTCGAGGGCATCGTCACCCGTATCGACCTGCACGGCTCCGGTACCCGCGAGCTGATCACCAGTGGGCTCAAGGGCCTGGACAACGGGGCGTTCGACAACGAGAACCGCCTGTTCGTCTCCAGCTACTCCGCCGGCGGCATCACCGAACTGCACCCCGACGGCCGCACCCGGGACCTCGTGCCGCGCGGCTTCGACGGCCCCTACGGGGTGACGGTCGACCTCGGCGGCACCGTGTACGCGGCCGACCACTACCGCCTGGCGAGCCCGGCGGCGACGGACGACGATGAGCCCGTCACTCACCTTCTGCTGCCGTTCGCCCACGGCATCGCCGCCGAGGGCCAATCGTTGCACTACACCTCGCAGTTCGGGAACGTCCAGACGTACGACCCGCGGACGGGGACCAGCCGGGAGCGGGCACGGGGGCTGGACCGGCCGATCGGTATCGCGGTCGGACCGGACGGCGCGCTCGTGGTCGCCGAGGCGGGCGCAGGCCGGGTGGTGGCCATAGGCGAAGGCGGCGGTGACGGTGACGGCGGGGCCGGAAGCGTGACCGTGCTCGCCGAAGGTCTCGACCGGCCGACCGACGTGGCCTTCGACGCCGACGGGAGGGCCTACGTCAGCGAGGAGCGCCTCGGAACGGTGCTGCGGATCGACGAGGGCGGCAAGACGGTCGTGGTCGCGGACGGGCTCGGCGCACCGCAGGGACTGGCCGTCCTGGGCGAGGAGTTGTTCGCGGTGGAGACCGAACAGCGCAGGCTGACCGCGATCTCCCTCACCACGGGGGAGCGGCGGATCGACGCCGAGGACCTGCCGGTCGGACCGCCGCCGGGTGTCGTCCCCCGCGCCGAACCGGCACTGTTCGCGGCCGGTATGCCCGGTGTGGCCCGCCGTTTCGCGGGTCTGGCCGCCGCCCCGGACGGCACCCTCGTCCTGTCGGCCAACGGCGAGGGAACGGTGCTGAGGCTGACGCCGAAGGCGGGCGCGGGGGCTCAGCCGGAGCGGTAGAGCGCCGTCAGCAGTTCGATGGCGGCCCGGGTGGCGGGATGCGGATCGTCCCGCCACCAGGCGAGCCGTACGGCGATGGGCTCGGCGTCGCGCACCGGCCGGTGGACGACACCGGGCCGCCGGTACTGGTGGGCCGTGGACTCCGGGCTGACCCCGACGACCCGGCCGGTGGCGATCGCCGTGAGCCACTCGTCCACGTCGTGCGACTCCTCGGTCGTCGGCCGGGAGCCGGGCGGCCACAGCTCGGCCGTGGTCGTTCCCGTCCTGCGGTCGATCAACAGCGTGCGCCCGCTCAGATCGGCCAGCCGCACCGAGCGGCGCCGGGCCAGCGGATCGTCGGCGGCCATCGCGCACAGCCGCCGCTCCAGCCCCACGATCGCCGCGTCGAACCGGCGGTCGTCCAGGGCCCTGCGCACCACGGCTAGGGCCTGTCGTTTGGATCATGCCGGCTTCGGGCTACGGCGCCTTGGTGGCTGCCGGTGAGCGGGGTGTGGTGCGTGCAGCTGCAAGGCGGAGGAGGGCGTCAACGCGATGGGGGTCCCTCCCGCGCGAGCGAAGCCGAGCGTGGGGGAGTTGGCAACCGACGACAACGCCGCTGGGGGTCCCCCCACGCCCTTAAGGCAGTGGGGGAGTGCGTGCCACACCCCGCGGCCCAGGCGTGATCCAAATGACAGGCCCTAGATCGCAGGCACCCTCCGCGAGCCCCGCCGTGGGGGAGTTGACCCGTACGAGCTGAAGATCCGTCTCCGGGTGCGCGGCCCCCCAGCGACGCTGGAAGTCCACGGTGTGCCGCCCGAGCGCCGACCAGGCGTACCCCATCCGCAGCCGGGCATGACCGGAGGCGGCCTCCCGGACCAGCTCGCCGACCTCGCCGAGCACCCGCCGCGCGTGCGCCACCACCCGCGAACCGGTCGGTGTCGGGGCCACCTCCCGCGAGGTCCGCCGTAACAGCCGTACGCCGAGGGCCCGTTCGAGCGAGGCCAGCGTGCGGGACACCGCCGCCTGGGAGACCCCGAGAGCGATCGCGGCATCGGTGAAGGTGCCCTCGTCGACGATCGCGACCAGGCAGCGCAGTTGACGGAGTTCGATGTCGCCGAGGGGCTTGTCGGTGCTGGCCGTGCCGTCCATGACTCCAGCGTATAGAGGCGGCGCGGAATGCATTTTGCGCAACCGGGCTCCCGGCGCACGCTCGGCTCATGGACGCCTCCATCGCCAACCCCGCCGCAGACACGATCCGGGCTCCCGCACCGGCCCCGATCTCGGCTTCCGCCGCGGCCCCGATCTCGGCTTCCGCTCCGGCTCCGGCCCCGGCCCCGGTTTCCGCTCCGGCTCCGGCCCTGGAGTCTGCCCCGGCCCCCGATTCGGCCTCGGGGGCGCGACTCGCCGGCGTCGTCACCATGGTCGGCTGCGGTGTGTCCAACCAGGTCGGGGCCGTGCTGGGCGCGCTCGCCTTCCCGGTGCTCGGGCCCGTGGGGGTCGTGGCGGTACGGCAGTATGTCGCCGCGCTCGTCCTCGTGGCCGTGGCCCGCCCCCGGCTGCGGTCCTTCACCGCGCGCCAGTGGTGGCCGGTGGTGCTGCTCGCACTGGTCTTCGGGACGATGAACCTGTCGCTCTACACCGCGATCGACCGCGTCGGTCTGGGCCTCGCGGTGACCCTGGAGTTCCTCGGCCCGCTCGCCATCGCCCTCGCCGGCTCCCGCCGCCGCGTGGACGCCGCCTGCGCACTGGCCGCCGCGCTGGGCGTGGTGACCCTGATGCGCCCCCAGGTGTCCACCGACTACCTCGGCATGGGCCTGGGCCTCCTCGCCGCGGTCTGCTGGGCGTCGTACATCCTGCTCAACCGCACCGTCGGCCGCCGTATCCCCGGCGCGCAGGGCTCCGCCGCGGCCGCGCTGCTCTCGGCGCTCGCCTTCCTGCCGGTCGGCGTCGTCGTGGTGATCCATCGGCCGCCGACCGCCGGGGCCGTCGCCTCCGCGATCGCCGCCGGTGTGCTCGCCTCGGCGGTGCCGTACCTCGGTGACGCGTTCACCCTCCGCCGGGTGCCGACCCGGGCGTTCGGCCTGTTCATGAGCGTCAACCCGGTCCTGGCCGCCCTCGTCGGCTGGATCATGCTCGGCGAGGGCCTCGGGTGGATCGAATGGGCCGCCATCGGCGCGGTCGTCGCCGCGAACGCGCTGAGCATGAGCGTGCCCCGGCGCTGAACGTCCCTTCTGAACACTTGCTCATTTATTAACAGGTGTCCATTATCTTCGGTATGACGTCCGAACCACGCCTGGACCGCCGGGTCCGCCGTTCCCGGTCCTCCCTCATGCGTGCCGCGCTCGACCTGGTGACCGAGCGGGGCACGACCGCCATCCCCGTCTCCGACCTCGCCGAGGCCGCCGATGTCAGCCGACAGGTGCTGTACCAGCAGTTCGGCGACCGTGACGGGCTGCTGCTGGAGGCGGGGCTGGACCTGGTCCGGCGAGAGCTGTTGCAGGGCCCGGCGTACACCTCGGAGGGCGTGCCCGAGCGTGCCGGGGTCCTCGCCATGGCACGGCACTTCGCCGAACACCGCGCGTTCTACCGCGTGATGCTGATCGGGGCCTGCGCGTTCGCCTTCAACAAGGCACTCATCGCACTGATCGCCCCGGTCAACCGGGAGGTCGTACGACAGCGGTACGGCGCCGACCTCGACCCGGAGCTGATCGACGGACTCGCCACCTTCCTGACCGGCGGAGCCTCGGCGGTCGTCAACGAATGGGTCGTGGACGGCGAAGACCCGCTCGACCCCGAGGAGTTCACCGACCGCCTGCTGCGGCTTGCACCGGTGGTGCACACCACGATGGGCCGACCCGCCCCGGCCTCGTACGAGGAGGAGCATCGTCCGTGAATCCGCTCAGTCATCTCATCCAGCGCGCCCTGAAGCTGCCCCCGCCCCTCACCCGGGACCTCGTTGTCGAGAAGGACCTCCGGGTCCCGATGCCCGACGGAGTCGATCTGCTCGCCGACCGCTGGAGGCCACGCAACGGCGGCGACGACCTGCCGACCGCGCTGATCCGCTGCCCGTACGGCAGGCGGGGCGTGGTGGCACTGGGCTCGGTGCGGCCGCTCGCCGAGCGGGGGTTCCAGGTGCTGATCCAGAGCACCCGGGGCGGCTTCGGCTCCGGCGGGACCTTCGACCCGATGCGACAGGAACGCGAGGACGGGCTCGCCACACTGGAGTGGCTGGTCGAACAGCCCTGGTTCGGCGGCGCGATCGTGCTCGTCGGCACCAGCTATATGGGCTATGTGCAGTGGGCGGTGGCCGACCGGGTCCCGCCGCAGGTCAAGGCGATGATCCCGCATATGACGGAGTCGGCGCTGAGCCTGGAGTTCCTGCGCGGGGACGGGAAGTCGCTCCAGACGCCGTTCGGCTGGGGCGCGATGATCGCCAAACAGGAACGCCCGTTCGCGATGCTCCGCCAACCCCTCGAACTCAAGGGAATCCGCCGGGCGTTGGACACCCTGCCCCTCGCGGACGCCGATGTCGCCGCGCTCGGCGAGCGCTCCGAGTACCTCCAGGCGATCCTCGCCCATGACGCCGACGATCCGTACTGGGCGCCCATGGACCACCGGAAGAGGGTGGCCGAGGTGACCGTGCCGGTCAGTTCCATCGGCGGCTGGTACGACATCTTCCTGCCCGGCCAGATACGGGACTTCACCACCCTCCAGGCGGCCGGCCGCGAGGCCCGGCTGACCATCGGACCCTGGACGCACACCACCTTCGACAACACCCTCGCCTGCGAGGCCATCGAGTTCGGACTCGCCCACGCACGCGGCGAACGGCCCCCGGACCGCGCCCCCGTACGGCTGTATGTCACGGGCGAGGAGGCATGGCGCGACTTCGCGTCCTGGCCGCCGAAGGGGTACGAGGAGCGGCGCTTCCACCTCCAGCCCGGGGGAGGGCTGGCGGTGGAACCGCCTGCCGCCTCGGCCCCCGACGGCTATCGCTACGACCCGGCCGACCCCACCCCCTCCGTCGGCGGTGTGGCCATGCCCCCGGGCGCCGGGCGCGTCGACAACACGGAGCTGGAGGCCCGCCCCGACGTCCTCACCTACACCACCCCCGTCCTGGACGAGGACGTCGAGGCCGTCGGCGAGGTGGGCGCCGAGATCTGGTTCCGCTCCAGCCTGCCGTACGCCGATGTCTTCGTCCGGCTCTGCGAGGTCGACACCAAGGGCCGTTCGACCAATGTGTGCGACGGTCTGACCAGCCTGACCGGTGCCGACGAACCGACCCGCGCCACCGTCCGGCTCTGGCCCACCGCCCACCGTTTCCGGCGCGGTCACCGTATCCGCGTCCAGGTCTCCTCCGGTGCCTTCCCGCGCTACGCCCGCAACCCCGGCACCGGCGAACCCCTCGCCACCGCCACCACCCTGCGCGCCGCCGACCAGAAGGTCCACCACGACCCCGAGCACCCCTCGGCGCTGCTCCTTCCGGTGCGCACAGCCGTCTGACAGCGCGCCCTCCATGAGAACAAAATTGTTGACAATTCTGTTGGCCTAGATTTACGTTCGACAGGCACTCACTCAGGGAGGGCACGATGCGGGAGGAAGCCCGTCCGGGCACCGGAGAGCAGGCCAAGCGGCTCGCGCTGGCGAAGCTGCGGCAGGCGATCCTGCACGGCGAGATGGCACCGGCACAGCGGCTGGTGGAGAACGAACTCGCCGAGCAGTTCGGTGTGACACGGGCCAGCATCCGCGCGGCACTGATCGATCTGGAGGCCGAAGGACTGGTCGAACGGATTCGTAACCGGGGCTCGCGGGTGCGGGTGGTGACCGTGGAGGAAGCGGTCGCCATCAGCGAGTGCCGTATGGCCCTGGAAGGGCTGTGCGCGGCGAAGGCGGCGGCCCTGGCCACCGACGACCAGCTGGCCGAGCTGGCCGACATCGGTACGGCCATGACCAAGGCGGTCGCCGACGGCGAACCGGTGACGTACTCCGAGCTGAACCAGCGGCTCCACGCCCGCATCCGGGAGATCTCCGGTCAGCGGGTCGCGGTGGAACTGCTGGAGCGGCTCAACGCCCAACTGGTCCGCCACCGCTTCCAGCTCGCGCTGCGGCCCGGACGGCCCCAGCACTCCCTGGGTGAACACCTGGCCATGATCGACACGATCCGGGCCAGGGACCCGCAGGCGGCCGAGGCGGCCGTCCGCGCCCACCTCACGAGCGTGATCGCGGCGCTGCGCGAATAACTCCGCCACAACGCACACCACGCCCCTCCGAGGTGGGCCAACAGGTCCGTACACCGCGGCGAGTGAGCCGAAGGGGTGCGGCTGTGTCGAGAGCCCGAACGCGCGGAGGCCCGAAAGGTCGAGCACGATCGGGCTCTCGACACAGGCTCCAGCACCCCGGAGGCGAACCGAGCCTGAAAAGGAGTGATTGAGGCCGATGACCGACGGCACGGCGTCCGCCGCCACCCCCGCTCCACCACGTCCAGCCGGTCCAGCCCGTCCCCCACGATCGACGCTGGTCATCACCGCGCACGCGGGGGACTTCGTGTGGAGGGCCGGCGGCGCCATCGCCCTGGCGGCCTCACGCGGGGAGAAGGTCACCATCGCGTGCCTCACCTTCGGCGAGCGCGGCGAGTCCGCGAAGGCCTGGCGCGAGGGCAAGCGGCTGGACGAGATCAAGGCGATCCGCAGGGACGAGGCCGAGCGGGCGGCCGGCACCCTCGGCGCCGAGATCCTCTTCTTCGACGCCGGCGACTACCCGCTGATCGGCACCCCCGAACTCACCGACCGCCTGGTCGCCGTATACCGCGCGGCCCAGCCGGATGTCGTCCTCACCCACCCCCTGGAGGACCCCTACAACGGCGACCACCCCGCCGCCGCCCGTCTCGCCCTCGACGCCCGCGTGCTCGCCCAGGCCATCGGCTACCCCGCCGAGGGCGAGATCATCGGCGCCCCGCCGGTCTTCTTCTTCGAACCCCACCAGCCCGAGATGTGCGGCTTCAGGCCCCAGGTCCTCCTCGACATCACCGAGGTCTGGGACACCAAGCGCAAGGCCATGGAGTGCCTGGGCGCCCAACAGCACCTGTGGGACTACTACACCGACCTCGCCGTACGCCGAGGAGTCCAGCTCAAGCGCAACGCGGGCCCCAACCTGGGCCTCGCCCACAGGACCATGGCCGAGGCGTACATGCGCCCCTACCCGCAGGTCACGGGGGTGCTGGACTGATGGCCGGAGTGATCGTCACCAACCCGCCGAAGGCGGACGCCAAGGACGTCGAGGCGATCGGACGGTACGGCGTCGCCACCGTCCACGAGGCCATGGGCCGCACCGGACTCCTCGGCACCCACCTCCGCCCGATCCAGCAGGACACGCGGGTCGCGGGCACCGCCGTCACCGTGCTCTCCTGGCCCGGCGACAACCTGATGATCCACGCCGCCGTCGAGCAGTGCGGCGAGGGCGACATCCTGGTCGTCACCACCACCTCGCCCTCCACCGACGGCATGTTCGGCGAACTCTTCGCCACCGCCCTCGGGCGCCGAGGCGTACGCGGCCTCGTCATCAACGCCGGTGTCCGCGACACCGCCGAACTCCGCGCGATGGACTTCCCCGCCTGGGCCGCCGCCGTCAGCGCCCAGGGCACCGTCAAGGCCACCGGCGGCTCCGTCAACGTGCCCGTCGCCATCGGCGGCCAGACCGTCCACCCCGGTGACGTCATCCTCGCCGACGACGACGGAGTGGTGGTCGTCCCCCGAGAGCGGGCCGGCGCGGTGGCCGAGGCGGCCGAGGCCCGCGAACAGAAGGAGGCCGCCTCTCGCGCCGCCTTCCTCGACGGCCAACTCGGCCTGGACCGCTACGGGTTGCGCGAGACCCTTGTACGGGTCGGGGTGACGTACCGGTCGTACGAGGAGTACGCGGGTGGGGAGGGCCGGCCGTGAGGGGGCGGCCGGTGATGAAGGGCGGGCCGGTGATGAGGGGGCGGCCGGTCATACGGGGCCGTCTCGTGCACGCGGCCGAGGAACGCGGCTCATGACCGGGTGGCCCGAAGGCATCCGCTGCACGCTGATGCGCGGCGGCACCTCCAAGGGCGCCTATTTCCTCGCCGGAGACCTGCCCGCCGACCCGGTCGCCCGTGACGCACTGCTGCTCCGGGTCATGGGCAGCCCCGACCCCCGCCAGATCGACGGCCTCGGCGGCGCCCACCCCCTCACCAGCAAGATCGCCGTGGTCTCCGCCTCGACCGACCCCAAGGCGGACGTGGACTACCTCTTCCTCCAAGTGGGCGTCGACGAGCCCGAGGTGACCGATCGTCAGAACTGCGGCAACCTCCTCGCCGGGGTCGGCCCCTTCGCGGTCGACCGGGGCCTGGTCGCGACGGGGGAGCCGGAGACCTCCGTACGCATCCGCATGCTCAACACCGGTGACCTCGCCGTGGCCACCTTCCCCACCCCCGGCGGACGGATCGCGGTCACCGGCGACGCCGAGATCTCCGGGGTGCCGGGCACGGCCGCGCCCGTGGTGATCGAGTTCCCCCCGAGCGGCAGCCCCCTGCTGCCCACCGGGAACGCCCGTGACATCGCCGCCGGCACGGAGGTCACCTGCGTCGACAACGGCATGCCGACCGTACTGATCCCGGCGGCGGCCCTGGACGTCACCGGCTACGAGAGCCCCGAGGAGTTGGAGGCGAACACGGCCCTGGCCGACCGACTCCACGACATCAGGCTGGCGGCGGGCACGGTGATGGGCCTCGGCGATGTCACCCACACCACCGTCCCCAAACTCACCCTCCTCGCCGCGCCCCGACATGGCGGCGCGATCACGACCCGCACTTTCATCCCCGTCCGCTGCCACACCTCCATCGGCGTCCTCGGCGCCGCGAGCGTGGCCGCCGGACTGCGCATCGAGGGCACGGTGGGCTCGTCGATCGCCGAACTCCCGCCCACCGGTGACCGATCGCGCATCGAGCACCCCACCGGATTCCTCGACATCGAGACCCGGGTGACGGACGGCCCCGACGGCGCCCCCCGGGCGAGCCGCACGGCCGTCGTCCGTACCGCCCGCAAGATCTTCGACGGCACGGTCTTCCCCCGACCCGCCGAACCCCCTTCCCGTACCTCCTAGGAGTCACCGATGACCCCGCCCCTCGGCGACATCGCCCACCTCGGCCATGTCGAACTGCTCACCCCCGACCTCGACCGCAGCCTCTGGTTCTTCACCGAGATCCTCGGCCTCACCGAGAACGGCCGCTCCGGCGGCTCGGTCTACCTCAGGACCTGGGACGACTACGAACACCACAGCCTCACCCTCACCGCCCACACGACGTCGGGAACGCGCCGCACGGCCCTGCGGACCTCCTCCGAGGAGGCCCTGCGACGCCGGGTGAAGGAACTGGAGAACAAGGGTCGCGAAGGCCGCTGGGTGGAGGACGAACCGGGAATCGGCCGCCTCTACGTCACCACCGACCCCGACGGCCACGAGATCGCCCTCTACTGGGAGAGCGAGTGGTACGAGGCACCGGCCGATCTCAAACCGGGCCTGAAGAACCAGCCCCAGGCCAAACCGGGCCACGGTGTCGGCGTACGCCGCCTCGACCACGTCAACTTCCTCGCCTCCGACGTCCGGGCCAACGCCGCCTTCACCCGCGACGCCCTCGGCGCCCGCCCCACCGAACAGATCGTCCTCGACACCGGCAAGGTCGCCGCCCAGTGGCTGACCTTCACCAACAAGTCGTACGACGTCGTCCACACCGAGGACTGGACCGGCTCGCACGGACGCCTGCACCACATCGCGTTCGCCACCGACACCCGTGAGGACATCCTCAGGGCCGCCGATCTCTGCCTGGATCAGGGCGTGTTCATCGAGACCGGACCGCACAAGCACGCCATCCAGCAGACGTTCTTCCTGTACGTCTACGAACCGGGCGGCAACCGTATCGAGCTGTGCAACCCGCTCACCCGGCTGGTCCTCGCCCCCGACTGGCCCCTGATCACCTGGACCCAGGCCGAGCGCGCCAAGGGCCAGGCATGGGGCCTGAAGACCATCGAGTCCTTCCACACCCACGGCACCCCACCGGTCGACTGACGGGTTCCGCACGTCCAACCCCGGCCACCTAACTGTCGCCAAGATTGTTGACAAAAACGTTGACTTTGTCGGGGTGCGCTGACCGCCGGTACGGTCGCCGACCGGATCGGCCGCCAGAAGCTGATGGTCGCCTGTGTCGCCCTCTTCTCGCTGGCCTCCGGGCTCTGCGCGACGGCGAACGGCGTCGGCGTCTTCGGCCTCGTCTTCGGCCTCGGCCGCACCCTCGCCGGCATCGGCCTCGGCGGACTGCTGCCGACCGCGATCAGCATGGTCTCCGACTACGCCCCGCGCGGCCGGGCCGCCCTCACCATCGGCACGCTGATGACCGCCCACCACGCGGGCGGCATCCTCTCCGCGTACGTCGCCCTGTGGGTCGTGGAACCCCTCGGCTGGCGTGCCGCCTTCTGGATCTGTGTGACCCCGCTGCTGTTCGTCCCGGTGCTCGCCAAACTGATGCCCGAGTCACTGAGCTTCCTGGTGGCCAAGGGCCGCCTGGACGAGGCGGAACAACTGGCCCACCACCGGGAAGAAGACCCCCGCCGACCGCTGGACCTCCCTCGCGAACCTCTTCCGGGGCGGCGAGTGGACCCAGACCCTCCTGTACTGGGTGGCCTCCTTCGGCGGCCTCCTCCTCGTCTACGGCGTCGCCACCTGGCTGCCCACCCTGATGCGCGGCGAGGGCTACGAACTGGGCTCCGCGCTCACCTTCGTCGTCCTGTTCAACCTCGGCGGCATCGTGGGCATGCTGGTCGCGGGCCGCGCGGCCGACTGCTTCGGCGCCCCACGCATCTCGGCGATCTGGTTCGCACTGACCGCCGCAGGCGTCTTCCTGCTCAGCGCCCGCATGCCACTGGGCGTGACCTTCCTGGTCGTCTTCCTCACCGGCGTCTTCCTCAACAGCGCCCAGACCATGATCTACGCCACGGTCTCCATCCGCTCCGCCCCCGAGAACCGCGCCACAGCGGTCGGCTGGACCTCGGGCATGGGCCGCTTCGGCGCGGTCTTCGGCCCCTGGCTCGGCGGCCAACTCCTGGCCGCAGGCCACGGAAACCGGGGCTTCACGGCCTTCGCCCTTTCAGGCATCTCCTCGACCGTCTTCATCGGCATCGCTTCCACTGCGGGGGGCCGGCCGACCGTCTCGGACAACCCCCGAGAGGTCACTGACACCGACCGCCTGACCGGGGGAGGCCAAGGCCAGGGCGGCCAAGGGGGCATGTCGGCGGTCCCCGCACCGCGAATGGGCCGCAGGCCCAAAAGGGGCGCGGGGACCCCCCACCCCCTTAGACGTCGTCTCATTTGGCGCGCTGGGTAGTCTGCCCGTGTGGTGATGGTCGAGCGCATGGTGCCGGATGAGTTGTGGGAACTGTTCGAGCG